>NZ_JADWYR010000002.1:708918-1063377 GCF_015831355.1 Panacibacter microcysteis
TGCGGCATAAATACTCTTGCGCGGTATATCTACAAAATTTCCTTTTATGCTGAATGTTGCACGCTGCATGTACAGAATTTTGAGTGAAGATAATGCGAAACCGGATGTGGGTTTCATGCAGTGTGCAACGATGATTTTGCAGGAAACATTGTTGCCTAACTGCCACAAGACAGGACCGCGGACTGCTGCTGCCATGAAAGAAGAACCCTGAAGTGAGTGACACAACAGGCGATGCTATAATAGCTGCTGCTGACCTGTAAAAAATTATATATAATTACTTTGTTATATAGCAAAATTAATTCCTATAATTAATATAGAATTAAGGGAAAAACATTTTCGACCACCCGGTATTATGGGGAACTTAAGCTATATTCGCCGCAAATTTCAAAACCTAAAAAATATCCAAACTAATGGAAGTTGTAAAGAACATCGTGTGGCATAATGCTACAATTACCAAAGAAGACCGCCATCGTAAAAACGGTCATAAAAGCGCAATCCTGTGGTATACAGGTCTTTCCGGTGCGGGCAAATCTACCCTTGCAAATAAAGTGGAAGAAAAACTTTTTGAACGTGGTTATAACACTTACGTGCTTGACGGAGATAATATTCGCATGGGTTTGAACAAAGGCCTCGGCTTTGATGCTGAAGCCCGTAAAGAAAACATTCGCAGAATTGGTGAGGTAGCTAAACTGTTTGTTGATGCCGGCGTTATTGTTTCTACAGCTTTCGTTTCTCCATACATTGCTGACCGTGACATGGTTCGTGCTTTGGTACCCGAAGGAGAATTTGTTGAAATATATGTTGCTGCTTCGCTCGAAGTATGTGAAGGCCGCGATACAAAAGGTCTTTACAAAAAAGCACGTGCAGGTGAAATCAAAAACTTTACAGGCATCAGCGATCCGTATGAAGCGCCTGTGAATGCTGAATTAACAGTTGATACCGGTGCACAATCTCTTGATGAAAGTGCTGAAACCGTACTGAGATACCTGGAAGAAAAAGGTTACATCACAAAAGCATAATCACAATTTTCCTTCACAAAAACACTGAATAAAAAATGATCCAACCACATGGTGGCACCCTGGTAAACCGCATTGCTACAGGTGCACGCAAAGCAGAACTGGAAGCTAAAGCAAAAGAAATTACCAACATTACACTGGAAGACCGTTATGGTGCAGATATTGAAATGATTGCCGTAGGTGCTTTCAGCCCGCTAACAGGATTTATGGGAAAAGCTGATTCTGAATCAGCTATTGAAGATATGAAACTTACCAACGGACTTGCATGGGGTATTCCTATTTTGCTGCCCGTTGCTGAGTACGACAGCCTTTCTGTAGGCCAGGAAATAGCATTGAACGATAAAGAAGGCCGCTTACTGGCTGTAATGACCATCGAAGAAAAGTTTGAGCTTGACCTTGCAAACCTTTCGCAGAAATGTTTTGGCACAACAGAAGACAAACACCCGGGTGTAGCTGCAATTTTAAGAGGTGGCAATAAATTTATTGCAGGCCCGCTTGAAATGGTTAACCGCCCTGTTCGTCACGATGCAATCGATGATAAATATTTTATCGATCCTGCTGATACACGTGCAGAATTTGAAAAACGCGGCTGGAACACGATCGTTGCATTCCAGACACGTAATCCTATACACCGCGCACACGAATACCTGATCAAATGCGCACAGGAAATTGTTGATGGTGCGTTGATACACCCGATTGTTGGTGAAACAAAAAGCGATGATATTCCTGCGCCGGTTCGTATGAAATGCTACGAAGCCCTTATCGCTGGTTACTTTAATCCAAAGAATACCAAGCTGAGCGTATTACCAACAGCTATGCGTTATGCTGGTCCGCGTGAAGCGATCAACCACACGCTCATCCGTAAAAATTACGGCTGCACACACATGATCATCGGCCGCGACCATGCAGGCGTTGGTTCTTATTATGGCACTTACGATGCACAGGTTATTATGGATAAAGTAGGTCCGGAAATGGGCATGCAGATTTTGAAATTTGAAAACACTTTCTTCTGTAAAGAAACAAATGGTATGGCCAGCAGCAAAACAGCTCCTGAAAATGCTACTCAGGTTTCTCTCAGTGGTACCAAAGTGCGTGAAATGCTCAGCAATGGTGAAAGACCACCAGCCGAGTTTTCAAGAGCAGAAGTTGCAGACATTCTGATCGAGTGGGCAACATCCAAAAAGTAAACACAAAACATGTTTATAGCAAAAATGCAGATCGATTGATCTGCATTTTTTATTTATTGAACCAGCAGCATTGCTACTATCGGCCCCGGTTGTGTCACTCACTTGTACGGCTATATCGCTATTCGCCATCTGCGGCCGGCGTTTTTGTCTCCGGCTTATTTCACCTCGTAGGTTACTGCTGCATAGCGGTGCAGTATTTTAACTGATAAGTTATTGTCTTTTGCTGTAACCAGTTTATATTCTTTAAAAGTTTTGTCTTTATCAAGAAAACCAACAATGCAGGAGAATGCATCTTTGCCCGGCCTTATTTCTACAATCGGCTCCATGCCCACATTTGGTATTTTCAATGTATCTGCTGCTGTAAGTTCCATGTACTGCATTTTCATCAAAAAACGGAAAGTTTGTTTTGTTTCATACACGTTCACCGCAAACTTCCAGTCGTTTAGTTCATCGGGCACCTTCCTGGAAAAGCTGGCAACAGGTTTGTCACTTACATTTTCTCTCGTTTCATTAACGCTGGCTGCCGGTGCTGCTTGTGCTGAAACAGCAGTGCTGCTGTCAGCAATACCCGCAGCGTTGTTGCCTTGCTCATTACAGGCGAAAAGTAAAAACGAAAGCGTGCATATTAACAATGGATTTCGCATGTGCCTTTTTGTACAAAATAAATACCAATAATCCGTACAGTTGTTGTCGTTTCATATTTTTTGCGTACGCTCATTTATACCGATGATCACAGTCATACACAATACCCTTGTAAATATTTTGCTTTGCACAAACAAATAGCAATGCTCAGGTACTTCATTGCATGGTTTCCTATGTTGCTGCTGGCCGTTGCAAATGGCGCGCTGCGTGACGTGGTGTATAAAAAATTTACCGGAGAACTGTTGGCCCACCAGCTTTCCACGGCATCATTGCTGCTCTTGTTTGCCTTGTACATCGCTTTTATTGTTAAAGCATATCCGCCTGCATCATCCACGCAGGCACTGCAATGCGGCATTCTTTGGTTATGCTGTACGCTGGCGTTTGAGTTTGGTTTCGGCTTTTACCGCGGAAAAGCGCTCCACGAATTATTACACGACTACAACATTTTTGAAGGGCGTATATGGATACTGATCCCGTTATGGCTATTGGTTGCACCACCAGTGTTTTACAAATTATTCCACACCTGACACCCGCCCGGCCTGCATACATAATATATCGTTTACTTTGCCTTATAACTTGTTATAATGAAACGACTGCTTTTTGTGCTTTTAGTTGCCTGCTGTTCCCTACATGCTTCTTCGCAGGTCAACCTTACCTCTTCAAATTTGCCCATTGTTATCATCAACACAAACGGCCAGGAAATTTTAGACGATCCCAAGATCACTGCAGACATGGGTATCATTTTTAATGGCGATGGTGTTCGTAATAATACCACAGACCCTTTCAATGAATACAATGGAAAGATCGGTATAGAAATACGTGGCCAGTCTTCGCAAATGTTCCCCATGAAGTCTTATTCCATTGAGTTGTGGGACGATGCAGGAGATGGCGTGGATAAGTCAATATTTGGTATGCCCGAAGAGAGCGACTGGGTATTGTATGCGCCTTATACAGATAAAACACTCATGCGTAATTTTCTTGCTTATACAATGTCTGTCAATCTCGGTCACTGGGCTGCGCATTGCCGTTTTGTAGAAGTAATACTCAATGGTAATTATGCCGGCGTATATGTATTTATGGAAAAGATAAAAAGAGATGGCGGCCGTGTAGACATTAAAAAAATGAGTGACAAGGATAACGCCGGTGATGCAGTTACAGGCGGTTACATCTTCAGCATCGATAAAGAAGCAGACGGTTGGTTTTCTGCTTATCATCCTAACAACAATCCCGGGGCCAACATACAGTTTAGTTATGTTTATCCCAAACTGGAAGACATTACAACAGAGCAACAGGCCTATATCAAAAATTATGTAGACAGTTTTGAAAATGCCCTGAATGGAAACGATTTTCAGAATGCCGCTACCGGGTTTCGGAAATTTGCTGACGAACTTTCTTTCATCGATTACTTTATTGTAAATGAAATAAGCCGGAATGTTGATGGCTACAGGCTAAGCAGCTACTTCTATAAAGACCGCAACAGCATCAACAACAAAATTATTGCAGGGCCTGTGTGGGATTATGACCTTGCTTTTAGGAATGCCGACTACTGCGATGGGTATCTTACTACCGGCTGGGCTTACCAGTTTAATTCTGTATGCGGCGATGACTATTGGCAAATACCCTTCTGGTGGAATCGTTTTATGCAGGATAGCACTTTCAAATCAAATTTGCTCTGCAGGTGGAAAGATCTGCGGCAAAGTGTACTGAGTAATGAAAGTATCTTTCACATGATAGATTCTGTTGCCTCACTCGTAAATGAAGCACAGCAACGGCATTTTACTCAATGGCCGATTTTAGGCACATATATCTGGCCAAATCCGGAACCCATACCATCAACTTATAGTGGCGAAATAGCGGCACTAAAAAACTGGCTTACGGCAAGACTTGCATGGCTGGATAGCAACCTTCCAAACACAGGTGCCTGCGCAGTGTCTCTGCCGCAGATAAATGGTTCCATGAAACTTATTACTGCCAACCCGGTATACGATTTTAACCAGTCAACTATCTACAGTACAAAAGCACAAACAATTTATATACGCATTGTAGATGTATCTGGCAGAACGGTTGTAAAAGCTACGTTACAGGCTCAGCAGGGCAAAAATGTATTGCCTTCCACGGGCATGATGAACAGCCTTGCGCCGGGTATTTATTTCTTTGAGATTACCAACACTTCAGGAGAAAAGCAAACGGTGAAGCTATTGCACTAATAAAAATGCGCAACTGAAATTGCGCATTTTTTATAAAGATTGTCGTGTTATTTACTGTAAAGGCTTCCCTGCAGAAAATTGCTTAATCGCATTCTCAATAAAAGCTTTATTCTGCTCATCAGGTGCCTGCGGTAATGCTGCCTTTGCATGTTCCAGCGCTTTCTTGTAATTACCCATTGCAGCATACACACGCATCATACCCATATTGGTGGGCCATGCGCCTTTGTTTTTGGTAAAGTTTTGCTGAAATATAGCAAACGCTTCCTGTACTTTTTGTTCGGCCAGCAACTGCCTTCCATAAGTATGCAATTCCATTACAGAAGCGCTTCCCAGCGCCGCATTCAGGATGTTTGTTGCTTCTTCTTCTTTACCCGTTTTTCTTAGTAATGCAGCTCTTGTTGATGCTGCACCAAATGAATTTTTTCCACCAAGATTGGGGTCGGTCGCACTGGTTATCCAGTTCAGCGCTTCTTCGTAGTTAATGTTGTTAGCCACGCACCACTGCGCAGCAGCTTCCAGGCTGGCGGGGTCAAAACCAATTGCACCGCTCATTTGCTGTCTTATATCTTCCAGTACGGTTTCTTTTAAGTTTACTGAAACATGAATCGGGAAGCTCCATCTTTCCCATTTTAACTCAATATCAACTGTACTGTCTGTCTGGTTTGCAAAATCATATACCAGTCTTTCCTGCATCTGCGGCAGGTTCTTTTTTTGTGTGGTGCCTACGTGTAGTACATCCAGTTCTTTGCGGTAAAAATAGCTGCCCCATTCCCTGGTGTTCCTGTTAAAAATAAGCACACTGGTATCCTGCTGTACTTCTATAAAAAATGCATATTTACCTGCAGGCAATCTTTTGCCGTTGATGTTTACATCTGTAGAGAAAGCAATGGTGGTGCATTCATCTGCGCCGGCACGCCATGGTGACGCTACGTTTGAACCAAAGCCGAGTACTTCATATCCAAAAGGTACAACACCGGTGCCGTAAATCTTGCCTTCGCGGCCTTTTACCCCCGGCGCGCTGTATTTTATTTCTATATCTGTAACGCCTACTTTTCTGCCGGTCATGCATACAATATTGGCAGTACCCGGTATACGCAAAGCCTGTGCAGCGGCGCTGATGCCAAAGGCCATCATTGCCAGGCAGGGAATGATCATTTTTTTCATAGCAGTTAATTTCAACAAAGGAAATTGTAATTATGAAAACGTGGAAACCGCTAATCACAATCTGCCCTGCCTTTGCCTGTTAAATACATGAACGGGGTTATTTACACGTAACATGGCCGCACCCTGCCGGGTAGTATTGTTGCAGTACAAGTGAGTGACACAACAAAAGTCTCATGCTTATTCTACTGCCGGTAACATCATTTCTTTTTTATGCCAAATAAATTATGCACGAAAATGGTGATTGTTTTGCCGGCTGTATTGCTACTATTATGCCCCGGTTGTGTCACTCACTTGTACGGCAGTGCATGTGTGGGCATGGGCTGCCAGCGTTGGTTTTTACACAGGCAGAGGCATGTTGCAGGCTTTTTTGGCACAAAAATTTAGCCTTGTCTTTCTAAAACTCTTAGTTAATTTTGACGTTTAGCAAAAACTATTATGGCGAAAAAGAAAGCGGAAGTGGCTGCTACAGTAAGTACGCAGCAGGAAGAAGTGATTGAAGTAATTGGTGCACGTGAACATAACCTGAAAAACATTGACATTACCATACCCAAGCATAAGCTGGTTGTATTTACAGGTGTAAGCGGCAGCGGCAAATCGTCGCTAGCGTTCGATACCATTTTTAATGAAGGTCAGCGCCGTTATATGGAGAGTTTCAGCGCCTATGCGCGGCAGTTTATCGGTGATATGGAAAGACCCGATGTAGATAAGATCACCGGGCTTTCTCCCGTAATCTCTATTGAGCAGAAGACTACCAATAAAAATCCCCGGTCTACAGTTGGTACCGTAACCGAAGTTTATGATTTCCTTCGTTTGCTGTTTGCAAGGGTGGGGGAGGCATACAGTTACAACACGGGTAAAAAAATGGTGAAGTTTAGTGAAGAGGAAATTGTAGAGAACATTTTTCAAAAATACAAAGGCAAAAAGATCACATTACTTGCACCGCTTGTACGTGGCCGTAAGGGGCACTACCGGGAATTGTTTGAAGACATACGCAAGAAAGGTTTTGTAAAAGTGCGTGTAGATGGAGAGGTAAAAGACATAACGCCACGCATGCAGGTGGATCGATATAAAATTCACGATATAGAAGTTGTGGTAGATCGTTTGAAAGTAGAGCAGGAGTTTAGGGTGCGTATAAGCCAGAGCGTACAGCAAACCCTTAAGATGGGCAAAGACCTGATGTTCATGCTTGTGAACGACAGTGATGAACTTGCTCAATATTCCAAACAACTGATGTGCATTGATACCGGCATCAGTTACGAAGAACCTTCTCCCAATTCGTTCTCGTTTAATTCTCCTTACGGCGCATGCCCTACCTGTAAAGGACTGGGCAGTGTGTTTACGATAGACATGGAACTTGTATTGCCCGATAAAACTAAAACGGTGGAAGAAGGCGGTATTGTGCCGCTTGGCGAAGAAAGGGATGCAAGTGTTTACCAGCAGGTGAAAGTGTTTGCAAAGAAACACAAGATCAAACTAAATGTGCCTTTGAAGGATATGCCCAAAGAGCAGCTTGACCTGTTGTTGTACGGCGATAAAAGCATCAATGCGTCACTCGATGTTGATACGGATGATGAGTCTGTGCCGAATGAATATACCGGCAGTTATGAAGGCATAATACCCATGCTGAAAAGATGGTTTTCCTCATCGTACAGCACCGAAGTGTTGCGGGAGTGGGTGCAGAAATACATGACGTTAAAAAATTGCCCTACCTGCCATGGCGCACGTTTGAAAAAAGAAAGTCTTTGGTTTAAAGTGGATGAGCGGAATATCTCTGAGCTAAGTGACTTGAACCTCGATAAACTGATGGTATGGTTTATCGATATTGAAAAGCGCCTGAGTAATAAACAAAACGCCATTGCAAAAGATATACTGAAGGAAATAAGAGAGCGGCTGCAGTTCCTGCTGGATGTTGGCCTTACCTATCTCTCTGTAAACAGGCCATCCAGAACGCTTAGTGGTGGCGAGTCTCAGCGCATAAGGCTTGCAACACAGATCGGTTCCCAATTACAGGGTATTACCTATATACTGGATGAACCTTCTATTGGTCTGCACCAGCGGGATAATCACAGATTAATTACTGCCCTGCAAAACCTGCGGGATATAGGTAACAGTGTGCTTGTGGTAGAGCATGACAAAGACATTATGATGGCTTCTGATTACCTAGTGGATATTGGTCCGAAGGCTGGTAAATACGGCGGGTCAATTGTTGCAGCTGGTACACCAAAAGAAATATTGGAGTCAAATTCTGATACTGCCCAATACCTGAGTGGTAAAAAAACAATTGCCATTCCTGCAGAAAGACGAAAGGGTAATGGAAAAGTACTGGAACTAAAGGGCGCGAAAGGAAACAACCTGAAAGATGTATCAGTGAAATTTCCATTGGGTAAACTGATCGTTGTTACCGGTGTTAGTGGCAGTGGTAAATCAACACTTATCAACGAAACACTGTACCCGCTGCTTGCGAAGCATGCTTATAATTCAAGGGTGAATGTGATGGAATATAAGACGATCAAGGGCCTTGAGAACATCGATAAGGTTATCGAAATAGACCAGTCACCCATTGGCAGAACGCCAAGAAGCAATCCTGCGACCTACTGCGGTTTTTTTACAGAGATCAGAACATTGTATGCTTCCGTTCCCGAAGCAAAGATTCGCGGTTACAATGCGGGGCGGTTTTCGTTCAATGTTAAAAGCGGCCGCTGCGATGTTTGTGAAGGCGGCGGAATGCGTGTAATTGAAATGAACTTTCTGCCGGATGTGTATGTGCACTGCGAGAAATGTAATGGCAAACGCTATAACAGGGAAACACTGGAAATAAGGTACAAAGGAAAATCGATCAGCGATGTACTGAATATGACTGTTGACGAGGCCTGTGAGTTTTTTCAGCCAGTGCATTATCTCTACCGTAAAATAAAAGTATTGCAGGATGTTGGCCTGGGCTATATTACACTGGGGCAGTCTGCTGTAACGCTTAGCGGCGGCGAGGCACAGCGTGTAAAGCTTTCAACAGAACTTGCTAAAAAAGATACTGGTAAAACATTCTATATCCTGGATGAACCGACCACCGGTTTACATTTCCAGGATATTCAACACCTGCTGGATGTGATTAATAAACTTGTTGATCGTGGTAATACCGTATTAGTAATTGAGCATAATCTTGATGTAATAAAAGTTGCTGATCATGTGATTGATCTTGGTCCTGAGGGTGGCGATGGTGGCGGTAAAATATTGTTTGAAGGAACACCTGAAGAAATGATTGTAAAAGCTAAAGAAAGCCATACTGCGAAGTTCCTGAAGATTGAGATGGCATAAACTTGATAAAATGTTCAAACGCTACCAGGTTTAAAAAGTAAACCTGGTAGCGTTTAGTTTACGCTGAATGAAATACTTTGTTTCATGCGGTAAAAAACAGCTTTGTTATTCTGATAGGCAGGTTGCCAATCAGGAGCGTTTTGGATTAAAGCAATTACTTCATTATCGCCGGCCCATTCAACAGACTTTTCAAGATAAATATCCTTGTCAATTTTGCCTTCTTTGTCAATCATAAATACAACGATTGCGGTGTGTACTCCCACACCTAAAATATTCATCAGGCGTTCCGGTGTTTTTAAGTTATCTTTTAAATAGTTGGTCCAGTCATCAACACTGTTTTTAAATTTTGCTTCAACCTGTATGGTGGTAAAGGAATCCTTATTGATTACATCATTTGCTTTTCTATCTTCAAACGGCGTTTTTGTTCCATCTGCATTAATAAATATTTCCTGCTGATAGTCTTTAGTACGTACAAAACGTCCGTTTAGATATTCCATTGTTAACGAACGCTTGCCACCCTGGTAGTAATCCCACCCGTGATCTTTTTTATTGTTGGACACCCACCCTGTGCTATCGAGGCTGCCGGATTTATTATACCAGCAAAACCTGCCATTAGCAATTGTAAAATCAGCATCCTTATAAGGCTCCTGTCTTATCATGGGCCCAAGTTTATTATAATAGTGGCATATGTATAACGAGTCTGACTCTTTAGTTAGTTGCATAAAATAGGTGCACTCGTTGTATGTTTTTGCAGCAGACCAGTCATCATTGAATATATAAAGCGTTGCATCTGCGAGTGGATCTTTTTTCTTTTTACGCTGCGCATAAGTTTCGTTACAGGCTACAAGTAACACCGGAAGTAGAAAAAGTATTAGAATACGCGATTTCATTGCTTGTTTAGGGGATTGTGCCTGGTTGCTGAATAGAGATAAGGAGTACAAGTGTGCGACGCAAGTAAAGCTTCATGCCGGCGATAAAGCCCGGAACCTTAAAAAAAAATTATAATTTGGGATAGTAGATATAAAGTCTTTTATCAAGCCTGATACTTAGTTTCAAACTAAAGGTAACATAGCTGTCTTTGTCAGATGCATCTGCCTTTACGATATCGGGTTTAACTTTCCAGGGTGTAAGAGATCTTGAGTAGAGTTGTTTGGCTATGGCTGCTTTTTCAGGTGAAAAATATTTATCAAAAAGTGCAGGATCAATATACGTAGTACTTATATCATCCATATAATCAGTAAACGTTTTGCGCATCATTAAACCTGCAGACAGTGCAAGACGATTGTTGAAGTAATACTTAACACCCACATTTACAGGTATAAAAATCGCGGTGCGTTTGTATGGCTGGCGGTCAGGGTATTCTTCAAAACCCTGCCCTTCAAGGCGAAAAGGTTGCAGTGCATACCACTTGCCATCCAGCTTCGCTTTGGGGTTAAAATGCATAAGACCTATGCCGGTACTTATATAAGGATTGAAACGGAAAAGTTCAATCTTATTGCGGTACATAAACATGATCGGGTAAAAGGTGTAGGTAGCCGTTGCTTCAAAAACATTTGATTTAAAACTGAGGTTGCGATAATAACGCCAGCGTTCCATGTTTCCCGTATTATCTATGATGCTGTCTGCACCATAAATACCTGCATAGTTAAAAGCCAGGTTAACAGCGGAGTAGTTGGTAATGTTATAAGTGCCTGAAACGCCTGCCAGTATTCGGTTTGCGGAGGTTTTATAGTCTTTCAGACCATCGCGGCCAATGCCTTTTTGCCCTCCAAGATCGCCAAGAAACTGGTTAGCACCACCGGTAATATCAATTTCCCAGTAGTTGGTAAGGTCTCTTAAACCATCCAGGTCATACGTTTTCTGAGAAAAGGTATAGGCTGACGCGAAGAGAATTAAACTTAATGTTGTTAGTATCTTTTTACACATATCGGATTCGTGTGCAAAGTAATTACGTTTTGGTTGCTTGAGCCTTATAAACGTATTAATTATGCTATAAATTATCCATAGTTTCAAAAATCATTTCGATATGCTCTATACCATCTTCCAGGTACACGTCGCTTGTTTGTACAAAACCCAATGATTCATAAAATTTTTTCAGGTACAGTTGTGCGCCAATCCTGATGTTTGTGTGGCCAAACAACTTACCGCAATGCTCAATCGCTTTTTCCATCAGCGTTCTGCCAATGCCACTTTTTCTAAATGCTCTAGCGGTAACCACGCGGCCGATCGACGGTTCATCATAAGCAACACCCGGTGGTACCAGCCTTACATAAGCTACAGGAATATCACCACTCCATCCGCACAGGTGGTCACAATGCTGGTCTTTGTCATCCATGTCAAGAAAAACACAGTTTTGTTCCACAACAAAAATGTCGCTGCGCAAACGAAGTATCGCATACAGTTCAAATACAGAAAGGTCTCTGAATGGTTTACACTTCCAGATAATCATAGTTGTAAATTTTATGGTTAACCAGGCTGTAAAATTACTATTAAGCTGTTGTTGCGTCGCACTCTTGTACGCTTTTATCGCTGCTCAGCGCTCCAGATGCGGTCTTCGTACTCCGGCACCAAACATTATTTTTTCAAGGCTATCTTTGCACCATGCGCAAACTAAGCATGGATGAGCTTAGCCGTAAATCGGTCGAACAATTTAAAGCTGCAGACAAGAACAGTATTATAGCAGTGCTGGATAACATACGCAGTATGCACAATGTGGGCAGCGTGTTCAGAACTGCAGATGCTTTTTTACTGGAAGGTATTTGCTTATGTGGTTATACACCACAACCGCCACACAGGGATATACATAAAACAGCATTGGGTGCCACAGATACAATAGACTGGATGCATTTTGCTGAAACCACCATTGCGGTAAAAGAACTGAAAGAGCGGGGTTATAAAGTGTATGCAGTGGAGCAGGCAGCGCAAAGCATTTCACTTGAAAATTTTACCGCACCAGCCAGTGAAAAACTTGCGGTGGTTTTTGGCAATGAAGTAGCAGGTGTAAACAACGAAGTAATAGCCCTGTGCGATGGTTGTATAGAAATACCACAATTGGGCATGAAACACTCCCTGAATATCTCAGTTGCCGCCGGTATTGTTTTGTATAAGTTATCTGAACCAAGATTGGCATTTTTTAAATAGTGTAAGATGAGTACAGTAAAGAATTATTTAAGCCTGGTAAAATTCAGTCATACCATTTTCGCATTGCCTTTCGCAATGATTGGTTTTTTCTTAGGAACAGCGCAGCTTTTCTTCTGGCAAAATATGCCGGTGCCAGCCATCGATACTCCGCATTTTGTTTTACCGGCTTTTGCAGGTGTTCCTGCCGGAGAATATATACAGAAGTTTATTTTAATACTGCTCTGCATGGTTACAGCACGCAGCGCTGCCATGGCCTTCAACCGTTACCTCGACAGGAGTTTCGATGCAAAGAACCCCAGAACGGCCATCAGGGAAATACCAAAAGGTATCATATCGCCCCACAGTGCACTGAGATTTGTAATACTCAATTGCCTGCTGTTTATCATAGCAACTTTCTTTATCAATAAGATTTGTTTTTACCTTTCGCCGGCAGCACTTTTTGTAGTGTTGTTTTACAGCTATACAAAACGTTTTACACCACTTTGTCACCTTGTGCTTGGTCTTGGTTTATCGCTTGCGCCAATAGGCGCATACCTTGCCGTAACAGGAAGATTTGATGTTTTGCCCGTTTTATTTTCCTTCGCAGTAATCTGCTGGGTCAGTGGCTTTGATATCATTTATGCTTTGCAGGATGTTGAGTTCGACCAATCGCAGCAATTGTATTCCATACCCGCTGTACTGGGCAAAGCAAAGGCATTGCGTGTATCAGCACTCCTGCACTTACTAAGTGTGGGTTTTGTGGTAGCAGCTGGCGTGGTTGGCGACTTTTCCTTTTTATACTGGACGGGTATTGCGGTGTTTGCCGGTATGCTAGTTTACCAGCACTCCATTGTAAAACCCAATGATCTGAGCCGTGTAAATATTGCATTTATTACGGCCAATGGTATAGCAAGCGTTGTTTTTGGTGTATTGGTTATAGCAGATATATTATTGCTGGCATAAGCTTATTGCAGAAATTAAAAGCCTGAGAACTGTTTCGCTTCGATCTTCGCGTTTGCTGCATAGTGTTCGGGCAGTACAAGAGTGCGACGCAACCAAAGCTTCATAGTACCACCAATGCCGGGCTCATAAAAAAATACTTTGTACATGGCGAGAATTTTAGCGATTGACTATGGTGCAAAAAGAACAGGCCTGGCTGTAACAGACCCGTTGAAAATAATTGCCGGCGGTTTAACCGCAGTGGATACAAAAGACCTTTTTACTTACCTGAAGCAATACCTGAAAGAAGAACCTGTTGAACTGATACTGGTAGGAGAACCAAAAAACTGGGATGATTCTGACACACATGCCACACCGCTGGTGCAGGCGTTTATTAAAAGGCTGCAAAAAGAATTTCCTGCTGTACCCGTGCAAACCGTTGATGAACGTTATACCTCTAAAATGGCGGTACAGGCCATGGTGGCAATGGGAATGAAAAAGAAAGACAGACAGAACAAAAAGAACATTGATGAAATTGCCGCCACCATTATGTTGCAGGAATACCTTGAAAGACATACCTGACCGTTATTTTGACTGGCATTAACAACCTAAGATTTATATTTGCCGCAATTTTAATTGTAGAGGAATTATGATTTTACCCATTGTTGCTTACGGCGCAGATGTTTTAAGAAAAGTTGCCATTGATATTGACCAGGATTATCCACAACTGGATAAGTTTATTGAAGATATGTGGGAAACGATGTATGCCAGCAATGGTGTGGGGCTTGCTGCACCGCAGGTAAATAAAAGCATCCGCCTTTTTGTAATAGACAGCGCGCAGATATTTGAGCACCAGGAAGATGACGAGAAAGGAAAATATCCAGATGAGCCAGGAACCAAAAAAGTATTCATCAATGCACACATTGTGGAGTTTGGCGGTGAAGACTGGGGGTATAATGAAGGCTGTTTGAGTATTCCAAAAATAAGGGAAGACATAATGAGGCCTGAAGAAGTGACCATAGAGTACCTTGATGAAAAGCTTCAGCCACATACAGAAACTTTTACCGGTCTTACTGCGCGTATCATTCAGCATGAGTACGATCATATAGAGGGCAAACTTTTTATAGACTACCTGAAACCGCTCCGCAAAAAAATGCTCAAAGGAAAACTGACAGATATATCAAAAGGTAAAGTGAAAGTGGATTATAAAATGGTGTTTCCTAAATGAGGCAATACATACTCGTTTTACTTTCGCTAACCCTTACCAGCAAAGCGTTTGCGCAGGATACAACGCTTATATGGGATAACCAGAAAATAACACTTCCGGAAGCTGTTGTAAGGAATAACCTTGATTACAGGCATATACTGCAACGCATTAAAGACGACACTACTTTTTACAAGGCTTTCCGCAATCTTCATATTATAGAATTCAGCTCTTACAACAACATACGCATGCTCAATAAAGATGGCAGCGTAAAAGCAAGCTGGAACAGTAAGACCACACAGCACCGCGAAAATAATTGCCGCAGCATGAAGGTGCTGAGCCAGGAAACCACCGGTGATTATTTCGATAATAAGGGCAATTATAATTACACCACTGCAGAAATGTACGCGGCTATCTTTCTTACAAAAGGAACTGTGTGTGGAGAAGACAACATTGTTAACGGCCATGCATTCGACCTGGCAAATAAAAGCGGCATCGAGAAGCACAAAGAGCAGCTAAAGATGCTTTTCTTTAATCCCGGAAAAAAAATTCCCGGCATACCGTTTATAGGCAATAAGCTTGATTTGTATGATGAGCGTGCATATAAACTATACGATTATAAGCTTGATTATATTGACTATAAAGGCAGCTATGCTTACGTTTTTACCATTAAGCCAAAGGAGTCTTATGCCGGTTCAGGAGATATAGTGGTTGATGAAATGACCACCTGGTTTGACTATAAAACATTTGAAGTACTTGCCCGTAATTACGCCCTTAGTTACAAAGTAGGTGTGTATGATTTTGATGTAAACATGCAGGTAGAAATGACGCGGGTGGGTGATTTACTGATACCCAAAACATTACGTTACAAGGGAAACTTTTCTGCACTGTTTAAAAAGAGGGAGAGGGGAGAATTTACAGCTACCATTTTCGATTATAAAAAATAAGTGCGAAGCAGCGGAAGCATTATTACAAACCCAAGCATGTAACCCAAGCCGGTAGTAGATTTTAAGTGGGAATTGTTTGTTACCAGCTTACTGTTCTTTGCTCATCTTCCGTTGCGTCGCACTCTTGTACAGCATAACTTTTTTCGGCAGGCCCTCTCACAGAAAGCCGTCCGTGCAGTACTTTAAATTCTTACATGTTATTCAGCAATGATTGCAGTTACTTTAAGTGGTTAGCAACTGTATATATAGAACACTGTGCATTCCCGATAAGAAATGCACAGTAGTAGTATTTGTCATTACTTAATAGGATCTTTGGCAAGCTGTCTTGCCTGGCTACCTGGTAAATAAATCTGGAAGCCCAGTCCAAAACCAATATTGTTATTGGTTGTAGAGCTACCAAAACCAACGGTTAGGTTGTACTTTACCAATCCTTCCAGCGCTATGTTTGGCGTAAGGAAGTAAGCAAGACCAGGTCCAAAACCTGCACCAAAACCATTTGTGCTTGTTTTCTCTACGTTGTCGCCTGAAAGGTTTGTACCATAAATACCTGCATTAGCTTCTAAAAACCATTTGGTAGTCCTGGTAAGGTTTGTAGCATTGTCGTTGAAATATTTTCGGCCGAATGCACCAACTCCGTATGTAAGGCTTGTAGCACCTTTTTGTGTGTTAAGACCAATACTTAAATCCGGCCCTATAACAAGGTTATCTTTTATAAACCAGCCAGCTTTAGGATTGATGTTAAGATTAAACTGAGTATTTCCTTCCTGGAAGTTAAGCCCAAGACCCGCAAGGTCCGCACCGACTAAAATATTACCTTTTTGTGTTTGCGCAAAAGTTGCAGAGAACATGCACAACGCAAACGCAGTAATAATGATTCTTTTCATAAATAGTTTGTTTGCAACCATAAATGCAACTACCATTCCATTATGCCAAATGCCTTGCTGGTCATAGTTTCAACATCATGCGTACAAGATTTTGTGGAATTATCTACACAAAAGGGCTATACTGTTTCCACTCTTATACACGTTTAACCATAATCTGCATAACTAAAGCGTTAGAACGCACTCGGCAGGCGTAAAAATGAAGATGGACGCCGTTTTGGCGTCCACGTCTGAATGTTTTTATGCAGTAATTGTAAAAGCTGACCAGAGATCATCATTACTGCTCAGGCACATAGATCCCATATTTTATTGCTGCTATCACAATACCTACCGTGTTTTTTGCTTCCAGCTTTTCAAGTATCTTCAGCCGGTACCCTTCTACCGTTCTCGGGCTCATAAAAAGTTTCTCACCAATTTCCCTGGTAGTATATTGCTGGCAGATAAGATCAATAATTTCTTTTTCTTTTTCTGAGAGTGCAGGAGCGCCATTTTTTCCCTGGTCTTTTTTAGCATTCCTTGCCATTACCTGCATCAGCTTATTACCGGTATGCCGGCAGTAATATTGCTCTTTCTGGTGTACACGTTCTATGGCTTCCTTTATTTCCGTTTTGTCGCAGTCTTTCACAAGATAACCGGATGCCCCGGCTTCGAGCATTTCTATAATAAGAGATATCTCATCAAACATTGATAGCGCGATTACGCCGGTGTCAGGGTATTTTTTGGTAATGTATTTCGTCGCTTCTACGCCATCCATCAAAGGCATTTTTATGTCTGTTACCACGATGTCTGGTTTCAGTTCATCAACCAGCTTAATCAGTTCCCTGCCATTCGATGCATCAGCAAGTATGGAGATGCCGGGTAGTTTTGAAAGCATTAGTTTCATACCATCCCGGAAGATCTCATGATCATCTGCCAGTACAACTGTTATAGCTTCTGCGGTGTAGTTTTGTGTAGCCATTATATTGGAATTTCAAAAAAGTACTTTGTACCCTTGTCTTTTGCAGATTCTATCAACAGCCGCGCATTCAGTACTTCAGCACGGCTTTGCAGGTTAAGTAAGCCGAGACCACTGCCATTTTTCGAGCGCTCCTCGTAGTTAAAGCCCACACCGTCGTCAATCATAGTAAGCAGCAGCTGGTTATCCTGTTTCTTCATTTCTATTTCAAGTTTATCGGCCCTTGCATGTTTAACTGTATTGTGTATGATTTCCTGGAATATCCTGTAAATGTTTACTTCCTTTTCCTTCGAAAGCCCCGGGTCATCATCATAATTGAACCGTATTTTCAGTGGGTGCACGGCGTTGATCTTGTCTATGTATTCTTCTGCTGCATGAATCAAGCCGTTACGGGCCAGTGTGTTTGGTAAAAGGTTGTATGAAATTTCTTTGATCTTGATAATAATATCGCCGAGGTGCTTGTTGGCAAATTCCACAATCTTTTTGTCATCCTCCCTTTCAGAATCCAGTTGGTTGATGCGCAGTTTTACAGCCGATAAAAGTGGTCCCAGTTCATCATGCAGATCAGCCACAATACGCTTCCGCTCATTTTCCAGCGTAGATATTTCTGCATTTATTTTGGCTTTATACAGGTGCATGTTCCGTCGCTGATGCCTGATCATGGTGATAATAAAGTAAATAATTATTATCCCAAGCAATATGGCCGCAACGGTCACCGCAGTGTAATAATTCGCTTCTTCGGTAGGCATATAACAACTAATGTAAGCAGAATATTAAAAAGAACATTTATGTAAATGTGAATGCTGAAAATGGCATTACCAACAACCGAATCATGCGCGTACATGTAAAAGATCTCGATCAGGCACTTGTAGGAAAAGTAAATGATCATTGCACAACACAAAATAAATAACGGGTTCAGTATCATCTCATGCCTGTCATTTATGATCAGGTAATTCAGTTGATTAACTGCTAACAATACGAGTGCAAAAGGATACAATATCCTGTAATAAATATCGAACGAATCTAGTTTTCTAAGCAGGATGCATTCAAATATCCACATCAATATAAAAGGCAACATCAGCGCATAAAGCCATTTTCTTTTGCTTAGTACCTGCTTAAGATTATAAAACAACCAGCAAAACAAAATAAATTCTGCCAGCACATACAGGTTGGTAGCTATCGCATTGTTTTTACTCCTGAAGCTTATCAGTTCTACTATTAATCCCGCTGCCAGCATATATATAAGTGGATAGTAAGCCTTGGGAATGGTGTTTAATCTTACTATCCACGCTATAATCGGGAAAAGGATACTTAAACTTAAAATAAATGAAACTGTATTATTCATTAAGGGTCTTTATTTATGCTGCTAGGGGTGTCTTTGTCCATCTTCCAATAATAAAGTGTTCTTTGACGACGGTGGCGGCGGTGGCGCAGCAGCAGTAGCACGCATGCTTTTTTGCGTATTCAAAGCACCTTTTTGTTGCCTTGTTTCCTGCAGTACATCAATGCCATTGGCGTCTACACCTGCTAATACCAACCTTATCTTGTTGTTCTCATCAAGGCCCAGGTAAATTCTAAAACCAACTGTTTCATCCTGGCACATTAAAGAATCAATCGATTGCAGGTTGAATGTTTCATAATCAGGCAACAGCTCTTTCTGGTCGCCGTATTTGCCGGATAAAATAATGTCTTTTGAGCGGGCATAGTTATCTGTAAGCTGCAGCGCTCTTTCCAGCGAGATGGAGTGGTTTATGTTATTCAACTCCTTGGTATAGCCGGTTGTATCGGCCTTTGTGTCTGCGCATGATTGCGTTACAACTTCATGCTTAACTTCTTTACAAGAAATGAGCGAGCCGGCAATAAGAAGTGCAACGGCAAAAGAGGGTTTCAGATAACCAAAAACGGATTTTCTTTTCATGATTGAACGTTTAAAATTTATGCAATAAATTTCCTGAAAGCTACTTTATTGGTATTTACACCGGCTGCGTAGTTATACGGTTTTTACAGTTATTTTTCCGGGCTTGTTGTACAGCATTGTTTTATTTATGATACCGGCAGCAGTATTTCATGGCATCTTTTGTTGCGTCGCAATCCGTTCATCTGCAAAGCAAGACTCAGCTTTGGGCTCCGGTTACAGCTTTTTTTGTATTTTACGGTCTCGTACCCAAAGTGTAGTTCCGGCGTAAGCTCATTGTGCAGCTTCAGTTGCAGCAACCTGTATCCAATAACTAAAAATAACTGAAATGTCCAAACCCACTATCAAACGGAAAAATATTTCCGCTTTATGTATCGTGTTGTTTAGTTCCGTTGCGGGGCTATGGAGTAATGCTGCATTGGGCCAGGCAACACCGCATTACAATGTACTGTTTATCGCTGTAGATGATATGAACAACCGTGCATCTGTATTCGGTTTTCCAACAGTGCTTACACCTAACCTGCAGCGTTTAAGAAAACGTGGTACTGTTTTTACGAATGCCTACTGCCAGTTCCCGATGTGTAATCCTTCCAGAACATCTTTGCTGAGCGGCTGGCGGCCCGATAAAACAGGCGTTTACAACAACGATACACGACCACGCTCCGTCATGGGCCCTGATGTAAAATTTTTACCTGAATATTTTAAAATGTATGGCTATCATACAGAGAGAGTCGGTAAAATCCTCCACGGCGATTTTGAAAATGATATCGCATGGGATTACTCAGACTCGCTCTACATTGGTGAGCTGAGATATGATGAAGGTTCGCAAAGTCTTACAGGCAAGAAAGATGGTGGCGGATCATGGTGGGTTACCAGTTCGCCTGACGACAGTACCGCCAATGGCGTGCTGGTAAGAAGAATGCTTGGCAGAATGAGGCTAAATCCACCTCAGCCATTCTTTATGGCACTGGGGCTTACCGTGCACAATCCCTTCACTCCATCTATCAGTTACTGGAATGTTTATGGAGACCATGCTGCGCCTCAGCTATTACCGGTAAACCGGCAAGGCCAGAAAAATGGATTGTCGGGTAATGGTTCCTCCAACATCGTTCTGCCGGCAACACCTGCAGGAGACAGGAGTGATGTGCCCCCGGTAGCTTTTCCTTCCCAGGTTTTAAAGTCAACAACGGAATGGCAAAATACGGTGCATGCATATTATGCGGAAGTGACCGGTATGGACAAGCAACTGGGCCTCATCTTCGATGAACTGGAGAGAAAAGGTCTATGGGATAGCACGGTAATCGTGTTCTGGAGCGATCATGGTCAGCACCTTGGCGAGCACGAAGGCACGTGGCTTAAGAACACGTTGTTTGAAGAGTCAGCAAAAGCACCGCTTATTGTATGTGTACCCGGTAAAAGGCCTGCGGTATCAAAAGCGTTGGTAGAGATGGTTGATATCTATCCTTCCATGGCAGCAATATGTGGTTTGCCTGCGCCCGCAGGCATGGAAGGCACCAGCTTTTTACCGTTGCTCGATAATCCTGCCAGGCCATGGAAACGTGCAGCATTTACACAGGTGCAGCGCTATAACAACCCGCCGGTAAACGAGTATGGTCTTGTAACCAGCCAATACCGGTACAACTCATGGGGCAAAGACGGGGAAGAATTATACGATCATAAAACCGATCCTTTTGAATATGTAAACCAGGTGCTGAACCCGGCATACGCTACAATATTGTCTAACATGCGAAAACTTATGGCCGGGGGCTGGACCAGGGTATTGCCTCCTGCAGATCCTGTGGCAATCAATGCCGTTACCACAACAAACGATGCGTTGCAAAAAACCGGTGAGTTAAAAGTGTATCCCAACCCTTCAAAAGGCGAAAAAATATTTGTTGAACTGCAGAGTGAATACAATGAAAGTGTGCACATTGTTGTACACAACAGTGCCGGAAAAATAGTGCAGCAGATGACCAACTTCTTACATACCGGCAACAACATATTATCTTTTAGTGCAGCAGAAAGAGCGGCAGGTGTTTATACCATAGCAATAAAAGGAAAACAACTAAGCGCTACATCTCTGTTTGTGTTGCAATAACAAGGTGGCACCCTTGCTGCATAAAGAACCGGAAGCACAAGTGAGTGACACAACAGCAGCCCGATAGTAGCAATGCAGCCGGTTACATAAGATTATTTGAACATTAAAATTGCAGGAAGAATGCGGTGCCTTCGCCTTCTTTGCTTTGTACCTGTATATTGCCCTTGTGCAACATCATGATCTGTTTACAAAGGCTTAAACCAATACCGCTGCCTGTTTTCTTTGTACTGAAAAAAGGAATGAAGATCTGGTCGAGGAGTTCTTCGGGCATGCCGGAACCGTTGTCGGCAATTTTAATTATGGTGCGGTGGTTGGGCGATACATAACCCGATAAAAGTATATGCGGTTCAGCACTTTCTTTTACGGCTTCAATAGCATTTACAATCAGGTTGATGAGTACCTGCTCTATAAGGTTGGTATCGGCTTCGAGCATGAGATCAGGATCTTTAAGAATGATGTCCATCTCAATATTTTTCTGCTCCAGGGTAGGCTCCATAAGCGTGTGCATGTTCTCAAACAAATCCCGTACATACACTTTTGATAAATTGGGTGTGGTGATCTTATTGAGGTTGCGGTAGGTTTCTGCAAACTTCAGCAAGCCTTCACTCCTGGTTTTGATGGTGTTGATACCCAGCTCAAGATCTTCGAAATTGGAACGGTTTTCCGGTGCTACTTTTTCTTTAGACTGTGTAAGAATATTTTTTAGCGTACTGGATAAAGACGAAATGGGCGCTATGGAGTTCATGATCTCGTGTGTCATTACACTCAGCAATCTTTGCCAGGCCTTGCTTTCAGTTTCATCCAACGCTTCATTTACATTCTGAAAAGCTACCAGTTTGTATTTTTTGCCTTCGGTTTGAAAAGCTGTTGCTGATAATAACACTTTAAAGCCTGTTTTTTCCTGGTGTGCTGTGGCAATGGTTGTTTGCCCAAGCGGCAGTGCCATGATCTCGTGGTAAAGCGTCCAGTCGCGTTTTGACAAAGAATGAATCGTTTTTAGATAAGGTATCTGTAACAGTTTCTTAAGCGACTCATTCATCCACACTACTTCTCCCGTTTCTATCTCGTAAGAGAGAATACCTGTATCTACCAGCTCCAGAATTTTTTGCAGGTACTGGTATTGCGTTTCTTTTTCTTTACTGATCACTTTCATGGTAGTGTTGATCTCATTAAAACCCTGGCGCAGCGGCTGTAACTCAAGCGGGGCATGCTTTACATCGAAGTAGCGGGAGAAGTCCCGGTAATGTACACTTTCCACAAACTGCGCCACCTCGTCCTGTGCTTTTTTATGAAATTTAAAGAAGTCTATAACCTGGTAAATGATCACGGGTACTACAATGATCTCGTAAGGATATAAACCTTTTACCAGCAGGTAGCTGGAGATACTGATGGTAAAAAACATTAGTACTACACGTACTACGATGCGCCACTCATATTGTTCAAACATAATACTGAAGATTCAAGATTCAGGAAACATGGTACATGATGGTGCTGGTATTAAATATCGTATTTGCTTAACCTCCTGTACAATGCTGTTCTGGTAAGACCTAATTCCTTTGCTGCTTTTGTAATGTTTCCGTTGTGCTTTTCTATTACCCTCAAAATCGTATTTTTCTCAATGCTGCTGAGGTTGAGATCGTCTATATCTTTTGTTTCTGCAGGCGCCGATTCAATGGGTGAAAAAATAAGGTCCTGTGCAGTAAGTGAGTCACCTTCGCTCATGATGATGGCCCTTTCAATGGTGTATTGCAGTTCACGCACATTGCCGGGGTAGTGGTACTGCAATAGTTTATGCAGGGCGGCATCATCGAATTTTGCCACGGGCTTCATGTATTTGCCCGCATACAATTTCAGGAAGTGTTTGGCAAGCATGGTAATGTCGTTACCCCTTCTGCGCAAAGGCGGTACCGTTATTTCAACAGTGTTTATACGGTACACCAGGTCTTTCCTGAACTTGCTCTCGTTGGCCAGTTCTGTAAGCGGTAAATTGGTGGCGCATATCAGGCGTATGTCTACCGGTACGGGCTGGTTGCTGCCAAGGCGTGTTATATACCGGTTTTGCAAAACGGTAAGCAGCTTTGCCTGTTGTGTAAGGCTTATGTTTCCTATTTCATCGAGAAACAAAGTGCCCTCATTGGCACTTTCAATACGGCCCACGCGGTCTTCTTTGGCATCGGTAAATGCGCCTTTTTTATGGCCAAAAAGCTCACTCTCAAACAATGTTTCCGTAAGTGCGCCAACATCAACTTTAATGAATGGCTTGTTGGCACGCAAAGATTTCTGGTGTATGGCTTTTGCTATAAGGTCTTTACCCGTTCCATTTTCACCAAGTATCAAAACATTGGCGTCTGTAGGTGCAATTTTATCTATCTTATAAAAGATGTCTTCCATTGGCTCGCTTTCACCAAGTAATTCTTTGCCGATAATGCTGTCACCTTTCAGAGAAAAATCACCTTTGTTTTTAGCGGCGCCTTTTCGTTTCAGCGCTTCTTCAATGGTAACGAGCAGTTTTTCGTTGTGCCACGGTTTTACCACGAAGTCAGATGCACCTTCTTTCAACGAGCGTACTGCCAGGTCTATATCTCCATAAGCAGTGATCATGATTACTGCAACGTCGGGCTTTAATTCTTTTACGCGTTTAAGCCAGTAAATGCCTTCATTGCCGGTGTTGATAGACGCTTTAAAGTTCATGTCGAGCAATACAAGATCGGGTGTAAGCTTCGACAACAGCGCAGGAATGTTCTCCGGGTTCTTCTCCGTAGTTATTTCTTTTGCCTCGGGCTTTAACAATAATCTTACTGCTGTTAAAACATCCGGATCATCATCTATTGCCAGTATACTGTATTTCTTCAGGCTCATAAACTATGCGCTTATTTGTTTGGTATATGATGGTACAAGCTTTTGAATAACTATTAAGCATCGTTGTGTCACTCACTTGTACGTTTGGTTCTTTATTCAGCTTCTCCGTGTGCAACTGGTTGTGCTGTCACAAACTTATTGACTATTAATGTACCATGAATAAAAATTTATGATTATGAGCCGGTTATAAAAAAGCCGGATAAAAATATGTAGCATTAGCGAACAGGTGTGTATCAAAAGCGAACGCCGTTTTGAATGTCTTATGCATGACTGCTTTCCTGTACCTGCTGCATCCCCGCTTTGTGTGCGCTGCTATACATCATCCAGCCGAGTAGTAAAAAAATAAGTGGTGCAAGCCATAAATACTGAAACGGAAAACTGAAAGGTTTTATATCATTGATCACCGATTCGTTGTTGAGTACGCTTACCGTTATTGAATCTGCTACCCGCAGCGTTTCGAGCTTTGCCACATCTAAGGTTTGAAAGCGGTCTTTCTTCATTATGCCGTTTTCTACATACATATAACTGATAATTCGTGGGTTTGTGCCGTTTATTCGCGTGGTATAGTTTCTTTCTATCCAGGTGATCTTTGCGTTTTGCACATGTCCTTTACCTATAATCTCCTCGTAGTTGTAGCGCTCATATGGTTCGGTTAATTTATGCATGATGTTTAACAGTATAGCCGGCATTACAACCAGGCCTAAAAGCATAAACAATAAACCGATCATTGAAAATGGTCTTTTGCTTTTGATTCCGTGCAGGTAAGCTGCCAATGCGCCGCCGGTTTTTTTCATGTTGTTGTAAGTGGTACTACTAATATATACAATCGGTTTAATACCCTGTATGGCTTGTTTGCAACGGTGCCGGGTGGTGGCTTTACTGCAGGGTAAACACCCATGTTACACTACCGCACACAAATTGTATCAAAACCGTACACCGGTGTTTTGTAGTAAATCATAACTCGTTGTATTTCAATCGATAATTTTCTGGCACTACTCTTTATTTAATAATGTCGTTCGCAGAAGAATTATGGTGCACAAACCGCGGACTGAAGATGAACAAAGAACAGAAAGATGAAAGGATTGCGACGCAACAGGTGATGCACAAAGTTCTTTAGCCGGTATCAAAAAAAAATTTATTCAAGATAGTTTAGTTTCTCATGTGCAATTCGAACCTGTGTTTCTACACCGGGTTTCTTTTTAAAATTCATAAAGCAAAAAATTTAAAACAGTGGACAGAGTAATTGAAAAAAAGAAATGGAGCAAAAAACGGATACTCACAATTGTAGGTATCGTGGCATTGGCGGGTTTAATATTTGCCAGTATTTATTTTACATCTGGCGGCAGTAAACTGAATGTAGATACTGAACGCATTACCGTAAGCGAAGTAAAGAAAGGCGTGTTCCAGGAAACGATACCTGTAAATGGTGTTGTACTGCCTGAAACATCTATTTACCTGGATGCAGTAGAAGGAGGCCGTGTGGAAGAAAAATATGTGGAAGACGGCACCATTATGAAAAAAGGACAACCTATTTTGCGCCTGAGCAATACTGATCTGGAACTGAGCCTTGTAAACCAGGAAACAGCGGTGTACAACCTGCTTACGCAGATGCAGATAAGCCGCAACGCCGCACAGCAAAATACCATTAACAACCTGAACCAGATGACGGATGTTGACAATGACCTGAAAGAAGCCAAGCGCTTGTATGATCTTAACAAACACCTGTACGAGAACAAGGCAATAGGCTCTCAGGAATACAAACAATCTGAGATCAAATACAATTACCAGGTAGAAAAATCGAAGCTTACGGAGCAGATTTTACAACAGGATTCTGCATCTAACAAACAGCAACTGGCGCAGGCGCAGCAATCTTACCAGGGTTCTCAGAATGCATTGGCCGTAATGCGCAAAAAAGTAGGTGATCTTATCGTACGTTCACCGGTAGACGGCCAGCTTACATCGCTCGATGCAGAAGTTGGACAAAGCAAAAACAAAGGTGAACGTCTGGGGCAGATAGATGTAATGGGCAGCTATAAAGTGCGTGTAGATGTGGATGAACATTATCTTTCCCGCATTTATGCCGGTTTAAAAGGCCATTTCGATTTTGCCGGTAAAAATTATGAACTCGAAATACGCAAAGTGTACAGCCAGATTGTAAACGGCCGTTTCCAGGTAGACATGATCTTTACCGGGAAAATTCCTGAAGGTGTACGCCGCGGACAAACATTGCAGATTTTACTTGCATTGAGCGACGAAAGAGAATCGCTGCTGCTGGCTAAAGGCGGCTTTTACCAGCAAACTGGTGGCAACTGGGTTTTCAAACTGAGCAAAGATGGCTCCACTGCTTACAGGGTAGATATACAACTGGGCAACCAGAACCCTGATTACTACGAAGTGGTAAGCGGTCTTGAGCCTGGCGATAAAGTGGTGACCAGCAGTTATGAGAACTATGATAAAATGCAGGAATTAGTTTTAAAGAAGTAGTAACAAAATAATATATTAAACGTAACACAATAACCAAAATAAAATAACCGGTCATGATAAAAATTACAGACCTCGAAAAAGTGTACCGCACAGAAGAAGTGGAAACCGTTGCACTGAACAAACTAACTGTTGAAGTAAAAGAAGGCGAGTTCGTTGCAGTAATGGGCCCTTCCGGTTGCGGCAAATCAACCCTGCTGAATATTCTTGGTTTATTAGATGATCCGGATGCAGGCAGTTTTGTTTTTAATGGTATTGAAGTAGCCAGGTTCAACGAGCGCAAACGTGCCGACCTGCGCAAACACAACATCGGTTTTGTGTTCCAGAGCTTTAACCTGATTGATGAACTGACCGTTTTTGAAAATGTGGAATTACCACTTATTTATACCGGCGTAAAAGCTGCAGACAGGAAGAAACGTGTAGAAGAAGTACTCGACAAAGTACAGATCATGCACCGCCGCAATCACTATCCACAGCAGCTTTCAGGTGGTCAGCAACAGCGTGTGGCCGTTGCAAGAGCCGTGGTAAACAAGCCCAAACTGATACTGGCCGATGAGCCTACGGGTAACCTCGATTCATCTAACGGTAACGAAGTTATGCAGTTGCTTACAGAATTAAATGAGCAGGGCACAACCATCGTTATGGTTACGCACAGCGAACATGATGCACGCTACAGCCACCGCATTGTACGCATGCTCGACGGGCAAACCGTTACAGAAAATATATTGATCTGATCTTAATATTAACCATCAAATTACACCAACATGAAAGCCATAGCTGCCCATATAGTAAGAGCAACCCTGTTACTTACATTATATGTTTGCTGCAGCAGTTTGGTTTGCTGCGAAGCAGTTAATGTTTCGCTTCCCGAAACGACAAACTCAACAACAGACAACAACAATAAGGGTTTTAACAAGCATACCATAGACGAAGAAATTACGCCGCTGCGTTTGATATCTATTCGTCTTACAGAGTTGTTGTAGCATTTTTATGAGCCGGGCTGCATTGCTGCTATTGAGCACCTGTTGCGTCGCACTCTTGTACTCAAGAAGCGCTGTGCGCCACAGTGCAACACGCTTACAGCACACAACATTGCCGCCGGCACTACATACTATATCAGCAGTAAACACCTGCTGCTGATATCTATTTAACCTATACCAAATTCTCCTGTCATGTTCAAGAATTTTTTCAAAGTTGCTTATAGAAATCTTTTCCGCAACAAAGGGTTCACCTTTATAAATATTGCCGGGCTGGCGGTAGGTATGGCAAGTGCCATGCTTATATTGTTGTGGATACATAATGAGGTTACTTATGATCAGTTTCATGAAAAGAAAGACCGCATTTACGAGGCATGGAACCGTGCAGAATTCAGCGGCGAGCTGCAATGCTGGAACACCACACCAAAAGTGCTCGCCAGAACGCTGGAAAAAGACCTGCCGGAAGTGGAACAGGCGGTACGTGTAGACTGGCAAAACAGCCATCTCTTTAGCGTAGGAGAAAAAAGATTAACCGTAGAAGGTAATATTGTAGATTCAAATTTTCTGCAGGTATTTACGTTCCCGCTTGTAAAAGGCAACCTGAAAACCTGTCTTACAGACCCGCACTCCATTGTACTTACAGAGAAGCTGGCAAAAAAAGTATTTGGTAACGAAGACCCTATGGGCAAGGTTATCAGGATAGATAACAAAGACAATTATACCGTAACAGCTATTGCAAAAGACCTTCCTTCTAATACGCGTTTTGGTTTCGAATATTTATTACCCTGGGCCTTTAAACGTGCACAGGGTGAAGATGATCCTTACTGGGGTAATAACAGCACGAGAACTTATGTACTGCTTAAACCTAATGCATCTGAAGCATCTGCCAATGCAAAAATGAAAGTACTAAAACCAAAGTATGATAAAGATGAACCGAAATGGGAAATGTTTATTTATCCCATCAGCAAATGGCGTTTGTATTCCAGCTTTACCAATGGTAAAGAAGATGGCGGTGGCATGATACAGGTAGTAAGATGGTTTGGCATTATTGCAGGTTTTATACTGCTGATAGCCTGTATCAATTTTATGAACCTGAGCACAGCCCGTAGCGAGAAAAGAGCAAAGGAAGTGGGCATTAGAAAAGTGGTGGGCGCAAAAAAGATCAGTCTCATCAGCCAGTTTATTGGAGAATCTGTCTTACTTGCTTTTGGCGCTGCCGTACTGGCAATCGTTATTGTTCAGTTATGCCTTGATGGTTTTAATACCCTTACTGATAACCGTCTTGAGATAGAATACAGCAACATCAACTTCTGGTTTTCTGCCCTGCTGTTTATCATCTTTACCGGCTTTTTAGCCGGTAGTTACCCGGCATTTTTTCTGTCGTCGTTTCAGCCTGTAAAGGTGCTGAAGGGCACATTTAAAAAGGCCAATGCTTTGGTTACACCACGTAAAGTGCTGGTGGTGCTACAGTTTACCTTTGCCATTATTCTCATTATTTGTACGCTTATCGTTAAGCAACAAATAGACTACGCGCAAAGCCGCGAAACCGGTTACAACAGGAACAACCTTGTATACCACATTTTTACAGGTGATATTGACAAGAACTATTTACTTATCAAAAATGAATTACTGTCATCTGGTATTGCAACAGCAGTAACCAAAACAAGTGCACCTATTACACAAAGCTGGAGTGATGGCTGGGGACAGGAATGGGAAGGCAAAGACCCCAATGATAAAACAGATTTTTACCGGTTTAATGCAGATGAAGGCCTTGGCAAAACGGCAGGTTTAACTTTTGTAAACGGAAGGGATTTCGATCTCAGGCAATTTCCAACAGATTCAACAGGTATGATCATTAATGAGTCTGCATTGAAAGTAATGAAGTTTAAAGACCCGATTGGTAAAATTGTAAAAGACAACGGGCAGGACTGGCATATTGTAGGTGTGATAAAAGATTTCATTCTTACCAATCCGTACGAGCCTACGCGGCCAATGCTGATAGCCGGCGCCAAAGCGTGGTTCCAGACAATGCTGATCAAATTCAACAGCAACAACTCTACAGCTGCCAACCTGAAAAAAGCAGAAACGATTTTCAAGAAGTATAACCCTGAATATCCTTTCGAATACAAATTTGTAGATGAAGAATATGCACGCAAGTTTGAAAATGAAAAACGGCAGGGCACCATGGCAGCCATCTTTGCGGGATTGACCATTTTTATATCCTGCCTCGGTTTGTTTGGTCTTGCTACCTATATGGCTGAGAACCGCATAAAGGAAATTGGTGTACGCAAGGTACTGGGCGCTTCTGTTACGAGCATTACTACCTTACTGTCTAAAGACTTTTTGATATTGGTACTTATTTCGTTTGTTATTGCAGCACCGGTAGCCTGGTGGGCTATGAATTCCTGGCTGCAGAGTTACAACTATCGTGTGCCGATTGCGTGGTGGATATTTGTAATTACACTGCTGTTGTCTGTCTTTATTGCCATTGCAACAGTTAGCTACCAGGCTATAAAAGCCGCGATAGCAAATCCTGTGAAGAGTTTGAGGACGGAATAGGGTTGAGTCAGAGGGGAAAGCGGCGGTGAGTGGTAAAGAGAAAAAGGGAAGCAATATTTAAGTGCGGCAATAAAGAAGATTATTTTAAAAATATTTTACCTGCACTGTAACCTTACGCACTGGTAAACGTTTGACATGAAACACCGCTTATTGCTGACAGTTATATGAGGCAACAATGTAACAACACATCGAAAAGCTGAATAAAGATTTGCAGTACAAGTGAGTGACACAACGAAGACGGGAAAAGATCTGTAGCCCGTTACCAAAAATAATCGCACAAAAAAAAATCACAAACATGAAAAAGTATTTATTGTTTTTACTGGCTGCCTCTTCAACAGCCTTTACCGTTAATGCACAGGATAGCAAAGAACCTTACCTGACACAATCATTAAGCACCGAAACAATTAAGCAGGTAAATGTTGAAACCAGCGGTGGCAGCATTGCGGTAAGTGGCACATCTGCAGGTGAAGCCCGTATTGAAATGTGGGTAAACGCCAATAATATGAAGAACACACTTTCAAAAGAAGAAATTAAAAAACGACTGGAAGAAGATTATGTGGTGAAGATAAATGTATCTGGCAATACACTTACGGCCACTGCTAAAAACAAAAGTAATAACTGGGACTGGAAAAGATCTTTGAGTATTTCATTCAAGATATATGTTCCGTCTAACGTGTCTACCGATCTTAGTACAAGCGGTGGAAGTATTAAACTGAGCGAATTGAACGGTTCACAAAATTTCAGAACAAGCGGCGGCAGTTTGAAAATAGATAAAGTATCCGGAAGGATTGATGGCAAAACAAGTGGCGGCAGCATTACGGTTACCAACTGCAGCGATAACATTGATCTTAGCACAAGCGGTGGTTCTATTACTGCTGATAACTGCAAAGGAAGCATGGAACTTTCTACCAGCGGCGGCTCTTTGCATCTTTCAAATCTTGATGGCACAACGCAGGCAAATACAAGCGGCGGCAGGATAGATGCCGATAACATTAAAGGTAAACTTTCTGCTTCTACCAGTGGTGGCAGTGTACACCTCAGCAACATTCGCGGTACACTTGAAACATCTACCAGCGGTGGCAGTATGGATATTCAGATAGCTGAGCTTGGTGAATATGTAAAAGTGAGCAATTCTGGTGGTGGCATAGATATTATACTTCCTGCAAACAAGGGCCTGGATGTTGACTTACATGGTAACAGGGTGAAAGTAAACCCGATGAACAATTTTAGTGGCGATACTGATGATAACAGTATAAGAGGCACAATGAATGGTGGTGGTACACCTGTAAAAGTACACGCCGGCAGCGGTCATGTAAATGTAACATTCAAATAAAAAAACTTGCTGGTTGTAGTCAACACAGGCAGTTATAATGCAGCTCACAGAGCTGCATTTTTTTTGCACATATTTTTTGGGTTTTGTGTTGCACAAGGTGATGCAGCAAAGGCAAACATCAACCAGCTGTTTTATTTGTATCGATAGTGAACGAAAGCTGTATCAAAAGCGTACACCACTATTCTGTAAATACTCAGTAAATCATTGAAAACCATATGGTTATTTGTTGGCACAATTGTTTTTACAAGGTAAAACGAATATTTTCGTTTTGATCGTTTTTCATACCGGAAACTTTACACTTATGTTTCGCACTTATTTAAAAACAGCCTGGAGAACACTAATAAGAAATAAAGCTTACAGCGCTATCAACATCAGTGGTCTCGCCATAGGAATAGCAGCCTGCCTGCTGATTTTTGTAGTAGTACAGTTTGAATTAAGTTATGACGCCTTTCAGCCAAACATCGATCGTATTTACCGCGTGGTAACTACAGAAAAGCATGGTGACGGAAGTATGGGGCGAAATCCTGGTATTCCATGCCCGGCCTATGAGGCTTTAAAAGCTGATTTTCCGCAGCTTGAAAAAATTGTACCGATGAATGTTTCATCGGGCAACCAGGTAACCGTATTGGGCAGCGACCCAAATACAGATGCTGCCTCCAGTAAGAAATTTATTGAAGATGAAAATATAGCTTTTACCACACCTGATTACTTTGACATGTTCAGCGTTAAATGGCTGAGCGGCACTGCATCATCGCTTAAAGAGCCGGGCAATGTGGTACTCACCAAAGCGCAGGCAGAAAAATATTTTACAGATTATAAAAATGCCACCGGGAGATTTTTAAAAATAGACAATGCCTTATTGCTGAAAGTTAGTGGTGTGGTAACCGATGCACCGCTCAACAGCGATATGATCATGGGTATGTTTATATCTTATGAATCTTTTAAAAACAAACCTGACATATTTGGCTACAGCACCGACTGGGGTAACCTCAGCAGTAACCACCAGGTATTTGTGCTGCTTCCCAAAAATGCAACTGCCGCTGCAATACAGGCAAAGCTGCCGGATTTTGTAAAGAAGCATTACAACGAAACGAATGGTAAGAAAGAGCAGTTGTTACAGCCCTTTCGCGACATACATTTTGATGGTAACTATGGTAGTCTCGGCAATCACAGTACCGATAAGAATATTTTATGGACGCTGGCATTTATTGGTGTTCTCGTCATCATTATGGCGTCTATCAACTTCGTTAACTTATCTACCGCGCAGGCCGTTGGCAGAAGTAAAGAAGTAGGCATAAGGAAAGTATTGGGCAGCAAACGCGGACAACTCATCTACCAGGTAATGGGCGAAACATTCATCATCGTTGTCATGTCTGCATTACTGGCGGTTTGCATTGCGAAGATCGCTATGCCTTTTATGTCAAATGTGGCAAGCCTGCCAGATGGTGTATCGTTGTTAAGCGTACCCACGATCATCTTCCTTTTTGCAGTAGTCATTGTTGTTACGCTGTTATCCGGTTTTTACCCGGCGCTTATCGTTTCAGGGTTTAAACCTGTACTGGCATTAAAAAGTAAGATTACTTCCGCAAGCGTTGGCGGTATCTCGCTCAGGAGAGCGCTTGTTGTTACACAGTTCGCCATTTCACAAATACTCATCATTGGTACAATCGTCGCGGTAAGCCAGATGAATCATGTACGCAACGCAGACCTCGGTTTCAATAAAGATGCATTACTTATTCTGCCTGCTTATGCTGACAGTGCCAACCTTGCACGCATGGAGCCATTAAAACAGCAACTGTTGCAAAACCCGGGCGTGGTAAGTGTTTCATTCTGCAGCGATGAAGTTTCTTCCAGCAACAACTGGGCGTCCAACTTTGCATTTGATCATAAAGAAGACGAAGATTACCCGGTATTTCACAAGTTTGGCGATGCTGATTATATGAGTACCTACGGTGTAAAATTTCTTGCCGGCAGAAACTATGCAAAGAGCGACACCATGAAAGAAATGGTCATCAATGAAACGCTGATGCGCAAGCTTGGTTATACTGATGCGCAGAAAATAATTGGTAAAGATATGCGCATAGGGTCCGGTAGCTGGTACCCGGTTGTAGGTGTGGTAAAAGATTTCCAGACCAACTCGTTGAAAGATGAAACAAAGCCCATCATGATTGCTGCCAAAAAAGATTTTTACTTCAACATAGCTGTGAAAGTAAATACAAACAATCTTAAAGGCACCACCGCGCAGATCCAAAAACTGTGGGAGAAAACATATCCTGAATATGCCTACAACAGTCACTTTGCAGATGAAACTATTGAAAATTTTTACAGGCAGGAAACACAGCTTGCACTACTCTATAAAATTTTTGCAGGCATAGCCATCTTCATTTCCTGTCTTGGTTTATATGGCCTCGTTTCTTTCATGGCTTCTCAAAAAACAAAAGAAGTGGGTATAAGAAAAGTACTGGGTGCAAGTGTAAGCAGCATTGTGGTCATGTTTTCCAAAGAATTTACCATATTAATAAGCATTGCATTTGTTATAGCCGTACCTGTAGCATGGTTTATAATGAATGGCTGGCTGCAGGATTTTCAATACCGTATCACCATTGGCATTGGTGTATTTCTGCTGGCAATTTTTACTTCGCTCATCATTGCATGGATAACAGTTGGCTACAAAGCTGTAAAAGCTGCACTGGTTAATCCTGTAAAGAGTTTGAAAAGCGAGTAGGAGAGAGATGGTCACTGGTGAATGGTCAAGGTTTATGCTGCATTTTGATTAGTCAATTTGTCAACTTTTTTAACGTCCCGCTCCTTTGGAGAGCAATGTATGCTGAGGTGTTATCAGTCAATCTTTGCAGCGGCTTCAGGGATGCAGTCTTTCAATCTTTTGAAACACGTTAATATGCGTTTTAAAAAGATAATGTACCAGACTCCAGTACATGCATGAAGCTGCTGTTGCGTCGCACACTTGTACTGTTGAAGCATGATGCAGCAAACGCGAAGACCGAAGCGTAGATAATTATTAAAAAAAGATTCCACCCTTGCCGTTACAAAAGCTTGTAACAATCGTATTACAAACAGCAAAAAATTATTGTATGCTCAGCAACTATTTTAAAATCGCATTCAGAAATCTTTGGAAAAACAAAGGTTACAGTGCCATCAATATTTTTGGGCTGGCCATTGGGCTTGCAACGTGCTTACTTATCACGCTATACGTAATAGATGAACTTAGCTACGATAAATTCAATACCAATGCAGACCGCATCTACAGGATCAATTCAGATATCAAATATGGTGGCGGCAATCTGCATATGGTGCAGACCGCAGATATGATGGGCCCAACATTGAAAAAAGATTACCCGCAGGTAGAAGAATACACACGTATTTATGCAAATGAAGGTTCCAAGCTTATAAGAAAAGGCAATGAATTCATCAACGAAGAAAAGATTGCCTATGCAGATTCAACGTTATTCAGTGTTTTCACTTTTCCTGCAATAGATGGCAATACCAAAACTGCGCTCAACGAACCAAACACAGTGGTGGTAACAGAAGCGGCAGCACAAAAATATTTTTCCACCACCAATGTGCTTGGCAAAACGCTCGAAATAAGGAATCAAACAGGCACAACGTCCTTCAAGATAACGGCAGTAATTAAAAATCTACCACACAATGCGCATTTCAATTTTGATATTTTCTTATCTATGAAAAGTGCAGATTACCAGTGGGGCCAGTTTACCAGTCACAACTTCAGCACTTATCTTTTGCTAAAGCCGGGTACAGACTATAAAGCATTTGAAAAGAATTTTGAACAGTACATCAATGCATATGTGTTACCTTATGTACAGCAGTTCATCAAGATCAGCAGCATGGAAGAATTCAGGAAATCGGGTAATACGCTGCATTATTCACTGATTCCGCTTACCCGCATTCACCTGTACAGCGATTATAATTTTGAGTTAAGCCCTTCCGGCAATATTCAGTATGTCTATATTTTTTCTGCTGTAGCCCTTTTCATACTCATTATAGCCTGCATCAACTTTATGAACCTGAGTACGGCGCGCAGTGCCAACAGGGCAAAAGAAGTGGGCATAAGAAAAGTACTGGGTACGGAAAGAAAAACACTCATCAAGCAATTCCTGATTGAATCAACCATCACTGCTTTTATCGCTTTATTGATAGCGCTTACTGCGGCATACCTCGTGCTGCCGCTGTTCAACAATGTAGCAGATAAATCGCTCGCATTAAACGACCTGCTTGATTTAAAGATCCTTCCCTTCATCATATTATTGCCGGTGATCGTTGGCTTGCTGGCGGGCAGCTACCCGGCGCTGTTTTTATCGGGCTTTAAACCTATTACGGTATTGAAAGGCAGTGCCAATACAGGCTTTAAAAAAAGCAACCTTCGAAATGTATTGGTAGTTTTCCAGTTTACAACATCGGTAATGCTCATTATAGCTACAATAATTGTGTACCGCCAGTTGCATTACATACAAAACGCAAAGCTGGGTTACAATAAAGACCAGGTACTGATCATAAATGATACGTATGCACTTAATAACAATGTGCAGGCATTTAAAAATGAAGTGCTCAGCATGAAAGGTGTAAAGAGTGGCACAATAAGCGCTTACCTGCCGGTATCCAGTTCATCGCGCAGCGACAATACTTATTCTACCAGCCCTGTAATGGATGTGCGCAGCGGTATTGATATGCAAACGTGGACCATTGATTATGACTACATCGGTACAATGGGTATGGAAATCGTAAAAGGGAGAAACTTCTCAAAACAATATGGCACCGATTCAACCGCAGTGCTGGTTACAGAAACAACTGCAAAACTAATGGGGTATAAAGACCCTGTGGGAAAAACGCTATATGCGCCTTCAAATGTTCCCAATGATAACACCATGCTTCCGCTCACGGTGATCGGTGTGGTTAAAGACTTCCATTTTGAATCTTTACGCCAGAGCATTGGCCCTTTGTGCATGCGCCTGGGCAACAGCACGGGAATTACTTCCTTTAAAATAAGCGCAGCCGATGCAGGTGGTCTTATACAACAGATAGAACAAAAGTGGAAAGCTATGGCTTCAGGTTTGCCATTCAGTTACCGCTTTATGGATAATTCATTCGACGAAATGTATAAGAGTGAACAACGTGCGGGCACACTTGCCATCGTGTTTGCAATACTTGCGGTATTAATAGCCTGTCTGGGTTTGTTTGGCCTTGTTACATATATGGCAGAGCAACGAACCAAAGAGATTGGCATCAGGAAAGTATTGGGTGCATCTGTATCAAATGTTGTAGCAATGTTGTCAAAAGACTTTTTGTTACTCGTGGGTATCGCATGCATCATTGCTTTCCCGGTTGCCGGCATTGCCATGAATGACTGGTTAAAAGATTTTGCTTACCGCATTAACCTGGAGTGGTGGGTATTTGTACTCGCGGGTATTGTCGCGTTGGCCATTGCATTATTTACTGTAAGCTTCCAGGCTGTTAAGGCAGCATTGTCAAACCCGGTGAAGAGCCTGAGAACGGAATAGTTAACGTAGAGCCTGTGAAAGATGCGAAGCAACATGTACAATATAGAATGCCCGTATCCGGAGCCACCTGCCGATCAATGATCTGAAAGTACAAGTGAGTGACACAACAGGCGATGACCAATGAACCAAAAGCTAAGTACATAAACACATTACAATTACCTTTTATGATAAAGAATTATTTTATAATCGCATGGCGAAACCTGGTAAAGAATAAGGTGTATTCTTTTATAAATATACTTGGTCTTGCTGCCGGTATGGCTGTGGTTATACTGATAGGTCTTTGGATATGGGATGAAATAACTTTTGATAAATACCATGCCAGTCACGACCGTGTTGCACAGGTAATGACAACGTATACAGACGACCATGGTAAAAAAAGTACCGGCGAAGCTACAGCCATGCCACTGGCACCTGAACTGCGCAGTAAGTTTGGCGGAGATTTTAAAAATGTGTCCATGACTTCATGGAACTTCGGCCACATCATTGCCGTAGGAGAGAAGAAAATCTCGGCCAATGGTATGTGGGCAGAGCAGCCGTTTCCTTCCATGCTATCACTGAAAATGGAGAAAGGCAATATCAATGCACTGGACGATCCTTCTTCTATTTTGATCAACGCATCAACCGCTGTTGCATTATTTGGCAATACAGATGCGATTGGTAAAACAGTGAAAATCGATAACAAACTGGACTTTAAAGTGGCCGGTGTGTTTGAAGATCTGCCACGCAATACCACGCTGCGTGAGGCCAAACTTTTTATACCATGGAAAAAATACCTCGAGACAGAGGAGTGGTTAAAAAATGCCCAGACGCAGTGGAACAACCATTCTTTTCAAACCTTTGTAGAGCTGGCGCCAAATGCAGATGTGGAAAAGGTTACCGCTAAAATAAAAGATGCTTCCATGAAGCATAAGAATGCTGCTACAGAAGGCGTGGAAGAGCTTGTTTTACAACCCATGAACAACTGGCACCTGTATAGTGAATTTAAGGATGGTGTGGCTGCCGGCGGGCGTATTCAGTTTGTGTGGTTGTTTGCCATCATAGGCATTTTTGTGTTACTGCTGGCCTGCATCAATTTTATGAACCTTAGTACTGCACGCAGCGAAAAACGTGCAAAAGAAGTAGGTATACGTAAAGCGGTAGGCTCATTAAGGCAACAACTGGTAGGCCAGTTTTTAAGTGAGTCAATACTTGTTGCATTGTGTGCTTTTGTGTTATCAATAATATTAGTGTTGTTGATGATGCCACTATTTAACCGCATGGCCGATAAGGAAATGTCGCTTCCGTGGTCTACCGGTGTATTTTGGTTTATTGCTATTGCATTTACCGTAATAACCGGTTTAATTGCGGGTAGCTATCCGGCATTTTTTCTTTCGCGTTTTGAACCCATCAAAGTATTAAAAGGTACATTTCGTGTGGGGCGCTTCGCATCATTACCACGCAAGGTACTGGTGGTTATACAATTTACTTTTTCCATTGCTTTAATTATAGGTACCATCATTGTTTTTAAACAAATTGAGTTTGCCAGGAACAGACCCGTAGGCTACAACCGCGAAGGTTTACTTACGATAAGTATGACCACGCCAGACCTTTATGGCCATTATGATGCAATAAGGCAGGATCTGCTTGGTACGGGCGTTGTAACCAATATGGCCGAATCTTCCAGCCCTACAACAGGTGTGTGGGCTAACCAGATTGGCTTTAACTGGCAGGGTAAAGATCCGGCAACATTGCCTTCATTTGGCACTATAGCGGTTACAGAAGATTTTGGTAAAACGATTGGCTGGAAACTTAAAGAAGGCAGGGATTTTTCAAGAGACTTTTCTGATAGTCTCAGCATAATCATTAACGAGTCTGCTGCAAAGCTGATCAATATGAAAGGCGGTGTGTTAAATAAAATTGTGCAGCAGGACGACGCTAACTATACCGTGGTGGGCATTATACAGGATATGGTAATGGAATCGCCATACACCCCTATAAAACCCACAATATTTTTTTACAGCCGCAACTGGGTAAACGTTATAACCGTAAAGATAAAACCCGGCGCTCCTTTGCAAACAGCTTTAGGCAAAATTGAGACGGTGTTCAAAAAATACAATCCCGGTGCGCCATTCGATTTTAAGTTTACTGACCAGGAATATGCAGAGAAATTTTCAGATGAGCAGCGCATAGGCAATCTCGCTACTTTCTTCACTGTTCTTGCCATATTTATTTCCTGTCTTGGATTGTTTGGCCTGGCTGCCTTTGTTGCAGAACAGCGTACCAAAGAAATTGGTGTACGCAAAGTACTGGGCGCATCTGTGTTTAACCTGTGGCAGATGCTCTCTAAAGATTTTGCATGGCTTGTAGTTATCTCCTGTTTTATTGCCGTGCCGCTTGCCTGGTATTATCTCAGCGGCTGGCTGGAGCAGTATGAGTACAAGACAGACATATCATGGTGGGTGTTTGTGCTGGCTTGTGCAGGTGCTATGCTTGTAACAATTATTACGGTAAGTTTTCAATCGATCAGGGCAGCGCTCTCTAATCCCGTAAAAAGTTTGCGGACAGAGTAAAGGGCGTGAATGGTTAATCGTGAATGGTCAATGGTGAATTTACTTCACTGAAGTATTGCAGGTACCATCCAGTTCCTTCTCCTTTGGAGAGGGAATTTGGTTGAGATTAAGTTGAAACTGATGTACCAGGCAACAGAATAAGCATGAGGCTTCTGTTGCGTCGCACACTTGTACTGTTGAAGCATGATGCAGCAAACGCGAAGATTGAAGCGGACAGATGATCGTATCACTTCGGCCTGTTTGTCTCTGCTTTACTGCCTGCCGTTCCGGAAGTACAAGTGAGTGACACAACAGGCGGTGAGCAGTGTTCCAAAAGTCCGTAACATCATTTTCCTGTATAGTATATTTTATCATTTCAAAATGTTCTCACATGCTTAGAAGCTATTTTAAAATTGCATGGCGCAATATGATGCGTCACAAGGCTTATGCGGCGATCAATGTTCTGGGGCTTGCAATCGGTATTGCTGCATGCTTACTAATTCTGCAATACGTGTCTTTTGAGCTGAGTTACGAAAATTTCCAGGTAAACAAGGACCGCGTCTATCGCGTGCAGCAGGACAGGTACGATAATGGCAAACTGAGTACACAATGGGCTGCAGGTGCTTTTGCAGTTGGTAATTCGTTTAAAGATGCCATACCCGAAATTGAAGATTATGTAAAGGTGGTAGGCACCGGCCGGGTAACAACGGAGATTGCCAACCAACCGATAAAAATTGAAAAGGTTTTCTTTGCCACCAATTCATTTTTCAGTGTGTTTACTTATCCGTTGCTGGGGGGCAATAAAGCCAAAGTATTGGACGAACCTTTTACTGCGGCTTTATCAGAAACAACCGCTAAAAAGATATTTGGCACAACGAATGTAGTAGGCAAACCACTGGCCATTAACCGCAACAGCAACTTTACCATTACTGCAGTGTATAAAGATGCGCCTGCCAATACACAACTGAAGCCGGATCTGCTGCTGTCTTACGCCACGTTCAAAAAACTGAACACAGATTCTTCCGGCAACGGCCCCGAAACGGCCTGGATGTGGGACGGTTGTCTTACTTACTTACTATTAAAACCAACAGCAGATCCTGCTGTTGTAGAGAAAAAATTTGTACCTGTGGTAGATAAGTTTACTGCGCAGGACATGAAGAATTATAACGCAGGTGTAATCTATCATTTGCAGTCATTAAAAGATATTCACCTCTATTCCCACTATATGATGGAGCCCGGCGAAACCGGTGATGGCAAAACGGTGTACCTGTTGCTGGGCATTGCTTTCTTTATCGTCATTATTGCATGGGTAAATTATATAAACCTGGCAACTGCCCGTGCCATCACGAGGGCAAGGGAAGTTGGTGTACGTAAAGCAATCGGCTCGCAAAGAAAGCAACTGGTGCTGCAATTTCTTTCAGAGTCTGCATTACTCAATGGTTTGGCATTGTTACTGGCAGTTATTATTGTTTTAGTTGCCATTCCGGGCTTCAACAATATTTCAGGCCAGCAGCTGTCATTCACGCTTTTTGCAAAAGCCGATTTCTGGCTTGGCCTTGTTACGCTGTTTACGATCGGCGTGTTTTTCTCAGGTCTTTACCCGGCATTTGTACTATCCGGCTTTAAACCTATTGATGTATTAAAAGGTAAACTCGGTACCACCAGGCAGGGCGCATTGCTCAGGAAATCGCTTGTTGTTTTCCAGTTTGCTGCATCGTTGTTTTTGTTGATTGGTACTGTTACAGTATACCAGCAAATTCAATACATGCGTAAACAATCGCTTGGTTTAAACATCGCACAAACCCTTGTTGTTCCGTCGCCTGTTGTTGGTATAGACTCTACGTTCCTGCAAAAAATAACGGCCTTTAAACAGGAACTGCAAAAGCAATCAGCAATAAAGAACATTACCGTTTCAACCAGTATACCGGGTGAGGCCGTTGGCTGGAATGCAGGTGGTATAAAGCTTATAGAACAGGATGAATCTAAACAGAAACAGTACCGTGTAATTGGTGTTGACTACGATTATATGGGCACATATGGTTTAAAAATGATCGCCGGCCGCGCATTTTCAAAAGATTTTGGTTCAGATAAAAACTCCGTGATCTTTAACCGCAAAGGCGTGGAACAACTTGGTTTCAATAACCCGCAGGATGCTGTTGGTAAGAAGATTGATTTCTGGGGCGATCAATATACAATAGAAGGTGTTGCCGAAAACTTCCACCAGCAATCGTTGCGCGAAGCGTATGAGCCATTGATACTGCGTTTAATGCCCGATGTAAACGGGTACATCTCTGTTAAAACAACTGCTGCCAACGCAGCACAAACCATCAATGGTGTAAAAGCAGAGTGGGCAAAATTCTTTCCGGGCAATACATTCGAATATTTTTTCCTCGACGATCATTTTGATGCGCAATACAAGGCTGATCAGCGTTTTGGCCAGGTATTCACCTTGTTCACCAGCCTTGCCATACTCGTGGCATGCCTTGGTTTATTCGGGCTTGCATCGTTTACAACCCTGCAACGCACCAAAGAAATCGGCATCAGAAAAGTATTGGGTGCATCCGTAAGTACCATCCTGCGATTGCTGTTTAAAGAGTTTGCGTTGTTGCTGCTGATTGCTTTTGTGATCGCTGTACCGGTTGCATGGCTGTCAACCAGCAAATGGCTGCAGGATTATGCGTTTCGTATAGACATACATTGGTCATTCTTCGTGTTGCCTTTTGTGGTCATTATTGCCATTGCATTGTTAACCGTAAGTTTCCAGTCTATAAAGGCAGCACTTGCCAACCCGGTAAAGAGTTTGAGAACGGAGTAGGGCGTGCGGCGCTGGTTTCAAAGTCCCTATCGAAAGGAGAGGGATTTTGGGTGAGGGGAACAAAGCATTAAATAAAATGTATGATGAGGTCAGCTTCGGTACGTACAGCAGCTTCTGTTGTGTCACTCACTTGTGCACTTGTATCTTTATTCGGCAAAGCGAAGATCTAAGCAAAGAACCCAGGAGAATTTTTTGATAACCTGTAACAAAACAATTGCATACACGTATAACAGGTGTTACCAATTATTGAATACAAACTTATACTATGTACAAAATAAAATGTTCGCTTGCTGCCATGCTGTTGTTTGTGGTTAGCACCTTGTCTGCGCAAAAAGTTTATAACGTGGAAGCTTTCGATAAAGTAATCGTGAGCCCGCATATACAAACAACATTCGTGGAAAGCAATACAGAGTCTGTAACGGTTGAAAACAGCAAAGTAGACGAAAACAAAATACACGTGGAAGTAAACGGAAAAACATTGCGTGTTTACCTCGACGGCGCCAAAGATTATACAAAGAATGAAAAGAACTACGACAAGGGTTATGAAGAAAAAAATCCTTTATACCGCGGCACCGTTTTGATCGTAAAGATCTCTTACAAAACACTTACTGATCTTTCATTGCGCGGGGAAGAGAAGCATATTTGTGAAAGTCCGTTAAAAGGTGAAAGCTTCGACCTGAAGATCTATGGAGAAAGCGATGTTACTTTGAACAGTGTGGATTTTAAAGAAATGAATACAACGATCTACGGGGAAAGTAACCTGCGTATAAAAAACGGAGCAATTGCCGACCAAAAATATACAGCCTATGGAGAAGGAGTTGTAAACAGCCTCGACGTAAAAGGCACAACTGCAAAAGTGGTTGCATATGGAGAAGCTGAATTTTCATTGAATGTAAAAGACCGTATAAAAGTTACCGCATTTGGTGAGGCCGCTGTTCATTATAAAGGAAGCCCTGTAATAGATAAAGGTTTGCACTTTGGCGATCTTGTGATCAACAGGATAGACTGATCATTTGTACAGGCGTTCATCACCGTACAAAAGGTGTCCGATATCGGACACCTTTTTGTTTTACAGTGGCTTAGCAGCTTAAAAATCAAATTGTTACACAGTGGCACAGCAGTTGAAGTTTTTATGCCGGCCTGCCTTTACATACAGTACAAATGCAATAAGCAATGAAAGCTTTTGTGTGTTCACCCGCTTCGTTACCGTTGTATGTAGAGGAAAAAGCATCGTTGCTGCTTAAAGAGATACAGTACAAGTGAGTGACACAACAGGCGATGCCACCTGCAGGGGTGCCGGTACAACAGACATGCAAGATCGCCTGTGTTACCGTTTAAATCCCGGAAGCTTTATGCATCAGGGGTAGTTCAGTAAATAAATATTGTCCCAGCCTTAACCGCCAAACAATCGTTTATTACTAAACAAACACATTATGTTTACCAGCTTTGTAAAAATTGCGTGGCGTAATCTTACACGCCATAAGGCATTTTCCTTTATCAATATTACAGGACTTGCACTGGGTATAACCTGCAGTTTACTCATCATGCTTTGGGTGCAGGATGAAAAAAATGTTGATGCATTTCATGCAAACGGCAGCCGTATATACCAGGTGTATGAACGAAATTTCTATGATGGAAAAGTGGATGCAGGCTACAATACACAGGGGTTGCTGGCAGAAGAGCTGAAACGCGTGGTACCCGGTATTCAATATGCCAGCGGCCTGGAATCTGCATCGCCACCAGGCACCGGTAATACCTTTGATGCGGGGAAAGAGATTGGTAAAGCTGCCGGTTTTTTTGCAGGGCCCGACTTCTTTACCATGTTTAGCTACCATTTGCTGGCAGGCAATAAAGCAACTGCATTAACAGAACCAGCCTCGGTTGCAATTTCTAAAACAATGGCGGAACATTATTTTGGCGATGCGCAACAGGCGATTGGCAATACCATCCGTTTCGATAACAAAGAAGACTTAAAAGTAACTGCAGTGTTTGAAGATGTGCCTGCCAACTCATCTGTAAGGTTTGAGTTTTTACGCGCCTGGACAGACTTCGTCAAACAAAATGAATGGGTAAACAACTGGGGCAATACAGATCCTGTAACTTATGTACAACTGCGTAAAGATGCCGGTGCAGCAGCAGTTGAAACAACGATCAAAGATTTTATTTACCGCTATACAGAAAAGAACAGCAACTGGCGTGTAGAGCTTGCGCTGCAACCATACACCGAAAAATACCTGCATGCCACCTTCCAAAATGGATATATAGCCGGTGGCCGTATAGCATATGTAAATGTATTTACGTATGTAGCCATTTTTATTCTGCTTATCGCTTGTATCAACTTTATGAACCTTGCAACGGCCCGTTCTGTCAGGCGTGCAAAAGAAGTAGGTTTACGCAAAGTGGTTGGTGCAAACAAAAGCACGCTCGTGCTGCAGTTTACCGGCGAAGCATTGCTGCTTACAGCGTTTGCCATGTTGCTGGCACTTGTATCTGCAGCGCTGTTGTTACCTGCGTTCAATGCACTTACGGGAAAAGCGCTTGCATTGCCCGTATCAGAACCGTTGTTCTGGGCAGCCATACTGGTAATGCTTGTGGTAACAGGTGTTGTTGCGGGCAGCTATCCTGCCTTGTTCCTCTCGTCGTTAAAGCCTGTAAAAGTTTTAAAGGGTTCACTGAAGTTTAGCAATGGCGCAGTACTATTTCGCAAAGGGCTGGTGGTGTTCCAGTTCACGCTCTCCATTATGCTTATCGTTGGCATGATGGTTATTTACCGGCAAATGAATTATATACAGTCAAAGAATATTGGTTACGACAGGGAAAACCTCGTGTACATCCCCATAGAAGGCGACCTTATCAAAAATTACAGCGTATTCAAACAACAGGTACTGCAACTGCCTGGCGTGGCAGATGTTTCTAAAATGCGCAATTCGCCAACAGTTATAGAACACCATACCGGAAGCATAGACTGGCAGGGTAAAGAACCGAATGTAACCATTTCATTTGCTGATGCGGTGGTGGGCTACAATTTTACCAAAACAATGAAACTGCAAATGGCTGCGGGCCGCGATTTTTCGCCCGTCTTTGGTGCAGACTCCACCAGCTATATTTTAAACGAAACGGCTGTTGAAAAAATGGGCCTGCAAAATCCTGTGGGGCACAAAGTTTCCTGGGGCGGGAGAGCGGGTACGGTAATCGGTGTGCTTAAAGATTTTCATTTCAGCAGCATGCATCAAACCATTGAGCCGCTTATTGTAAGGCTCGATGATAACTGGCCCTGGGGTACGATCCTTGTCCGCACAAAAGCCGGCAACATCAAAGAAACCATGGCAGGCCTGGAGAAAATATGTAAAGAAGTCAATCCAAAGTTTCCGTTTACTTACCAGTTTTCAGATATTGCATTTGCCGGTCTTTACAACAGCGAAATAATGGTTAGTAAATTATCTGATTACTTTGCCATACTTGCTGTCATCATCTCATGTCTTGGCCTGTTTGGCCTGGCCACGTTTACCGCAGCGCAACGCACCAGAGAAATTGGTATAAGAAAAGTCATCGGCGCATCTGTTGCAAACATCATCGCCCTGTTATCAGGTTCTTTCTTAAAACTCATTGTTGTAGCTATTTGCATCGCGTTTCCGCTATCTTGGTATGTAATGAATAACTGGCTGCAGGGCTTTGCTTATAAAATTTCACTCGACTGGCAAATCTTTGCCGGCGCTGCATTTGCAACGATTGCAGTGGCGCTTGTTACGGTGAGTTACCAGAGTATAAAAGCCGCAGTGGGCAACCCCGTAAAGAGCCTGAAAACGGAATGATGCATAGAAAGGTGAAGGGGTGAAAGGTGAACAGGCGGGATCAGTAAAACGTTGAAAGGTATATTAAGCAAGGCTGTTAAGGTTCCGGGCTTTCGTGTAAAAAGAAATGGGTGAAATACATTTTGGTACCCGGCTCCTGTACATGCATGAAGCTTCTGTTGCGTCGCACTCTTGTACTGTAAAACACTATGCAGCATCGCTCATGGCATGCTAACAGCGCAGCAATAACACCTGCATTGAAAACAAAAATTATTATACCGGTAAACAAGACAACAGCGGCATTTGTTATAAAGAAGTCTCATAAGTGGAATACACATAATATTCTGCTTAACGGGCCCTTTTTCCAAAGGGCCCTCATAATTATTATTCATTCAATATTTTTGCCGCATGAACAGGAACGTTTTACCATTTTCTTTGCTATGCATAGTTGGCTGCTTTTTGATAAGTGCATGTAATACGCCTGTAGTGTATAAAAAGAAAGACCCCGTAACCGCCGGCAGCGTAGACTATAAAAAAGAAGACTTGCAAAAAATAAAATGGATTGCCGGAAAGTGGAAAGGTATGGATGGCGATAAACCTTTTTACGAGATATACGAGTTTGTCAACGACAGCACTATCAAAATTAGCAACTACGAATTGAAAGACGGTTCCACTGACAGTACCAATTCTTATACAGACACTCTTTTCTGGCAGGATGGTTTATATTTCCTGGGCGCCAATAAAGACTGGGCAACAGGTTTAATAGCAGATTCTGTAATACAGTTACAGCCCAACAGCGACCGTATTCACAACGACATAACCTGGCAGCTAAAAGCAGACGGCAGTTGGGATGCCTTGCTTACCTCGCCCAAAGGTGTGAAGATCTACCATATGCAGAAGGCAGATTGAGGAATATAAACAGGCTACTTTTTATAATTCTTTTCGTACATGTCTATCCATTCCTGCACGGTCATTTTTGCAGCCAGCTCACCAATAAGATCAACAGGAATAAGTTCAGGTTTTTTAAACCGCACACAGCTTTTGCCCATATCCAGTTTTCCTTTTACACGTTTTCCATATTCATCGGTAAACCAGTTCAGCAGTGCGGGGCTCGCATACATGCCCATATGGTAAATAGCGATAAAGTTTTTCTGGGAAGCAATATTCATAAAAGGTAAAGGATCTTTTGTATTGCAATGGTAGCCCGCCGGGTAAAGTTCGTGCGGAACAACATAACCGATCATACCGTAACTCATGGTTTCTTTAAAACCTTTTGGCAGGCGCTTTTTTATGGTTTTGCGCAGTGCTTCTATGGCCTGCCTGCGGTCTTCGGGTATTTCTGATACGTATGCATCAACAGTTGTTGCGTTTGATTGCATGATAATGCCTTTTTTTTGAATGAGGAGTTGTGTAAACTTACACGATTCATAACAAAAGTAGTAAAACACCAAAAGGTTTTACCATACTGCTGTTGCTTTTGCCTCGTGATTGGGGCAAGGTGTATCAAACCAAAACAGTGATTGTATCAAAACCGAACACCTGTATCTTAAAGTGTGTATCAATTAACTGATAATCAGTAAATTATATCGTGGCACCAATTTTTGTTTTTAAATTGTACTGTGCCGGAAATGGTTTTAAGCACAGCATGACCAAACCGGGTGCTGAAGCTGAAGAATGAACAGGAAGATGCAGTGTGCGACGCAACAGGTGATGAGTAATATTACAAATGCCGGGTACCAAAAAAACTTCTATGTATGTTTAGAAACTATTTTAAAACTGCTGTACGAAATCTCTGGCGCAACAGGCAGTTTTCTATCATCAATGTTGCAGGGCTAACGCTGGGCCTCGCTGTTTTTCTTTTTATAATGCAATATGTGGCAGCAGAGTGGAGCGCCAACAGGTACAACAAAAATTACGATGTTTTATACAGGGTAAATTACCATCATAAAGCAGGCCCGGTAGATTACTACAACGCACCAGGTCTTGCACCGCTGGCAAAAAGGCAAATACCCGAAATTGATAATTATGTAAGGATTGCAGATGGTATAGCTGCCGGTGTTGTTACTTACACTGCGCAGGATAACAAAGACAATAAGGTATTCAGGGAGCCTAATATGATGTACGTGGATGGAAGTTTCCTGGATGTGTTCTCATTTCCGCTTATTGCAGGCAGTACATCTTTATGGGAACCAAACAGTATAGCACTGAGCGAAGAAATGAACAGTAAACTGTTTGGTACAACACGGAGTATTGGCAAAACTGTAACCATAAGCAACCAGTTTGGTAATACACTGTATACAGTAAAAGCTGTATATAGCAACCCGCAGGAAAGTGATATAAAATCTGAAGCCCTGCTTTCATTACAAACACTTGAGAGCGCCGCCAATCGTGATGGTAATGACTGGGCAGACCCTAACGGCGTTCAATCTTCCTTTACCAACATCTACATTAAACTGAAAAGCGGCGCAGACCCCGCTAAAGTGGAACGGAGTATTACAGCGTTTGTAAACAGTGCCGATGCGCAAACAAAAGGCGATGACATTGTTTTACAGCCATTCAGTGCATTGCATCTTGCTCCTTCACTGGATTATCCTTATCAAACTTTTGGTAACCTTTTAATGGTGCTTGTTTTTGCCGGTGTAAGCTTACTGATACTGGTAATTGCGTGGGTTAACTACATTAACCTGTCTACAGCCCAGGCGCTTAACCGCGCCAAAGAAGTAGGTGTAAGAAAAGTGCTGGGTGCAAGCCGCAAACAACTGGTATTTCAATACCTCGCAGAAACATTTATTCTTACATTGATCAGTGCTGTAATTGCTATATGCCTGGTGAGTATTTTTCAACAGCCCTACAACGATTTTGTAGGAAAATCTTTAAGCCTGTCGGTGCTGAACAATACATGGTTTTGGCTGGGAGGTATTGCGCTCATTGTAGCTGGTACGCTATTGGCCGGCAGCTACGTTGCGTTTACATTAACATCCTATAAACCGATCAACACTATACGTGGTAAGGTGGAAAAGGTGAACAACGGGTTATCATTACGCAAAGGCCTGGTAATTTTCCAGTTTACTGTATCGATCATATTCATCATTTCTACTGCTATCCTTTACAAACAACTGCGGTATATGCAAACAGAAAAACTGGGAATGAACCTTGACCAGTTATTGGTGATACAGGGGCCCACCGTTTCCAGCGAGGACCAGGCAGAAAAAAATGTATCGTTCAAAAATGCATTGTCGCAATTGTCTTTTGTAAAAAAACAGTCAGCCAGCAACAATGTGCCCGGCATAGGTTATAATTTTTCGACAGAAGGTATAACAAGGCTGAATAATCCGCAGAAAGACGACGAAAAAAAATCTTACTCCATGTTTATCTGCGACCAGAATTTTTTTGATACCTGGGGCATCGGGTTTTTGCAGGGAAGAACTTTTAAGAAAGAAGAGGCGGAGCGTAGCTGGAACAATGTAAAGAGTGTAATCATAAATGAAAAAGCCGCACAGCAGTTTGGTTTTGATACAAAGCAAAACATCATTGGCCAGAAAATAAACTGGGGCGAGCCCTACGAAATTGTAGGAGTGGTAAAAGACTATCACCATCTTTCACTGAGAGAACCCATCCGGCCAACGATCTACCTGGGGTCCGTCTCGTATAGTTTCTTTACCGTACAAACAGACGAAAGAAATATGCAGTCGAAGATTGAAACAATCAAACAGCTTTATAACAGTACATTTCCGGGTAATCCATTTGAATACTTTTTTGCAGATGATAAATATGACCAGCAATATTTTGCTGAGCAAAAGCTGGGAAATGTATTTATTACAGCGGCAGTTATTGCCATCTTCATTGCCTGTCTTGGATTGTTCGGTCTTGCTGCGTTTTCTGCGCGTCAGCGTGTAAAAGAGATCGGTATAAGAAAGGTGCTGGGTGCCAGTGTAACCAACATTGCCGCTTTACTTTCCAAAGATTTTATCAAACTGGTTATGGTGGCCATTATTGTTGCTTCTCCGCTTGCATGGTGGGCCATGAGCAAATGGCTGCAGGATTTTGCTTACCGCACTGCCATAGACTGGTGGATATTCCTCGTTGCAGGCATCATCGCAATAGCTATTGCGTTGCTTACCGTAAGCCTGCAGGCGGTAAAGGCTGCCATGAGCAATCCCATAAAAAATCTACGCACCGAATGATGCCGTGGCTTATATAAAAACATAAACACCTGGCGGTAATAGAACCGCCGGGCTTTATTAATAAATAATATTAACTACCATTTCATACCGCTTACTATGTTCAAAAATTACCTCAACATTGCTTTCAGGAACCTTGCACGGCACAAGGTGTACTCCTTAATAAACATTGCAGGCTTAAGCATCGGGCTTGCCTGTTCTATGCTGATCATATTGTACGTAAAGGATGAAGTGAGCTATGACCAGTTCCACAGTAATGTCAATCACATTTACCGCATCGTAAGCAGGAACGAGCGAAACGGGGAAGAGCGATATAACAGTAATACCGGTCATCTGCAGGGTCCTCGTTTTAAGCAAAACGTACCGGGGCTGGAAACCTTCGTAAGGGTACAGTCGGGCATGGAAGATGTAAAGCTGGGGAATGAAATTCAATCTCAGTCTTTGTTGTTTGTAGACTCGTCTTTTTTCTCCGTATTCAGTTTTCCGCTGGTAGAAGGCAACCCCAAAACATGTTTAACAGAACCGCACTCAATCGTGTTGTCTGAAGACGAAGCTAAAAAGCAGTTTGGCAACACCAGCGCATTGGGCAAAACAGTAATGGTAAAAGAAGATTCCACATTTGTGCCTTATAAAGTAACCGCCGTTTCGGAAAGATGCCCGCAGAATTCTTCGATCAAGTTTGATGTATTGTTACCCTTCCGGTCAAATGAGGCAGATGCTGCAAACAATGATAACTGGTATAGTTACTTCCTCAACACGTTTGTTACGGTTAACCCGGGTTCAAATGTTGAGGCCGTGGAAAAGCAGATACAAAAATTCTATATCAAAGATGCGTCTGCAACATTTACTGCCTTGAATTTAAAATATGGCGGCCCGCCGGATGCAAAGATGGAAACATATTTCCTGCAGCCTTTTACAGACATGCACCTGAATACACAATTGCCTGCGCAGAATGGTTTAAGTAACCAAAGTAATCCTGTGTATTCTTATATTTTGTCAGGCATTGCCTTATTCATCCTGCTTATTGCATGTATCAACTTTGTTAACCTTACTGTTGCACGTTCTGTAAAAAGGGCGAAGGAAATAGGTATAAGAAAAGTAGTGGGCGGCGACAGGCGCCAACTGATTACACAGTTCCTGGGCGAATCGTTTGTACTTTGTTTCCTGGCTTTTGTTATGGCGATAGTGCTGGCCATAATTGTACTGCCCGTATTCAACGACCTGGCCAATAAAAAACTGGCGTTTTCTTACCTGGCCGATGCCAGGCTGGTAGTTGGTTATATTGCTTTGTTTGCAGTTACATCTTTGCTGGCAGGGTTTTATCCTGCGCTGGTATTATCAGGGTATAAACCTGTTGAAACATTGTATAGCAAGTTTACGCTGCGCGGCAAGAATTACCTGCAGAAGTCGTTGGTGGTTTTGCAGTTTGCGCTGGCATCTTTTCTGATCATTGCCACATTCACCGTTTATTCGCAGTTTGATTTTTTAACACATACAGACCTTGGCTACGATAATACCAATATTGTAAAACTCCAGGTAAACAATCTTTCGCACCAGAAAGCTGCTTTGTTTAAATCAGAGTTGCTTAAAAATGCCAATATTGTGGATGCTGCTGCAAAAAACGGAGGCTCCTGGTTTACGGGTGCAAAAATTGCAAATGATTCATCCATACAGTTTGCGTACGAAACGATTGATGAGCATTATCTGCCAATGCTTAAAATACCGATCGTCCAAGGCCGTAATTTTTCAAAAGATTATCCGTCAGATTCTATATCATCAATTTTGGTCAATGAAGCATTTGTAAAAAAAGCCGGCTGGAAGAACCCAATTGGTGAAACAGTGAACTTTTTTTATAACAATAATGAAATCTACCGCGTAATAGGTGTGGTAAAAGATTATCATTATGCTGCGTTGAATGATACGAAGATCGAGCCGCAGGTGTTTACCATGAAAAACAGCAACGATTACGGGCAGGTAGAAGTAAAGATCAAACCGCACACTGCCACCGAAGCGCTGAAGTTCCTGCAATCAACCTTCCGGCAGTTTTTCCCTATGAGCCCTTACCAGTATGTATTTAAAGATGAAGAATATTTAAAAAGCTACGAGGCAGAAGAAAAATGGAAACAGATCATTTTGTTTGGCGCGGTACTCACCATCTTCATCTCATGTATCGGTTTGTTTGGTTTATCAGTTCTTTCTGCAGAAAAACGCACCAAAGAAATTGGCATCAGAAAGGTGCTGGGCGCTTCTGTACAGAGTATTGTTACCGCTTTATCAAAAGACTTTCTTATACTCGTGCTCATTGCATTGATCATCGCTGTGCCGTTTGCATGGATTGCCACAAACAAGTGGCTGGAAAAATATCCTTACCGTATTTCATTAAGCTGGGAACTCTTTGCAGCCTCGGGTTTAATGGTTATCTGCGTGGCATTGTTCACCATTAGTTTCCAGTCAGTCAAGGCAGCCATGTCAAACCCTGTAAAGAGTTTAAGAACAGAGTAGTGAACGGTAAATGGTGAAAAGTGAAGCATTATGTACCGGGCACCCGTACAAGCATGAAGCATCGTTGCGTCGCACTCTTGTACTGTTGCACCTATACTGTACAGGTGCGAAGACCAAAGCGAAATTTGCACCTTGTTGTTGTGTAAGTGAACAAGACCTGCACCTGGAGTTGCTGCTCAATGTTCCCAAAGTACAAGTGAGTGACACAACAGGCGATGACCAAAGATCTGATAGCTGGTTTCAAACATAAAAGATCATAACCTTAACCAAAAAGTTATCATCAAAAAAAATTACTATCATGTTTAATCTCTATTTGAAAACAGCCTGGCGCAATATTAAGAAGAACAAACTCTTCTCATTTATCAATGTGCTTGGTTTGTCGATGGGTATTGGGTTATGTTTTATTATTATGTTGTATGTGCAGGATGAACTTAGCTACGATCGTTTCAATGAGCATGCAGATAACATTGCAAGGGTGATATTCAAGGCAGAAGTAAATGGTGGCAAGATAAATGAAAGTGTATCCATGCCGCCGGTGGCGCAAACAATCAAAAAAGATTTTCCTGAAGTGCAGGAAGCTACACGCATCAAAGATTTCGGACGTTCAAAGATTACCTATAAAGACAAGGTGTTTAAAGACGACAGGTTTGCATTTGCAGACGCAAACATCTTCAGCGTTTTTACTTTGCCAATGGTTGAGGGCGATGCAAAGACTGCTTTGAAAAATGCCAACAGCGTTGTGATAACTGAGTCAACTGCCAGGAAGTATTTTGGTACAGAGAACGCTATTGGCAAAGTAATTACAGTTACCGCACACGATAACCAGCCGTACACCGTAACAGGTGTTATAAAAGATATTCCTGCCAACGCACATTTTCATTTTGATATGTTTGGCGCAATGAGTGGCTGGACAGAGGCTACATCAGATTCGTGGATGTTTGGCGGCTACCATACATACCTGCTCCTGCAACCACATACAGACATTGCAAAAGTGGAAGCACGTTTCCCGGCCATGGTTACAAAATACATGGGCCCGCAAATACAGCAGCAGATGGGGCTAAGCCTTGCGCAGTTTCAGCAGAAGGGTAACTCACTGGGTTTTGTTTTACAGCCGCTCAAAAATATACACCTCGATTCTTATACCACCACTGAGTTTGAACCGGGTGGCAACAAAATGTATGTATACATCTTTGCCGGCGTAGCGCTTTTTATGTTGGTTGTAGCCTGTATAAATTTTATCAATCTTGCTACCGCTGGTGCTACAAAAAGAGCAAAGGAAGTGGGCGTACGCAAAGTAGCCGGTTCTGACAGGTTTCAGCTTATCCGCCAATTCCTGTTCGAATCAGTAGTACTAACCGCAATGGCACTGGTGCTGGCATTTATGCTGGTAAAGATTGCGCTACCCCTGTTCAATGAACTTGCCGGTAAAAATTTGTCATTCGATGTACAACCAGTTCTGGCGTTTATAGCGCTTGGCTTGCTGGTTGGTGTACTTGCCGGTTTGTATCCTGCGTTTTATTTGTCTTCTTTCAAACCTATTGCTGTGTTAAAAGGCAGGCTTGCTACCAATAACAGGTCGTTTGGTTTGCGTAGCGGCCTCGTGGTTTTCCAGTTCTTTATTTCTGTTGGCCTTATCATCGGCACCATTGTGGTCTACCAGCAGATGAAGTATATCCAACACAAAGACCTGGGCTTTAGCAAAGAGCAGCTCATCAGCATTCCAAATTCTTACATGCTGGGTCAGAATGAGCAGGTATTTAAACAACAGTTGCTGCAGGATCCGCGTATTGTTAGTGCCACAACCTCATTTTACAAACCTGTAGGGCCATCGGCTTACAACAATGCACTGGCCTACCCGCAGGGAAATGATAACGCCGTGGTCAATGGCGTGGATTTTCATATCGACGAACAATACATACCAACAATGGGTATGCAAATGATCAGTGGCAGAAATTTTTCCAAAGCATTTTCAACAGATTCGTTGGGCATCATTCTCAACGAAACTGCTGTAAAAAATTTCGGCTGGAACAATACCACCGCGCTAAATAAAATTGTGGTGCGCCAGAACAGCAACAGGGGAAATAACATTCCTTACCACGTTATCGGCGTGGTCAAAAATTTCAACTTCAGATCATTGCATGAAAACATTTCTCCATTGTTTATGACCCTCAACCCTGAAAGTGGTTTGATCTTTAAAATAAAGACCGCTGATGTGCAGGGTTTGCTGGCAACAATGAAAAAGAACTGGGACAGCTATACCACCGAAGAGCCGTTTACCTACAACTTTTTAGATGACATGTTCAATAAGGCCTATGCAACCGAACAAAAAACAGGCGCCATTCTCAACATTTTTTCTATCCTTACCATTTTTGTCGCATGCCTGGGTTTATTTGGTTTGGTAACCTATACGGCCGAGCAACGAACCAAAGAAATAGGCATCAGGAAAGTGCTTGGCGCCAGCGTAGCGCAGGTTACGCAAATGCTTTCAAAAGAATTTCTGAAGCTGGTACTCATCGCATCGCTGGTGGCATTCCCGGTAGCATGGTGGGCAATGAACAAATGGCTGCAAAGCTTTGCTTACCGCATAGAAATAAGCTGGTGGGTTTTTCTTGTTGCCGGTTTTGCTGCATTGCTCATTGCATTGCTTACGGTTAGTTTCAAAGCAGTAAAGGCTGCGCTTACCAACCCGGTAAAAAGTTTAAGAACAGAATAAGCATTCATGAACAGCGAATGATAAAAAATATTACAACAACTTTCAAAGTCTCTGACCTTCGGAGAAGGCGTAGGCGTGAGGTGTATGTACCAAACAGCAGCATAAGCATTAAGCATCGTTGCGTCGCACTCTTGTACTGCTGAAGCGCTATTGGGCAAACGCGAAGATCGAAGCGAAAAACTGAACAAACTATCTGAAGCTGGTTATAATAAACGTGTAAATTTCTAATGCTATGTTTAGAATTTTTTTAAAAACTGCAGTCAGGAATATTAAGAAAAACAAGTTGTACGCAGCCATAAACATATTGGGTTTATCTGTTGGGTTAACAGCCTGTTTACTGATCGGCCTTTACATTCAGCATGAACTGAGTTACGACAAATTCAATGCAAATGCCGACAGGATTGTACGTGCTACCATGGAGTATGGCCAGGCCGGCACAGTAAACACAACAGCCACCACCGGCACCAAAGTAGGCCCCCAGTTTAAAAGAACATTTCCTGCAGTGGAAGAATATGTAAGAACCTATCTCGGGCAAAGCGTGATAAAAAATGGCGATAAAATATTCGAGGAGCCGCGTGTATTGTATGCCGACCCTGCATTTTTCAAAATGTTTTCTTTCAGCATTGTAGCGGGCAATGCAGGCGCTGCATTGGATGCGCCGGATAAGATTGTACTGACAAGGTCAATGGCACAAAAATATTTTGGCAGTGAGAATGCCATTGGAAAAACACTTACAGCGTTGGGTAAATCGTGTACTGTTTCGGCCATATGCGAAGATGCCCCGCAAAACTCACAGATCAGGTTTGATTTTGTTACGCAGTTCCTTAACCTGAGAAATGTAAGCGAAGAGAACTGGTGGACCGCCAACTGGATCACTTATTTTCTGGTAAAAGATGCAGCGTCTGTTGCACCCTTGCAAAAGCAGGTGGAAGCTTACATGAAAACGCCACAGGTAAGAACAGAAGCCGGCCTGGAAGGAGCTTCTTACCTTACCTATCACCTGGAGCCTTTAACAACTGTACACCTGCATTCTGCCCTGCCCGGTTTTGAACCCAATGGCAACATAAGGTATATCTATATGTTTGCGGTGGTTGCATTGCTCATACTGATCATTGCATGCGCTAACTATACAAACCTTGCCACAGCGCAATCTGCTGCGCGTACCGGCGAGATCGGTATGCGTAAAGTGATGGGTGCATCTAAAGCGCAGGTATTTACACAGTTTATCGGAGAGTCTGCTGTAATCACCATTATTGCTGCATTCCTGGCCTTTGCCTTATGTATGGTACTGATACCTTATTTCAACCAGCTTACCGGTAAAGCATTTACTTCGGTAATGCTCTTACAGCCTTCTTCACTCATTGGCCTTGCAGTGTTTGCAATAATGGTCAGCTTTTTTGCCGGGTTGTACCCCGCCATACTTTTATCGGGCACGCAGATTATGAGTGTTCTGAAGAAAGGATTCACTTTTACCGGTGGCAATGGCCTGCTAAGGAAAACGCTGATCGTTGTTCAGTTTGGGGTATCTGTGTTTCTTATCATCTATACCATCATCATTATGCAGCAAATGCACTACATGCAAAATACCAATCTGGGTTATAGCAAAGAGCATGTGGTGGTGTTGCCTGCCACGCAGGGCATGGTAAAAGAATTCGAAGCTTTTAAAAGTGCGTTGCAGCAGGTGAGGGGTGTAGAGAGTGTAACCGCGTCTTACGAAACACCGGAGTATGTTGAATGGGGCGATGGCATAACTGCAACAGATGAAAAAGGCAACCACGAAGTTTCGGTAAATGCAATGCCGGTAGATCTGGATTTTATTAAAACCATGAAAATGCAATTGGTTGCCGGCCGCGATTTCCAGCAATCAGATTTTGCAATGATGGATACAACCAATAACAATACAAATTTCCGGCAGCCTTTCATCATCAATGAAACACTTGCAAAAAAAATTGGCTGGAGTGCAAACAATGCCATCAACAAAACCGTTGAAAAAGGAGTGCCGGGCCCGGTTGTAGGCGTTGTAAAAGATTTTAATTTCAGCAGCCTGCATGACGCCATTGGCCCGCTGCTTATATTTCTCGACAGGGATCTTACACGAGATTTTATCGTTCGCATAAACGGGAACGATATGCAATCTACCATACGGCGCCTGGAAGGCTTATGGAAACAGCGTGTAACAGACAGGCCCTTTACTTACCATTTCCTCGACGAAGACTACAACAAACTGTATCTCGCAGAACAAAGAACATCTGCATTGTTTACCGTTGCAGCAATTATTGCCATTGTGCTTGCAAGCCTTGGCCTGTTTGCGCTTGCGGCTTTTACAACCGTACAGCGTACAAAAGAGATTGGCATACGGAGAATATTGGGTGCAGATATAAAAGGCATCACTTTACTGATTGCCAAAAACTTTATTCAACTCGTGGTGCTGGCAATCATTATCGCCGTGCCGCTGGCATGGTGGGCGGGCAATACATGGCTGCAGGACTTTGCTTTCAGAATTCCTGTAAAGCCTTATGTGTTTGTTATGACCGGTGCTGCAACAATTATCATCGCTTTTTGTACAGTAGGCTATCACTCAGTAAAAGCATCGTTGAGCAACCCGGTGAAAAGCCTGCGCACAGAGTAGCGTGGTGAAGGGTGAATGAGGAAGAAGTTAATTTGATTTTAGAAACAGCAACGCTGGCAGTCCGCATCTTGCTGCATAACGTTCCGGAAGTACAAGGGAGTGACACAACAGGTGCTGAATAGCGGACAGAACGGCCACATACCAATAACTATCATTTCAAATACCTATGTTCAGAAATTATTTTAAAACGGCATGGCGAAACCTGATGAGGCACAAACTTTTTTCCTTCATCAATATTTTCGGGCTTTCCCTCAGTTTGCTCGTGTGCCTGCTTATTATGTCGCAGGTATTGGAAGATCTTAGTTATGATACATTTAGCCCCTATGCCCACAATACGTACAGGGTATTGACTAATATAACCGAACTCAAGAACAAAAAGCAATATCAACTGGCAAGTTCGCCGCTGCCACTTAAGGGCGAGTTGCAGCGGAATGAACAGGTGGTGCAATACGCAACACAACTATATCCTGCATTGAAAGGCAATGCAACATTTGAAGGGAAAAAATTACCCGTCAATGCTGCTTTTACAGATGCATCTTTTTTTAAAGTTTTTGGCTTCGGTTTATTGTCAGGCAATGAAGACGATGCACTTGCCGTTACAAATGGCATTGTGATCAGCAAGGCGACTGCGCAGAAGTTTTTTGGTAATGCAAACCCTGTTGGCAAAACACTTGATTTCGGTAAAATGGGTCTTTACCAGGTTACCGGTGTATTAAAAGATAACCCGGGCAAATCTCACCTCGATTTTGATGCTTATGCTTCTATACTTGCAACAGAACAGTTACGGAAAAGTAATGTGTTGCCGGCCTTAAGTGCTAGCTGGAACACCCTGAACGATGGTTACACTTACGCAGTTGTAAAGCCTGGTATAAGCAGCGCTGCTTTCCAGGGTTTGCTCAGCCGCATTCAACAACGGCCCGAATTGAGATCTGCTGAAGGCAGCATTTCTTTCACTGCGCAACCATTGCTGGATATTGTGCCCGGCAGCGATAATATTTACAACGAAATATCCCGTGGCAATGTGTGGGCAAAGGTACTTACGGTTATAGGCGTAGGATTGATCATTTTATTGGCAGCCTGCTTTAATTACACCAACCTTACCATTGCAAGGGCGCTAACAAGAGCGAAAGAAGTGGGCGTAAGAAAAGTTTCCGGGGCCACAAGAATGCAGGTGTTTATGCAGTACATAGTAGAATCAATGGTTATTGCATTTGCTGCATTGTTCTTTGCATGTTGTTTTATTCCCATATTGCAGCCGGGCTTTCATTTTACTGTGCAACTTATGTTGTTTGCAGGTGTGTTCACGTTTATCACGGCACTGGCAGCGGGCTCTTTTCCTTCCTGGATATTATCTGCTTTCAAGCCTGTACAGGTGCTCAAGAATGTGTCTGTACAAAAATTGTTTGGCAATATTTCCCTGCAAAAAGCTTTGATGATCTTCCAGTTCAGTTTGTCCATTCTTGTAGTGATGTTTTTATCGGTCTATTACCGGCAGTTTAGTTATCTCGGTACAATAGACACCGGCTTTACGGCAGCAAATATTATCACCATTCCGGCCTCCGCCAACGATAAGATTTTTGTAAACGAAATAGCAAAGATCAGCGGCGTTAAAATGTTTAACAGGCAGTCAGATGATTTTGGCATAAGAGGCTCGGGCTCTTTGCAGTTGTTTTTAGATAAACCTGTAAATGGCCAGGGCATAGCTGCTGATTATTACTTTGCCGATGCCGGAACGGTGCCACTGCATGGGTTGAAGCTGGTGGCAGGTTCAAATTTTGATAATGATAATGCCGCTGCTGAGTCTGCTGTTTTGATCAACCGGAAAGCTGTTGCTGTACTGGGTTTTAAAGATGCTGCAGCCGCCATCAACAAAACAGTTTGGCTCAACGATTCTACACAGGTGGCCATAATAGGCGTACTGGCAGACTTTTACGATAAAGGTGCAGCAAGAAATATAAACCCGCTCGTACTAAGGAATAATGAAGCCGGTTATAACTACATCAATATTCTTGTAAATGCCGCAGGTAAAGATAAAACGTTACAAGAAGTATCTCGTGTGTGGAAGACAGTAAACCCGCATGCGCCATTTGAATATGAATGGCTCGATCAAAAAATAGCGGCCCGTGAAAACCAGTCCGGGACATACACGCAAATGGGTTTCCTGGCATTTGTTACCATCAGCATTGCTGCACTTGGCTTACTGGGACTGGTTATTTATACCGTAGAAACAAAACAAAAGGAAATAAGTATTCGCAAAGTAATTGGTGCCAGCGTAAACCAGCTAATGTTCCTGCTTTCAAAAGGGTTTGTAAAACTTATTGTTATTGCAGGTCTTATTGCTACACCGGTTGGTTTAATTTTATCGGTGCTGTTCCTGCAAAATTTTCCAAACAGGGTGAGTATTGGTGCCGGCACCGTATTGGTTGGTTTTATTTTTTTACTGCTCATCGGTCTTGTAACCATTTTGTCGAATACATACCGGGCTTCTTCAGCAAACCCGGTAAAGAACCTGAGAGTGGAATAAAAGCATGATGGGCCCGGCAGAAGAATATGCATGAAGCATCCGTTGCGTCGCACTCTTCAGCGCCTGGAGCTTTATTGAACAGGTGCGAAGATCGCACCGTGCTGAATACAGAGCCGAACGTACAAGTGAGTGACACAACAGGCGCTGAACAGCGAACCATAAGCTGGTAACATCATTAACTAAAATAATCTGTTGCTTATGTTGAGAAACTATTTTAAATCGGCATTTCGCAGTCTCTGGAAAACCAGGACCACCAGCTTTATCAACATATTCGGGCTTGCTGTTGGCATGGCTGCCGCTGTTTTTATTTTTCTGTGGGTGCAGAATGAGGCAAGTTTTGATAGCTTCCATACTGAAAAAGAGCAGGTGTACAGGATAACATGCGACATTGCTATTAACGCCGATGAGCAATGGAAATGGGAAAATGCACCGATGATGATGGCCGAAACCGCCTTGCGTGAAATACCAGAAGTAGAGCAGGCATCTCGTGTAATGATCAATAACTGGGGCGGCCCTGTGTTGAATATTAATAATAAATTATACGACGAAAAAACAAGTGCGTGGGTAGATAAAAACTGGTTCAATATTTTTTCTTATGATTTTATTGCGGGCAATGCAGCAGGGTTTGCGCAGGATCCGTTCAGTATTATACTTACCGCATCGAAAGCCAAAAAATTCTTTGGCAATGCAGAAGCGGTTGGGCAGGTGATTAAGGTGGATACAACCAACTATACTGTAAAGGCAGTAATAAAAGATAACCCGATCAATTCTAGTTTCCAGTTTGATATTTTACTGCAGATGGGCGGTCGCCTTGCCGATCCCAATACGTACAGGAACGACCTTACCTGGAATAATTTTGGCTATATCACTTTTCTTAAACTGCGTAAAGACGCAAGCGTTACGCAGGTTATTGCCGGTTTAAATAATATTGTAAAAAAGAACAGGCCCGGTAACGATAATACCACCATCAGGCTGATGCCATTGAAGGACCTGTATTTCGAGGAAGACCTTCAGTCTTCTGCTATGCCAAAAGGCACAGAAAAAACTGTATACATATTTAGTATACTGGGCATATTGCTGTTGCTTACAGCATGTATTAACTATGTAAACCTTACCACTGCAAAAGCCAGCCTGCGTGCAAAAGAAGTAAGTGTAAGAAAAATAATCGGCGCCGACAGGAGCAGCCTTTTTGCACAGTTCATTACTGAGTCGCTCACAGTAAGTTTATTCGCATTGTTCTTCACGGTAGTACTGCTTATCCTGGGCCTGCCTTTGTTCAATGATATAACAGGAAAGTCGTTCGAGATTTCCCTCAGTTCATTTGCTGTATGGAAGGTACTTACCGGAACGCTGTTGTTTGCAGCGGTGCTTAATGGCATTTACCCGGCCTTGTTGTTGTCGTCTTTCAAACCGCTGAATGTTTTCAGGGGTGTAAGTGTGCTTAAACTCAATGATGGAGCGGTACGCAAAGGCCTGGTAGTTTTCCAGTTTGCGCTTTCAACGGTGCTTATAGCAGGTGCAATGGTAATTTACCGGCAGCTCAATTATATACAAACCACCAACCCGGGTTACAATGTGTCGCAGGTAATGTCGGTAGAAGTGCCTTATCCTGCTTATGCAAAACTAAAAGGTGAGGAGCTGGGTATGTTTTTTCAAACATTTAAAAACGAATTGCGCAGGCAGCCCGGCGTTATGGGAGTAAGTGGTGGCAGTGATGATATTACGAATGTGCAAAGTTACTCATCGGGCAATGCAGACTGGGATGGCAGGGATACCTTGTTCAACCCTTCCATTGCCAGGCTAAGCGTGGATGCAGATTTTAGAAGCATGTTTAAATTGCAGCTCGCAGACGGGCGCTGGTTTACCACGGGCAAAGATGATGAACGTAATTACATTTTAAATGAAACAGCTGTGGCACAGTTTAACATGCATAAACCGGTTGTAGGGCAGCGTTTTACCTGGGGCGGAGATACAGGGCATGTGGTTGGCGTAGTAAAAGATTTTCATTATAAGAGCTTACACGATAAAATAGGGCCAATGGTGTTGATGTCAGAAACACAAAGAAGTTCGCACCTGTTTGTAAAAGTGGCACCGGGCAGCATTCCTGCAACGGTAAGTGCTGTGCAGTCTGTATGGGCATCGCTTGTACCAACACAACCTTTTCATTATACTTTTCTGGATGACAGCTTTAATGTGCTGTACAGCAAAGACATTCAAACCTCTCAGCTGATCCTCATATTTTCTTTTATTGCGGTTATTATTGCCGCGCTTGGCCTGTTTGCACTGGCCGCTTTTACAGCAGAGCAGCGAACAAAGGAAATAGGCATACGCAAGGTGCTGGGTGCATCGGTACAGCAGATAACAACGTTGCTTTCCAAAGACTTCGTTGTATTAGTATGCGTGGCAATTGTTATAGCAACACCACTTGCCTGGTGGGCTATGAACAACTGGTTGCAGGATTTCGCTTACCGTATAGACCTCGGGTTTGGTATTTTTCTATCATCTGCGGCGGTAGCTATATTCATCGCATTGTTGTCTGTAAGTTACCAGGCCATAAAAGCTGCTATTGCAAACCCTGCAAACAGTTTACGAACAGAATAACTGCGATGATACGGCCAGATCATACAATGCCGTGGCGCCGAAACAGATGAGAAAACTTTATGTTCATAACAGTATTAATGAATATGCTGGGCACATTTTTAAAAATATCGGTAAGGCATATTGTTAAAAATAAACTCTATGCCACTATCAATGTCATTGGGCTTGCAGCAGGTATTACCTGTATGATGCTGGCCATTCTGTACTGGCAGGATGAGCATAGCTTTGATGATTTTCATGCCAATAACGCTAACCTGTATCGCATTGTTACCACTGCTATTACAAAAGACGGCAAAGCCGAACCCACTGGTGGCACCGGGCAGGTACAAGGCCCTGCATTTAAGGCTTCTGTACCTGAAGTAAAAAGTTATACCCGTGTAATGGGTGGTGCAATTTATAGTGATGTGTCGGCTAATAACAAGACGCTTCACCTGCAACCGTTGTTTGTGGATGATAACTTTTTTGATGTATTCAGTTTCCGCTTATTGCATGGCAATGCAAATACAGTACTGAGTGATGTAAATTATGTAGTATTAACCGAAAGCACTGCCCGCAGGTTTTTCAACAGTACAGATGTAACAGGCAAATTGCTGAGTATGGATGCTGACCCCTCGTTCGAAAATTTGGGTAAGCCCTTAGTGGTATCAGGTGTTGTAAAAGATCCGCCTCCAAATTCTTCCCTGCAGTTTGACATCCTGCTCACATTCGGTTTTATGCGACTGTCTTTCGAAGACAATAACTGGCTGAATGCCTACCTGGGCACATTTGTCGTATTGCACCCACAGTCTGACAGAACACAGGTGGTGAAGAAGTTCAATGATATTTATACACATCATGCCAAAGGCCAATTAGGCAAAGAAGCGTTTGATATCTATGGTTTTGATCCAAAAATCACTTACAGTTTGCAGCCTGTTACAGACATACATTTAAATACCAGTATCAGTTCTTCCGGGGAAAGTGGTGTAGTAAATACCGGTAACCCGCTTACTTCTTACATGTTTATGGGTATCGCCGTTTTTATACTGTTAATGGCTGCAATCAATTTTGTTAACATCAGTATCGCCTGTTCATTGAAACGCATGAAAGAAATTGGTCTGAGAAAAATTGCAGGCAGCAGTAAAAGACAGATAATCCTGCAATTCCTTTGTGAGTCTGCAATATTGTGCTTTACCGCTTTTTTATTGTCAATGCTGTTCCTTTCAATAGCCTTACCATTGTTTAATACACTTGCAGGTAAACATTTTGTAGCAGAAAAGCTGGCTCAAACCAGTCTGTTGATGTACTTCGCCCTGCTGTTTACCGTGGTAGTTTTGTTAACCGGTTTATATCCCGCCTATATTTTGTCAAACTTCAGGGCCGCAGAAGTATTATACAACAGGCAAAAGCTGCCGGTAAAAATCTCTTTGGCCGTTCGCTGGTAGTATTCCAGTTTTCACTCGCTGTATTTTTGCTGATTGCTGCGCTTGTTTACAATCACCAAATGGATTTTGTGCGTACAAAAGACCTGGGGTACAATCCTGCTGGTATTATCAGAACAGGTTTTGGCGGAGACAGGGATTACAAAAAAGCGCACGATTACCTCGTAAATGAATTTTCAAAAGTGCCATCGGTAAAAACTGTTTCGTTTGGTAATGATGGGTGGGAAGAAGAAGTAGTGGCAGGTACGCATGCTTTCAAAGCGCTGTATAAGAATATCGATGCGCAATATTTACCTGTTTTAGAAATTCCGCTGTTGGCAGGCAGAAACCTTTCTGCATCTTTTCCAGGAGATATAAATACAGGCATTATAGTAAACGAAGCGTTTGTAAAAGCCGCTGCCATAAAAGAACCTATTGGTAAAGCCGTAACCATCAGGCTTAATGCAGGTTTCGATACAAGCACCAGATATATACGCGGTGTGGTGAAAGATTTTCATGTGGGTTCGCTCCGGCAAAAGATTGCACCAATGGTTATGTACATGCGTGATGTACCCGATGGCGGTATGTGGATTAAGATCGATCGCCGCCGGCAAAAAGATGCTATGGCCGCCATTGAAAGTATTTACCGCAAAGTCTTTCCATCCGGTGTTTACCAGTTCAGTTTCCTCGATGAACTTAATGCCATGCAATATGTGCAGGAGCAGCGCTGGCAGAAGATCATCACTATTGCAACGGTCATCGCATTTGTTATTTGTTGCATTGGGTTATTCGGACTCGCACATCTTTCCACCGTTCGTCGTACAAAAGAAATAGGCATTAGAAAAGTATTGGGCGCATCAGTGGCGCAAATACTCACATTGCTATCAGCAGATTTTTTACGGCTCGTTATGGTCTCTTTTTTTATTGCAATACCGGCAGCAATTATCGTAATGAATAAATGGCTCCAGGGTTTTGCCTATCGTACTTCGTTAGGCCCTGCACTGTTCTTTACAGCAGCAGGCTTAACTGTATTGGTCGCGCTCATAGCCATTATTGTACATACTACAGGAAGGGCTATTGCAAACCCTGTTGACAGCCTGCGGGCAGAATAGTTAACCGGTTACTAAATAGTTATCGCCGTGTAAAATATACGTGGTAAGATGATGTACCCGGCATTTGAATAATTATAAAGTTTTCGTTGCGTCGCACACTTGTACTGCAACACTTTACTCAGCACCTCAGCGTGTAACTGCGCACTGCTAATCTGCATGGGGCTTTAGAAGTACATCAACAGCTTTCAGCGAATATCTATGTTGCAGAGCAGGCATGCATAACATATAAACAAATGTATTGGTGGGGCAGAATATTTCTGTATTCAGTATAATGCACTGTAAATTGCATCTACAAAGCAATGTATGCGATTGTTCGGCCCCTTAATATCAGTGGTGCTATTGTGCGTTTTTTCTTCGCTGTATGCAGTGGCCCAGGTATGTGCGACAGATTACCTTTCCGTAAACTTTATCACACCAACTGTACAACAAACCGGCAAAGCCATCTTTAATACAGAGGGCAGTATTGATATACCAGGGTCTGTTTTAAGAAAAAACTCTGTTTTGATCGATGGAATGTTAACGCGGTCAACAAAGCAGGGAACAATATTATGGAGCAGGGCATATTCATCGTCCAACTATGATTATGTACAGTTTTATAATGCTGTGCCGCTGGATAATGGTGAAACGATGGTGACAGGCTCACTGTCAACGGTCGATACAGCTTCCATTCCACCGGCTGTACTCGCTTCTACAGGTTTCCTGGCCCGCATAGACCGCCAGGGAAATATTAAATGGACCAGGCTGTTTGACAATATATTTACGCCTGATGCCATGATAAAACTGAACGATGGAAACATTGTGGTGTCTTTCAATGCAAGGAAAGATGTAGCAAATACAATCCTGCTCTGTTTCGATGCAGATGCTAATATAAAATGGAATAAAATTATTGCCTGGCGTGCAGGTGATGCTCCGGGTGCTACAAGGTTGCTCCAACTCCGCAACGGAGATCTCCTGGTAGCGCAAAAAGATTTTTACTTTGATAGTAATACACCTTCTACACCACCTAAGAATGGGTATTATATGCACTGCCTGGACGGTAAAAGTGGTTTGAATAAATGGGAACACTTTTATTGGTTTACTTTCTTCAATAACCGAAGTTCATTCGCAGATGTAACCAGCCTGGCAGCGTATGATGATGGTACAATCAGCCTCATATCTTCTTATGCTGATACCGCTTACTACCAGTTTCGAACAACAAAAAATATTGTAAACATCAAAGTGAATGAACAGGGCAGGCTGTTATCTGCTTTACATTATACGTCCGGCAAACCTCCGCTGTATAGTTCAGATGCAGTGTATGATACCAAAAATGACCGTCTTATAATTCTGATGGATAATGCAGATAGTCCATTATTGATGGCCGTTGACAAAGGCGGACAAGTATTATGGCATCATGCATACAGTAAAGTTGGAAGAAGCCAGGAAACTACCTCGCTGCTTACAAGTGATGCAGGCTACTATTTTTTTTGCTTTACGCATAATGGAGGAAGCAAGGAGTTTTCGATGGTAAAAACTGATACTGATGGTAAAGCCGATTGTGTAGAAAGTGAAAGTGATATTACGGCTGCAGATATGTCTTCCTTTTACAGGCAGGAAGATGTTACACTGCCTGTTAAGGATGTGCAGGCCGGCTGGTATTCTGTATCTGCAATCGGTAAATATGACTACGGTATGAAATCAACCGTTATTTGTAAACAAACCTGCTGTACTGATGTAACAGCCTATGCAACTCCTGTGGATCTTTGCAATGCCAGAGAATACCTGCTATCCAACAATGAGAAGGTTACAGGTTCTGGCATATACCCGGTGCAGTTTAAAACGGTTAAAGGCTGCGACAGTATTGTTTACTTCGACGTTACTTTTTCAAAAAGCCCGGAAATTGACCTGGGCAGCAGTTATTGCCTTGCTGGTAAAGACTCCCTGATCTTAAAAGTGAACCCAGTTTACTCAAAGTATTACTGGAATAATGTTTTAACAGGCAGCCCTTATTTTGTAGTGAACAAACCGGGGCTTTATACGGTGAGCGTTACCAATGCATGCGGCACTAAAACAGATACCACGCAGGTATTTAAAGACTGCAGTTTTCCTGTTACCATGCCGGGTGCCTTTACACCTAATAAAGATGGAAAGAACGATATATTCCGGGTACCAGCACAGGTAGCCAACAAACTGGTCAGGCTTGCTGTATTTGACAGATGGGGTAATGCTTTGTTCTTAACCGGCGATGCAGGGAAAGGATGGGATGGAACTTACAAAGGAATACCGGCACCTGCCGGTACTTATGTATATTTCGTTGAAATGATCTCACTGGATGGTAAAGAAAAAATAAACCAGAAAGGTACAATCGTACTCATAAGATAAAAACTGCTTTGTTCAGCAGCGTACATAAGGTGTCCGATATCGGACACCTTATGTCGTTATAAGAGGTGTAAGTGTTTATAAATTAACAATTTAGGTATTGGCATGACCATTGAAAATTATTTTGATTAACCGGTGAGGTGTGCCTGTTGCTAACTATTGATGATATGAATTTGCCGTAACAGGATTGCTTTTGAAGAGGCGTGTACTGACTAACGAAGATGCACCCGGAACTGCTGAATAATGTGTTGCAGTACAAGAGTGCGACGCAAGAAAAGCTTAATAGGATTGCCACTGTTTGGTTCAACAATATTTACACTGTTCAAACAACAACCATGATCAAAAATTACCTGAAGATTGCATGGCGCAGTCTTAGTAAAAACAAAGTTTTTTCGCTGATCAACATTCTTGGTTTAACGATCGGGATTACAGTTTGCATGATGATTTTTGTTTTTATCATGAACGAATTCAGCTTTGATAATTTTCATGCAAAGAAAGACAACCTGTACCGCGTGGCACGCTCATTTGACCAGGATAAAACTATTGCGCCGTGGGTTTCGGGACCATATGCAAGCGCATTGAAAAATGATTTTCCGGCAGAAATAAAAAACGCTGTTCGTATAATGCCATCAAGCGACCTGATTGTGATTGGCGATAAATCGTTCAATGAAAAAAATGTGTACCTGGCGGATGACAATTTCTTTAGTGTGTTTTCTTTTCCGCTGTTAAGAGGCAATGTAGCTACAGCTTTGAAAGAGCCCGGCAGTATTGTACTTACAGAAACCACTGCAAAAAAATATTTTGGCAGTGCAGAAAATGCCATGAGCAAAGTGTTGCAAATGGATAAAGACATGCAGCTGAAAGTAACCGCTGTTGCCAAAGATGTTCCATCTAATTCGCATTTAAGTTTTGATATGGTTGTGCCGCTTTCTAACTGGTACAATGAGCCGTGGTTCAAAGTGTGGATCAACAACAATCATTTTGTATATCTTGAATTGAATGATCATGTAGACAAAGCAAAGCTGGAGCAGAAGTTCCCTGCATTTATGGATAAATATATGGGAACCGACATGAAGCGGATGGGCGTAAAAGTAGGCCTGAAACTGACACCTGTTAAAGAGATCTATTTCAGTGAATCTTCGAGCTTCGACCCGACAAAACATGGCGATAAAACAATCGTTTATATTTTCCTGTCCATCGCTGTTTTGATATTGCTGATTGCGTGTATCAACTTTATGAATCTCTCCACGATAAGGGCTGTGGAAAGATCAAAAGAAGTTGGCTTAAGAAAAGTACTTGGCGCATTGAGAAACCAACTGGTACTGCAATTTATCGGGGAGTCCTTTTTACTTACGATAATCTCGTGCATCTTTTCACTGGTATTGTTACAACTACTTTCTCCTTTGTATAACCAGTTGCTTGGTTATACACTCACTGTATCATGGAATACATGGCCCATCTATGTTTTCCTTACGGGTATTATCCTGGTCGTAGGTTTTCTTGCAGGCAGCTACCCGGCTTTTGTACTTTCTGCTTTTAAGCCTGTTGAATCTTTGAAAGGGAAACTGAAGCTTGGCAAAGGAGGTTCAACATTCAGGCAGGCACTGGTGGTTGTACAGTTCAGTATTTCAGTATTACTGATTGTTGGCACCATAGTTATCGTAAACCAGATGAGTTATGTAAAGAACAAACAGTTGGGATATGACAGGGAGCAAACCCTTGCTATACCTATTGACAACGAAGATTTTTATGAGCACCTGCAAAGTTTTAAAAGTGAATTGTTGAACAACAGTAATATTGAATCTGTGTCAATGATGTCTGGTGAGCCCGGCGGCTTCTTTGACCAGCATACTTTTGAAGTAGAAGGCCAGCGTGATACGTGGAAAGCAAGAACTGAATTTGCTGACTTTGATATTGTGAACACACTGGGGCTGAAAGTAATTGCGGGCAGAAGCTTTTCACCGCAGTTTGGTACAGATAGTACCGATGCCGTGATGATCAACCATACAGCAGCCACCAAGCTGGGTTTTACACCTGCTGAAGCTGTGGGTAAATGGATAAAAAATACCATCAGGGATACAGCGAGAAGAAGAATAGTGGGCGTAGTAGAAGATTTCAATTTTCTATCGCTCAAAGAAAATATGGAACCGCTTGTTATTTCAACAGCAGAAGACAGGAGAGTGGCGCTCGTAAAAATAAAACCCGGGCATATTAATGCAGGCACAGAAGCAGTAAAGAAAGCTTATGCAACAGTAACACCGCTATACCCGCTGGAATATACTTTTCTTGATCAGAAGTTTGATTCTATGTACAGAACCGATATAAGACAGCAAACCATACTGGGCATATTTTCCGGTCTTGCTATATTCATTGCCTGCCTGGGATTATTCGGGCTTGCATCTTTTACTACAGCAAAACGCACGAAAGAAATCGGGGTAAGAAAAGTGCTGGGTTCATCTACACAAAACATTGTTGTACTGCTGTCCAAAGACTTGCTGAAGCCTGTAATGATTGCTACTGTTATCGCTATGCCTGTGGGGTATTATGCTATGAATACCTGGCTGCAGAATTTTGCTTATCGTACACCTTTTAGCTGGTGGATTTTTGTGCTTGCAGCGGTCATCATTTTTGGTATTGCATTACTTACTGTCAGCATCAAGGCGTTAAAGGCAGCCATAATGAACCCGGCAAAAAGCCTGAGGAGCGAGTAATCCTTCGGCGATAAAATATTGTGCCTGCATAAAAAATTGATACCATTATAAATAACCCGATCATGTTTAAAAACTATATTAAAGTTGCCTGGCGAAACCTGTTTCGCAACAAAGGTTTTACCATTACCAATGTACTAGGCCTGGCTATTGGCATAACCTGTACCATGCTTATTGTATTATGGGTGCAGGATGAACTTACCTATGACAGGTTTCATCAGGAGCACGACAATATTTACCAGGTTATTGCCAACCGCGATTTTAACAACCAGGTATTTACAGACAGGAGCATGGTATTGCCACTGGCCGCAGAACTGGAAAAAAATATTCCGCAGGTAAAACGTGCAGTGGTTACAACCTATCCGCAGCAAAGGGTACTTACACTGGGTGATAATAGAATAAAGAAACAGGGATTGTTTGTAAGTGAACATTACTTTGATATGTTCACCTGGAAATTTATCAAAGGCAATGCTGCCACTGCTTTGAAAGATCCCAATTCGGTAGTGCTCACCAGGTCGGCAGCAACAACGTATTTCGGCGATGCAGATCCAATTAACAAGGTGCTTCGTTTCGATAATATTAAAGATGTAAAAGTTTCAGCGGTTATAGAAGATGTACCTGGTAATTCGTCTTTCCGGTTTGAGTGGCTGGTGCCATTCAATTACGATGAAGAAGATACAAAGCGTGCCATGAATGAATGGCAAAGCTCTTCATGGAATGTGTTTGTACAAACTGTACCTGGTACAGATACCGCATTGTTAAATAAAAATATTACAAAGCTGAAGCGTGCGCATGGTAATGATGATATCAGCACCTATTTCGCCTTTCCTATGAATAACTGGCATTTGTACAGTGACTTCAACGATGGTGTAAATACCGGCGGGATGATCGAGTATGTAAGGTTATTTTCCATTGTGGCTATTATCATTTTGCTGATAGCCTGTATCAATTTTATGAACCTGTCTACTGCAAGGTCGGAAAAACGTGCGAAAGAAGTAGGCATACGCAAAACACTCGGCTCTCAAAAAAAGCAACTCATTTTACAATTTTTTGCAGAGTCGATGATCCTTACGGTAATCGCATTTTTTCTCGCATTGGTTGCTGTTCTGCTATTGCTGCCATCATTCAACCAGCTTGTAGATAAGCAGCTTACTATACAATTTTCACAGCCATTTTTCTGGCTTACGGCACTCGGTATAGTGTTGTTTACAGGCCTTGTCGCAGGAAGCTATCCAGCGTTGTACCTGTCATCATTCAAACCTGTGAAAGTGCTGAAAGGTACGCTTACACAAGGTAAAGGTTCTATTTTGCCAAGGCATGTGCTGGTGGTTTCGCAGTTTGTTATTTCCATTTTACTGATCTCGGCTACCATCGTGGTTTACCAGCAAATACAGCATGTAAAAGACCGTAGTATGGGGTACGATCCTGATAACCTTATCATGATTCCCGCAACAGAACAGACCAACCAGAACTATGCTGTTATCAGGCAGGAATTACTTAGCTCCGGTATGGTAAGTGCTGTAACCAGGACATCTTCTCCCATAACAGAAGTTTGGTGGAACACCGGTGCACCAGACTATGAAGGCAAACCTGCAAACAGCCAGATTATTATGGGTGCGCTGGCTACAGATATTGGTTTTACCACAACCATGGGCGTTAAAATGCTGCAGGGTAAAGACTTTGCAGGCACACCGGCAGATTCAGCATCGATGATACTGAACCAGGCTGCTGTTGATGCAATGAAACTGAAGAACCCTGTTGGTATGCAAATGCGCTTTGGCAGAACATTTAACGTTATTGGCGTAACAGACAATATAGTAATGACCTCTCCATTTGAGCCAGCTTACCCAATGTTGATCATCTTCGATCCAAACGGCGCAGCCATGAACACGCTTCGTTTGAAGAGCGGCATAAGCCCGCAGAAGGCATTGGCATCTATCGAAACGATCTTTAAAAAGCATAATCCGCTGGTGCCTTTTGAGTACCAGTTTGTAGACCAGGAGTTTCAACGCAAGTTTTTAACGGAAGAGCTCATTAGTAAACTCACCAATATTTTTGCCGGGCTTGCCATATTTATCTGTTGCCTCGGCCTGGCAGGGCTCGCTTCCTTCACAATCGAAAAGCGCATACGCGAAATTGGTGTAAGAAAAGTATTGGGTGCTACTGTGCAACAGTTATTATTATTGATTTCAAAAGAATTTTTAAAACTGGTGATGATTGCCTTCGTCATTGCTATACCGTTAACATGGTGGGCCATGAGCACCTGGCTGCAACGCTATACTTACCGGATAGATATCAGTATATGGCTTTTTGCAGTGGTAGGGGCGGTAATATTGTTGCTTACATTGGTGGTAGTTAGTATGAACACCATGCGGGCAGCTATGCGCAATCCTGTAAAAAGTTTGCGGACTGAATAAACAGTTAAGTATGATGTAACCGGCAGCAGTATAAGCATTAGGCTTTCGTTGTGTCACTCACTTGTACTGCAGCAACTTTATTGGGCAAGCGCGAAGATATAAGCGTAGACATATTTGCTTTGCAGGTTCATTCGCTATTGAGGTCGTTAGTGGCAAATACAGCAACACTGTGCTATGCCGTAGCTTTTGCAGAACGATGAAGAGTGCGACGCAACAGGTGCCCGATAGTAGTACAGCTGCCGGGCCCATACTAAAAAGCATTTCCATGTGTGGTGCTGATTATTTTCCTGGCCAGCCATGGGGTGTGGTTCATAGTAGTAAGAAAAAGAGATGTGGCAGTGTTGTTTCCAAATATTGATTGCACAAAGCGCCCCATACCCAGGCGCCGGCTAAATTGTTGCTGCCACTGCTTTGTGTAATGATCTTCCATTTCCTTCCTGCTAATGGAACCATGTAAAAACCTGTTGATGTTATCAAAAGCAAGTTTGGATGCATGCATGGCCATGCTCATACCATTGCCACAGAGCGGCGTTATTAAACCAGCCGCATCACCAATCATCAAAACGTTATTTTCTACCTGTTCTTTTTTATTAAAGCTAACCTGCGAGATAACAAGCGGTTCTTGATACAGGAATGTAGCTTTTGTAAAAATGTGCTGCAATAAAGGGTTTTGCCACAACACCTGCTGCTCCATTTGCTTAATGGAATTACCGTGTTGTTTCAGGTTGCCGGCCGTTGTTAAATAACAAAGACAACATTTGCCGTCTTCAATAGTCGAAATGCCGCAATAACCATTGCTAAAATTATGAAGCGCTATATTTTGCCTGGGAAAGGCGTAACGTATATGATATTTAACGCCAATATAATTGTTTAGTTTGTCAGGTTTTTTTTGTGTAAAGCTCCTGTTCCATTTAATATCGAGGTTACTGCGTTTGCCATAGGTTGCAGCGGCTACTTTAGCAGTGAGATTGCCGGCATTGCTTTCAGCAGTAAATTTTTCATTTGCAAATGAAAGGTTTTGCACTTTTGTGTTCTGCAACACATGTACGCCTTTCTTTGTTGCTATATCGTACAAAGCATTGTCAAGCGTATAGCGGCTTATACCAAAGCCACCAAGTGGTAAATCAAAACTATAAAGTTTACCCTTCACATCAGAAAGCTGCAGCTTGTTAATTACAGGCAATTCGTAAGCGTTATCGTTAAATCCCAGGCGTTTTAGAAAAGGCAGGCTTTCGAGGCTTATGTATTCGCCGCAAACTTTATGATAGGGATATCGCTCTTTTTCAAACAGTACGGTCTTGTAACCGGCATCTGCAGCCTGTATAGCCAGCGTCAGGCCTGCAAGGCCGCCACCTGCAATAGCAATATCATAATCTGTTTCAGCTTTCATGTTTGTATAAGATCAGGTAACGAAACGCCCATTTCCATGCTATAGAATAATGAGCCAGGCCTGCCCGCTTGAAGATATTTATCCACTCAGATTTTTTGAAACCCCTGGCTACGCTCAGCGGTGCATCGTTTTTTACAAGATAAGACTTTGAGAAAAATTTTGTCAGCAGTTTTATAGAATGGTAAGCGATGGTATTCCTTTCGAGGTCATTGATGAAAAAGCCAATACGACTGTTGTCGTGCATCCAGCGTAGCTGCTGAACCAGTTGATCTTCCGTAAAATGATGACAAAATAAACTGGAAAATATAATATCGGGTTTTTGATCGAACTGAACATGCCTGTAATCTGATGTTATCCACTCTGCAGTAAAATTTGACTGGTTCTTTGCTTTGGCAAAATCAATACATTCTTTTTTAACATCTATGCCAATAAAGCCTGCAGATGCATGAGGTAGTGCCTTTGCGATCGCGGCAAGGTTATCTCCGCCACCGCAGCCAATCTCGCAAACGGTTATCTGCCTTTTGTGTGCAGCAAGTTTTCGTAAACCATCTATTGTAATTGTATGACCGCCAAGCAATGTGTTGATCGTGTTTAACTCCTGCATGTTTTGCTTTATATCAGCAAAAGGAATATCATCACCGTCAAGCAACTCATTTTTGTATATCCGCTTGTTCAGGTTCATTGTTTGGAAGCTAGAAAAGTTTCCATTGTTAATCCGGGGCCAAATGCAACGCCGAAAATTTTAGCGTTTTGCTCCATATTTTCCATCATTTCCTTTAGCACAAAGAGTATAGTGGGAGAGGACATATTTCCATATTCGGCCAGTACTTTGGTGGAATAATGCAGGTCGTTTTCAGTGAGATCCAGCTTGTTCTCTATGGCTTCCAGTATTTTTTTTCCACCCGGGTGTATGCACCAATGGGTAATATCTTTTTTTGAAACGTTGTGGTGTAGTAGCGATTTAGAAACAAGCCCTTCAATATCTTCTTTGATCAGTTGTGGTACGTAGCCACTGAGCGTCATAAGAAAACCTTTGCTGCTAAGCTGCCACGACATATCATTTTTGCCTTTAAATGCCACGTGAGAAAAGAAACCGTTAATGCTTACAGCGTTCGCTGTACGAATATTATTCGACACCAGTACGGCAGCGGAGCCATCAGCAAACAGCAGGCTGCTGGCCGCATTGTCTGTTGTGTAATCATTTTGGAAATGAAGCGTGCACAATTCTGTATCAGCAATCATTACATTGGCATTTGGCTCTGCATCGCAAATTAATTTGGCAAGCTTTAAAGCATGAATGGCAGCATAACAACCCATGAAATTCACAGACGTTCTAAAGATAGCGGGGGAGAGCTCCAGCGCTTCCATGATCTGCAGGTCTAATCCCGGTGCACTCATGCCGGTACAACTCACCGTTATCAAGTGCGTAATATCATCTTTGTTGATAATACCTTCAATACATTTGGTAATAGCTTTTGTTGACAGCGGCAAAGCTTCCTCGTCAAAAACTTTCATTCGCTGCTCCAGCGAAGGAAAAGATTTCCCGCTTCGAGGAATGAAATCCCATTCATCCTCTGTGCGGCTGTAATCTCCAACAACAGAATAACGGCTGTGAATACCGCTGTGTTTGTATAAAAAAGAGAGCTTTCTTTTTTCGTCTTTTTCCAGGGCGTAAATATCAGACATGAAATGGATAATTTCATCCTGCCTGTGGCAATACCGTGGAACCGCTGTTGCTATGGAAATTATATCAGCCAATTTGATGTAGTATAATGATAGTGATAAATGCCAGGTTTGTACAGGTGGCAGCAAGCATGTTCATGCGCATGGTATTTTTAAAACTTGCTGCCTTTTCATCTTTAAAGACTGCCACGAACCATTTTATAAAGTAGAAAACAACAGGTATAAAAAATAGTTGCAGAATAATAAACATCCTTATGCTGCCTGTACTGTTATATTGAATAAACAATAATGCAAATGCTATTGCATACATAATGCCACAAAAAACAAATGTTCCGCGCTTACCCAGCAACATACTAATCGTTCTTACATTGTCTTTTTTGTCAGCCGCATGTTGATATACCTGTGTGATCGGGTAAAAACCACCGATCAAAAAGATTGATGCCGCCAGTGGTATTAACGGAATATCCTGCACACCAGTTTTATCAGCCGTATAAAATACAAGTGCAAAGATCAGCGCACCCTGGTTCAGTACCACCGTCACGTACCCGATCACAGGATACTTTTTTAGCCTTATGCCCCTGTAACTGTACAGCCTGGAAAATAATATATATACAACCAGGCCAAACGCAAACAGAGGGTTTACAAAGTATGCAAGCAGTAAGGCGGCAATATCCATCGCAATGGTAACATAAAACAGCTCTTTTGTTGGCTGTTCCGGTTTTTCAAGACCTCCTATACTATCTGTGTCTCTGTCCATGTAACTGTTGTAACCGTTGCTGGAAGGATAAATAAGTAAATGAATGATCAGCAGAGCGGCAATGGCATGAAGCCAGTGAATACTGCCTACAAAGCTCAGCGCAAAAAAGAAAACAGGCAGCAAAAAGAACGAGAAAGGAAAACGCAATAATTGAACGGTAGATGATTGCAATGACTAAATTTTCAGTTAAGTTATGCAATAAATACAGCACCGTTGCTTAATTGAATATTCATTTTTCAAGCAGACAGCTTCGCGTTTGTTGCATAAAGCTTCACAGTTGAAGAGTGCGACGCAACAGGCGATGCTATGCAAAACTACTGCTGATACAATAAATAAATAAAGCATTTGGTGCAACTAAGATTGTACCCGATGCTGTAAAACATTTCATATTTATGCAATTGCATGAGGCTTCTGAATCAAAAATTACATGCAATGTTCAATATTGGTAAAACAGAGCCGGTCACTCAAACGCCAGGTATTAGTGTGCATGAAAAAGCCGGCTACACAATCAATGGTTTAATTATATAGCCGGCTTTCTGTCCGCTTTTCAGCACCGGTTGTGTCACTCACTTGTACTGTACAACATATATGATCAACGATGCCTTTTCACGCAGTGCTGTAAAAAGCAAAACTGCATAGATCATACTTCTTACTTTTGAGACAGTGCGTTTGTCTTCAGTTTATCTTTAAAGACTTTCTCAAACTTTTCCACCTTGGGCATAATCACAAACCGGCAATACATCTGGGATGGATTGGAGTTATAATATTCCTGGTGATAGGCTTCTGCAGAGTAAAAATTCTTGTATGGTTCTATTGCCGTTACAATCGGATCTTTAAACGCGCCGCTGGAGTCGAGTTCATTTTTATAATAAGCTGCCTTTTCTTTTTGATCAGGCGTATGGTAAAAAACTACGCTTCGGTATTGTGTGCCAACATCATTTCCCTGGCGATTCAATGTAGTAGGGTCATGTGTTTTCCAGAATACCTCCAGCAATTCATCGAAAGAAATTACATCCGGCGAATACACAACCTGGCAGCATTCTGCATGGCCGGTAGTACCGGTGCATACCTCCTCATACGTTGGGTTGAGTACGCTACCGCCACTGTACCCGCTGGTAACTTTCACCACACCATTCAACCGTTCGAAAATGGCCTCTGTACACCAAAAACAACCGGTGCCAAAAGTTGCAGTGTCGTAGTGTACGCTTGTTTTCATTTTTGCTGTAGATAAATCCATGGATTGCCCTTTGTGTTCTGCACATGAAAAAATCAGCAGACAACTTAATAAAAGACTGCTATTAAGCATACCTGTGTAATTTTTTTTCATTCCTGTAATCATTTGCGCAAGTAGTAAAATTTTATCAATACGGTCAAGTTAATTAACAAAGCCCTATAAAGATAAAATTGATTAACCGTAAATACGGAAATCAGGACTGGTACTTACTTAAGGAAATGCTAAAGGATGGGCATAAAAAAAAGGATGGCATTTGCCATCCTTTTTTTGTTACAATAATTTGTTACCAAAGATTTATCGGTAAAGTTACTGTTGTGGTAACTCCATCTATAGTGAGGTCGGCTAGATTATCACAATCTCTTACCACGGTACCGTAATCTACAGTCCAGGTAGGTTGGTTTGTAAAATTAATGATCCTGTTTCCTGCAACAACAAAATCACAACGCTTATAAATAATAGGGTTAGCTACATCTATTGAGTCTCTGAATTGATAAGAAACACCGCCGCTTAACACGTCACCGGTTTCTACTCCTGTAACTTTAAACCATCCCTGAACGCGAATATTAGGATAGAATCCGTCATCTTCTCGCTTAACAAATCTTTTAGCGCCATTGTAAATTATATAGTCACCGTTGATTTCTGTAAGCTTTCTGTTCAAAGAAGTTTGTCTGTAAGCTGTTTGTGGGTCCTGCGTTTTGCTTTCATGTCTTACGCGTAAGCTACCCTCAAATTTTACACTATCGTAACCCTGCTTAGCACTTTTTACGTAGTAATTATCATATGTTTCGATAAAATAGCTTTGAGATGTAGTATCCATCATATCGCCATAATATGTACGAATCACCTTTCCGCTCCTGGTTATACCTGAAGCAACATAAGTACAACCGGTACCCCAATCAGTTATTACTGTTCTGGGATAAACACCTTCCGGATTGTCGTAGGTTACTACAGGAGGGCAGGAGCCATTATTTACAGCGGCACTTACAGCTAAAGAAGGATTTAATGCATAAGCAAGCTGTTCAGACTCTTCAGCCGCTGCGAGGTCTTGCAGACCAATCGTCTTTTTAATCGCAAAATCAGTATTGGAAGCTGAAGTCGAAGCTTGAGTAGGTTTTAATTCGTTTTTGTTACAGGATACAAATACAGTAGCTGCAATCATCAGAAGTGAACCGCCACCAAAAAGGAGTGTTTTTTTTCTCATCGGGTTTGATTTAGAATGTTCTTTTAATTTACGTAAAAACTTTTATGCTGGTTTCAAAATATAAGGTACTGATAAATCAAAGGATGCGGATAATAAAGTAAAAGTAGTATTTTTCGAATAAAAAGAAAAAATTGTTAAAGGATTAAAATTAGCAAGAATTCGGCTCTCAGAACAATTGCAATGTTTTATTGTACTTTAAACATTAAGCTTCAATCTTTTTTTCACCGTTTCCATTATCTGCAGGGCGTCAGGTGTCAGGTTAAAAAGAAAAATTCCGCCGATCATGATGCCTGAAAATACAGCACTTCGCAACAGCAGGAATACAAACCCATGAAACTGGCGAAACAGCCAGAAACTTACTGCATAAGCTACCAACGCTAATACAATTGCGATGACAGTTTTATTGCTAAAGGGTTGAAAGCCAAACTTTCTCCTTAAAAACTCAAATCTTATAAAATTGTACACAGTCAAAGAAATGAAATCACCATACACAGAGCCGATTATCCCGAATTCCTTTACAAACACGTATACAAGCGGGATCCTGAGCGCCAGCATAACCACACCGCTCAAAAATTCGAAACGCCAATAGGTAGAAGAACCGATTACCTGCGCATTTAATCCTGTGCCGGCGTCAATCACCCGGATAATACCGAATATAAACACCAGCGGTATGCCGGCTTTATATGCTTCCTGCACATTAAACACATCCAGTGCATCAGCTATATTCAGCCAGACATTGCCAAATATGAAAAGAGCAATCAACAGCAGGTTGATCGAAGAACGGTAGTAAATTCTTTTAATCTCTGCCAGGTTTTTGTCTTTCCATAAACGCACCAGTACACCGGTGGCAATAGCCTGTATACTTCTTACAGGTATTTGCATAAGACTGGATGTATACAACGCCAGCAGGTACACCGCCGCATCTTCCAGGCCTCTTATACTGGCAATCATCAATCCATCTATCGTTTGACCGATGGTTGAAACAACAATACCGCCAAAGATAAAAATCTGCATGGCCAGCATCTTTTTCTTAAACTTCTTCGTTACGCGGCTTGCCTTAAAGTGAAATTTGAACCTTCCTGTCCGTACCAGGTAAATAAGCAGCACAACGGCCATTATTACATAAGCCAGGGAAAACAGTTGCATAAACCGTTTAAAATCGATCCACTCAAAAAGGTATAAACAGGCCAGCAATAAAATGTACAACCGCATACCTGTCTCTTTTAAAAAATGCGGCAATATCGTTTTTTGCAATGCCCATGCATAACCTTCAAGCAGAGAAAAAAGCAGGTAGCCAAAAAAATAAGGAATGATGTATAAATAGTAATCAACCAGCAGTTTCGATTTGGTACCAAATTTTTGAACGATCACCGGTTCAAAAAAATAGGCACCAATCGCAACAAGTAAAAATCCAATAGCCGCGTACACAAAAGCCCTGCTTAAAAGATCAATTTCTTTTTCCGGCAGGTTGTCTTTATAGTACGGATAAAATTTGTAAACAATCGGTATAATACCGAGACTGGCAATGATGTAAAAATTCTGACCAATGTCATTGAACAACCGCGTAAGCGCATACTGATCCTGAGAAAAAGTTCCCTTGGTTACAAAAAGATAAGTATTTAAAACGCCAACGGCAACACCTATATATATTACAATGCTCGAAATGATCGCCTGTTTTCTTATACCTGACATGTAGTTGCTTATATCGGCAAATTAACCGAAAATATGTATAGGAATTTTTTGAGCCCGGCTTTTGCACATGCATTTAACGCCTGTTACGTCGCACTCTTGTACTGTGGAAGCTATATTGGCCAGGCGCGTAGATGGAAGCGTAAAACAGCTATCCTTATTTAATCTGCGCCTGTTCTTTAACCGTTACGTAATACAGACTTGTAATAAAATTACCATCCAGCAACGCTTTATCAGCGGCGCTTACAGACAGTTTTTGCCACTTCGTTGTGGGTTTCAATCTTATATTACCGTTGCCATTATTCAACGCAAGTTGCAAATTAAATCCAGGAACACAATCAGACCATTTATAGCAAAAAGTCTTGCCGTCATTGGTATAATAATAATCCAGTTGCGGAATTTGTGTGGTGCGCAGGTACTGGTCAAACACTTTACTAAAATCTATACCCGATGTTTTGCTGATATATTCTTCCACCTGTTTTGTATCCACCGTCTGGTGATAAAACGTCTTGTTTAAACCTCTTAATATTTGCCGCCATTGCCCATCATTGTCAATACTATGCCTGATAGCCTGTAACATATTACCTGCTTTGGGATACATATCTCCGCTGCCTTCTTTATTCACACCGTAAGGGCCAATGATATTTATGTCATTTTGTATACCTTTTCTTGTGCCGGCATTGTATTCATTACCGGCTTTTGCGCCGTAATAATAATCTGTAAAAAGTGTCTCGCTGTAATTGGTAAAACCTTCATGAACCCACATATCTGCAATATCATTGGACGTGATATTATTGGCAAACCACTCGTGACCACTTTCGTGCACAATAATAAAATCCCACTTCAATCCCCAACCGGTTCCAGACAGGTCTCTTCCCAGGTAGCCGTTTAAAAATTTATTGCCATATGCCACCGCACTCTGGTGTTCCATGCCCAGGTGTGGTGATTGTACCAGTTTGTAACCATCTTCGTAAAAAGGGTAGGGGCCCATCCAATACTCAAAAGCCCGCAGCATCAGCTTCACCTGTTCAAACTGCTTTTTCGCTTTCGGTATTTCATAATCCAACACCCAGTAACTAAGGTCAAGTTTACCTTTTTCGCCCATAAAAGTATCTGTCCAGTTTTCGTATTTACCAATGTAAGGAATGATGTTGTAGTTATTAATGGGATTGACAACCTCCCATGTATAGGTGGCCAGGCCGCCATTGGAAGATTTATTCTTTAACCTTCCGTTTCCTACACCAATCAATGTATCTGGTACAATCATGGTCAATGTTGCACCGCTATCGGGTTCGTCACTCTGGTGATCTTTGCAAGGGTACCAAACACTGGCGCCAAGACCCTGGCAGGCTACACTCATCCATGGCCTGCCGAGCGAATCTTTTTTCCATATCCAGCCGCCATCCCATGGTGGTCTTACTGCTTCTCTTGGTTTGCCATGATAGTAAACAGTTACATCGTTCACCGCGTTTGCCGGCTGCTTGGGCACATTTACATGCCATGCATTACCATCTTTTGTAAACTGCAGCGGCCGGTTGCTGTTGCCAAATAAAACACTGTCTATTACCAATGGCTCCTGCAGGTCTATCTGCATAAAGGCGGGGTAGCTGCTTTGTGTAACCTTATATTTGATACCTGTTTTACCTGTTATAGTTTTGGTGCTGTAATCGGGCTTTACAGAAATGTCATAATGCAGCACGTTCCACCATGTTCTTTCAGCATTAAGTGAACCACGCAGTGTATCCTGGTGTGTAAAGGTCGCTTTTTTTTCGCCGAGCTGTGCCTTTACAAAACCTGCAGATGAAGCCGTACACAACAGTAAAACAAGTATTTTCTTCATGCGATAAAAATAGGATATTCGATGCTGTCTCAGTTCTAAAATTTATGAATGGAACAATGGATTTAAACCAGCAACAGGGCTATACGCAACCGCAGCAAAACTGCGCCCGTTGCCCAATAGCATTGTTGCCGCTGAAGAGTGCGACGCAACAGGTGTTCAATCTTTATTCAACAGCCCGGCTCATACATGTATTTTTTCTATTATGTATACTCTTGTCATGCGCCCGTAAACAGCAAAATGACCAACAGGTTTTTTATTACAACGAAACAACCGGCGTGGCCACGCTGGATCCTGCGTTTGCCCGCAACCAAAGCATTATGTGGGTAACACACCAGTTATACAATACCATTGTAGAAATGGACGCTGACCTGAACATTGCACCCTCCCTGGCAAAAACATGGGAGATAAGTGCTGACAGGCTTATCTATACTTTTCACCTGCGAAAGGATGTATACTTTAATGATGACAATGTTTTTGAAGGCGGGAAAGGCAGACTGCTTACTGCAAACGATGTGGTATATAGCCTGCAAAGAATAGTGGATACAAAAACTGCCAGCAGTGGCGCATGGATATTTAATAACCGTGTTGATGCGGTAAATGGTTTTACCGCAATAAACGATTCCACTTTTCAGCTAACACTATTGAGGCCGTTTCAACCAATACTTGGTATTCTTACCATGCAGTATTGCAGCGTTGTTGCGAGAGAAGCTGTAGAAAAATATGGTAATGATTTTCGCAGCCATCCATGTGGCAGCGGGCCTTTCAGGCTTAAATACTGGGATGAAGGACAGGCTATGGTGCTGGAGAAGAACAAACAATACTGGGAGAAAGATGAAACAGGCAAACAGCTTCCTTACCTCGATGCTGTGAAGATCAGTTTCTATGATAACAAAGCCACCGAATTTCTGGAATTCAGGCAAAAGCGGCTCAGCTTTATCAATGACATTGACCCTTCTTTTAAAGACGAAGTGCTTACCAAAAAAGGCACACTGCGCAACGAATGGAAAGATAAAATACTGCTGGATAAACATGCTTACCTGAATACTGAATATTTCGGCATACTGGTAGATACGCAAAATGCACTGGTGAAAAATTCGCCCCTGAAAACAAAAGCTGTGAGACAGGCCATTAATTATTGCATCAACAGGCAGCAACTGATGATGTACATGCGTAACTCTATAGGTACTGCAGCTACTGCGGGTATAGTACCAAAAGGATTACCATCGAATAACACCGCAACAATAACCGGGTATCAATATGACCCTGCAAGGGCGGCGCAGTTGTTAAGGCAGGCGGGCATTGACAGGAAAAACGCGCCGGTAATAAAACTGCTTACAATTCCTGTTTATGCAGATATAGCAAGTTTCGTAGCAAAACAAGCGGCCGATATTGGTTTGGTTATACAGGTGGAGGTAATACAAAAAAGTTTATTGCTGCAGCAAACGGCGAAAGAGCAGGCGCCTTTTTTCAGGGCAAGCTGGATTGCCGATTACCCGGATGCGGAAAATTACATGACTATGTTTTACAGCAAAAACCCGGCTCCGCCCAATTATACACGCTACAACAATCCATTTTTTGATGCATTGTACGAAGAGGCTTTGCAGGAAACCAATGACTCACTCAGGTATGCATTGTACAGGAAAATGGACCAGTTGGTAATAGATGATGCACCTGTTGTGCCGTTGTTTTATGATGAGGTTATTCATCTTGTAAACAAAGAAGTAGTGGGCTTTCCTGCAAATGCACTTAACCTGCTCGAACTTAGAAGAACACAGGTAAAGAAGCAATAAGATATGTACAAAATGAGCGGGAACGTGTTAATAATTCTTGGCAGTAGTATGTAGTTGTTACATCGTTCAACCGCTGTTGCCCGATTATTGCTATGTCTTGCAGGTGTGCGAAACACGGATGGGGGATAAGCCATAGCAGGTGATGGAATGAAAGATTCAACACTACTCAAAAATTTAGAATGCCTTCTTTTCATTAGTTTTGCCACTTCGATTATGACAGAAATACTTATAATACTTGGTCTTGTTATTCTTAACGGGGTCTTTTCAATGGCTGAAATAGCCCTGGTCTCGGCAAGAAAAGCAAGGCTTGAAGGACAGGCGAATAAAGGAGATTCAAGGGCACGGGAAGCATTAAAACTCGCAAACCATCCTGATACATTTCTTTCAACAGTACAGATAGGCATTACACTGATTGGTATTTTGACCGGTATATTCTCCGGCGAGAATATCAAAGATGATATTGTTGTATTCTTACAGAAATATCCGGCCATTGCGCCATACAGCAGCGGTGCTGCAACAGCGATCGTAGTAATCATCATTACTTATCTTTCGCTTGTTATTGGAGAACTGGTGCCCAAAAGAATCGGGCTTAGCAATCCTGAAGGTATCGCCAAAGCACTGGCCGGGCCAATGAGTGTATTATCCAAAATCACTTATCCTTTTATATGGTTGCTTACCAAATCAAGCCACTTTCTCATCAAACTGTTTGGTATAAAAGGAAACGATAACCAGGTTACTGAAGAAGAGATAAAAGCTATTATAAGTGAAGGTACGGAGCAGGGTACGATTGATGAAGCGGAACAGCAGATCATCGAACGTGTTTTTCACCTGGGCGACAGGAACATTACTTCTTTGATGACGCATCGCAGCGACATTGTGTGGCTGGATGTTAACAGCAGTGTGGGCGCCATCAAAGAATTGTCTGACGATATGGTACACTCTGTTTACCCGGTGTGTGACGGAACGATCGACGCCGTTAAAGGCGTTGTTTCATTGAAGGATATATTCAGGTCTGCACCTGAAACATTGCTGAAAGATATTATGCATGCGGCCTTTTATGTGCCCGAAAACAACTCTGCATACCAGTTGCTGGAAAAGTTTAAAGAATCCAAGAGGCATTATGCTTTTATAGTAGATGAATATGGCACATTGCAGGGCATCATTACATTGAATGATATATTGCAGGCAATCGTGGGAGATATTTCTGAACCAAATGATGAAGAATATGAGATCATCAGGCGGGATGATGGTTCTTACCTGATTGATGCGCAGATATCTTACTATAACTTTCTCTCATATTTTGAGAAAACTGACTGGATGGAAGACAGCGACCAGGAATTTGATACACTGGCAGGGTTTATACTCGATAACCTGGAGCGTATACCTGTAACCGGAGACAAGTTTGACTGGCGCGGTTTTACTTTCGAGATCATAGACATGGATAACCACCGTATAGATAAACTACTCGTTACACTCTCAGACAAACTAAAGAAAGAACTGGAAGAAGACCTCTAGCTGCTACTAAAATGTAAACACGGCAATGTTTTCAGGATAATTCAGTTTGTTGCTTTTTTCTGCTTCTTTTACTTTCACGTGCATCATGTTTATCTGGTTGTTATTGTACTCATGCAACAGGTCATTCATAATAGCAAGCTTATTAACCTGCGCTACCTGTTGTACTTCAAAGTAAGACCAGATACTTTCACTTTGTTGCTCATAACCTACGAAATTCAGTTGCACCGGTTTGTCATTTACTTTCAACTGTAGGTGTTGCTGTATGTAAGCGCTTACATATTTATTCATCAGTTCCTGGTTGGCCGGGTACAATATGTCTATCTTATCCTGGTGGCTTTTGCGCAGTGTTTGCTCAAAGTCATCTGTAAAAATTCTTACACTTATTTCAAGCGATTTGTTTTTGTCATTGTAGTTGATATCGGTCATTGATACATAAAAAGGATGAATCATTGCAGTATATGCAATCAAAAGCCACTGATGTAAAATAGTTGCCATTCAACAAGATTTTTTTACCAGCACAAAAGTGCGTTTTAAATTGAATGCTTTATTTTATTTTTCGTTAAAACCCGCAATATATCAGTTCTTTAAACGACTATATTTGCAGCTTTGGCCGACGCACATGAGTGATTTCAGCATGTTTTTCCCGATGGGCATTGAGCATATAACCGACCTCAATGGCATTGATCACATTTTATTTATAGCAGCACTTTGTTTACGTTATGTAATCAGCGACTGGAAGAAACTGCTCATCCTGGTTACGGCATTTACCATTGGGCATTCAATAACACTTGCACTTAGCGCGTTGAATATTATTGAAGTGCCGCAGGCCATTACAGAGTTCTTTATTGCGGTAACAATCGTTATAACAGCATGCAGCAATTGCTTTGTAAAAGATTTCAGTTTTACAGGCAAATACCCGGTTATTTATTTTTTCGCGTTGTTCTTTGGTTTAATTCATGGCCTTGGTTTCAGCACATTGCTAAAAAGTATGTTAGGTAAAGATCAAAGCATTGTAGTACAGTTGCTGGCATTTAACCTTGGGCTCGAAGTAGGGCAGCTTTTAATTGTAACCTGCATATTGCTCTTTTCTTTTTTGCTGGTAAACATGCTAAGCGTAAACAGGAAGTATTATTTATTGTTTGTAAGTGGCGGTATAGCAGCGTTGGCTTTAGAAATGGCGCTGCAACGAATACCATAATTGTTTTGAGCCCGGCTGCAGTACATTTGGCATCGCCTGTTGCGTCGCACACTTGTACTGTTGAACCACAGGTGATCAGCGATGCAGGATGCAAAAACCGTTCAGGGCTTTGCAAATATCCAGGCAAATGCCCGGCCCCGGGATATCTGGTAAACCGCAACGCTACAGTCGCCATAAAAACGGAACCCTGAAGTGAGTGACACAACAGTCGATGCCACGAAGAACGAATGCTTGTAACATAAAAAATAAACAGTCAACACATGATGATGAGAAAACTAATGTTTTGCACGGTAGCCCTGCTGGTTGTACAAACGGCAATGGCCCAGAACATTCAGAACAATCCCGGTTCAAATCATGGCAATAAGTTTGAACAACTGGGAACCATTCTTCCCACACCCAACGAATATCGTACGGCGAGCGGCGCACCGGGGCCAAAGTACTGGCAGCAACGTTGCGATTACGATATTACCTGCTCGCTCGATGAGAAGAACCTGAAGCTGACCGGCAGCGAAAAAGTTACTTACTTCAACAACTCACCGGATGTGCTTACCTACCTGTGGCTTCAGCTCGACGAAAACCAGCACAGCAGTGTAAACAATTCCGGCTACCAGAACAGCAGTTCCATGCAGCAGAATGTAAGTCTTACGTTGCTGGAAAGAATGGAAGAAAACAAAACAGACAACGGCTACGGTGATAAGATTGCAAAAATTACAGATGCTAGCGGCAAATCATTAAAATACACCGTAAACAAAACCATGATGCGTGTAGAGTTGCCTGCGCCGTTAAAACCCGGCCAGCAATTTATATTTAATGTTGACTGGAGCTACAATATTTCTGACCGCTTTAAATACAATGGCCGTGGCGGGTACGAGTTCTTCCCGGAAGATGGCAACTACCTATTTACCATGACACAGTGGTATCCCCGTCTTTGCGTGTACAGCGATTTCCAGGGCTGGCAGAATCACCAGTTTGCGGGCAGCGGCGAATTTGCTTTAACCTTTGGCAACTTTAAGGTGCAGATGACTGTTCCTGCAGACCATATGGTGGGCTCCACCGGCGAGTGCCAGAATTATGCACAGGTTTTATCTGCCACACAAATGAGCCGCTGGCAGAAAGCCCAAACCGCCAAAGAACCTTTACAGATTGTAACGCTTGATGAGGCAAAAGCAGCAGAAAGCAAAAAAAGTACAGCTACAAAAACATGGATATTCAAAGCTGATATGGTGCGTGACTTTGCATGGACATCGAGCCGCAAATTTTTATGGGATGCAATGCCCGCCTTTGTGGAAGGCAAAAAAGTAATGTGTATGAGCTTTTATGGTAAGGAAGCTTATGGCCTTTACAGCAAGTACTCCACCAAAATGGTGGCACATACCATTAAGTCTTACTCAAAATTTACTATTCCATATCCTTACCCCGTTGCCCAAAGCATAGAGGCCAGCAATGGTATGGAATACCCGATGATTTGTTTTAATTACGGCCGTACAGAGAAAGATGGCACCTATAGTGAAGCCACCAAAAACGGCATGATCGGCGTAATCATCCACGAAGTAGGGCACAATTTCTTCCCGATGATCGTAAACAGCGATGAGCGCCAGTGGACATGGATGGATGAAGGCCTCAACACTTTCTGCGAATACCTGACAGAAGAATTGTACGACAACAAGTTTCCATCGCGTCGCGGGCCGGCCCATACAATTGTTGATTACATGAAAATGCCAAAAGATCAGCTGGAACCGATCATGACCAACAGCGAAAACATCATCCAGTTTGGGCCAAACGCATACTCTAAACCTGCTACAGGGTTAAACATCCTCCGCGAAACGATCATGGGCCGCGAACTGTTTGATTATGCATTTAAAACATATGCTCAGCGCTGGGCCTTCAAACATCCGACACCTGCTGACCTTTTCCGCACTATGGAAGATGCGAGTGCAGAAGATCTTGACTGGTTCTGGAGAGGCTGGTTTTACAGTATAGACGCCTGCGATATTTCCATCGACAGTGTAAAAGCATTCAAAGCCGACCTTAACGGGCAGGTTAAATTGCGGACACCGGGAGAAAAACCACTCGACAAACCTGCCGTACCAGTGTTTGACGATATTTCCAAAGTAAGAAACAGGGAAGACAAAGCGATCCACTTTCTTTCTGATACCGATACTACTTTGCGCGACTTTTACTGGCGCTACGACCGGGGTATGGAGCCATACGATTCCACTTATAAATTCCAGGGTAAACCTGTTGAAATAGAAGAGATTGACAACGCTACCAAACAAAAATATGCAGGTAAATACCTGTACGAAGTCTCATTTTCCAATAAAGGCGGCCTGGTAATGCCGATCATCGTAGAATGGACCTTTGCAGACGGAACAAAAGAAACCGAACGCATTGCAGTACAAATCTGGCGCAAAGATGAAAATCACGTTTCGAAAGTGTTTATGAAAGATAAAGAAGTGGTATCTGTGCAGTTAGACCCGATGAAAGAAACGGCAGATATCAATCTTACGAATAATAGCTGGCCAAAAATTGAAACGGTAAATAATTTTAACCTGTTTAAAATGAAACAGGCTGCGCGTGGCCAGTCACAAGGTTTAAATCCAATGCAGAAAGCTGCACAGAAATAGTTGTTGTTAGTTGCTCACTCGTTCAAGGGACAAACCACTTCGAAAGAAGTGGTTTTGTCGTTTTTTGGGGCAGGCTTTTGTTTTTCATGGCATCGCCGGTTGTGTCACTCACTTGTACGTTCTGTTTTTATGGCGACTGTAGCGTTCCGGTTACCCGGTGTTGTTGCGGGTATTGTTGGAGAAAGAAGTTATTTACAGCCCAATCAACTGGTAAGCAACTCCCACATTATTCAAAGCAGTTTCCAACCTGTCGCGGTGTGTATCGGTAATAAAAACCTGGCCATTTTCCTCAATACAAACTTTAGCTAACAGGTTGTTCATCCTTTGATTATCAAGCTTTTCGAAAATATCATCCAATAATAATAGGGGAGCGAAGCCTTTTTTTTGTTTCAGTATTTCAAATTCGGCCAGCTTCAATGCAAACAGCAAACTTTTGCGCTGTCCCTGGGAAGCCATCGTTTTAAAGGGTTGTCCGCTCATGGCTATTTCGAGGTCATCTTTGTGTACGCCGGCACTGGTCCTTTGCAGGTAAAGATCCCGCTGGCGGTTTTCTTCCAACAATTTACCAAAAGAATTATTTATTAATTGACTGTCATATTTAATTGATAATGAATCATCTGAGTTCGCAATATATTGATAAGCGCGTTGTACTTCGGGTATAAATGAGCCAAGAAAAGAATGCCGGTATTGAAAGATATTGCTGCCGGACTTTTGTAGTTGCGTATCTATTATGTTAAGTAATGTTTCATCGAGATAGTTTTTTTCGGCAGCGGCTTTCAGTAGTGCATTGCGTTCTTCCAGCAGTTTTTTGTAATCGATCAGGTGTAGCAGGTAAGCCTGGTCTGCCTGGGCAATAATGGTATCAATGAAATTTCTGCGCAGTTCACTGCCGCCCGTGATGATCTCTACATCGTCAGGCGCTATAAAAACGCAGGGAAATTTCCCGATGTGCTGGGAGAACTTCTTGTAAGGCGCTTCGTCAAGCAAAAATTCTTTACGGTTGGTTTCGCGCAAAATACAGACGGCTTCATGTACAGCATTGTCGGAATTTATTTCGCCTTCAATCCTGAAACCCCGGAGTTGTTGGTAAACGCTCTGCGCGTCAGGTTTTGAAAAATAGCTTTTGGTAAAGCAGAGATAATATACTGCATCCAGCAGGTTGGTTTTGCCTGTACCATTGTTACCACAGATAGCCACGATACGCTCTGTGAAAACAAATTTTTCTGCCAGGTAATTCCTGAACTGTGCAACGCCGATATTTGTAAACCGCATCATTCAGCCGCAAAGTAATTCATTATAAAGATGTTTGTATGTGCATCGTTCAAAAGATGCCATCAGTACTGCAGATGAACGGATTGCGACGCAACGATGCTCCATTGGAATGCCAAAAGCTGGTACCATTTTTTTCCTATAATTTATATTATGTTAAACATGCATGGTCACTGCGAAAAAGAAAGCCCGCCCTGCGGTAAATAGCCTGTGGAGATTGTAGTGAGGATTGTATAGCTATGCTTTATGCTTTACAATTTAGCTTTAACCATATACCTTCTGATCATCTTCTTAATGTCATTAAGCTTATTCTCAAAAATGTGTGGTTGAGCGATTTCCTTAGCCATTTTTCGGAGTATTTTTGGTGGGCAATCTAAGAAATACCCATTCTTAACACAGAAGTATTGTAAGGTAAAAATAGCCATTCGCTTGTTTCCATTGCCTAAAGCATGATTAGCTATTATCAAATAAAATAACATAGAGGCTTTATTAATAAAGCCTCTATAAAGTTCTTCCCCAAAACAAACGCCAAAAGGTGTATTTAAACAACTCTCAATTTTTGGTATATGTTCTTGTGAAATTTCAGGAATAGGCTCATCTTTTTCAGCATGATATTCCTGCGCCATCTTCAATAATTGTATAAATTCGCCGAAAGAGATAGATAGAATAATCTTACTCATGGCTCAATTGAGACATCAATTCGCCATACTTTGCGAAGAAAACAGCTTTGAAGTCATTCATGCTAACTTCTTTCCTCTTCTTAATAGAAGACTTAGATCGTCTTGGCATTACTGATTTTTTTGCTGCCTTTTTGTGCTTGATATGTGTAGTTACGTTTGCCACGATCTTTAATAATGCAATAATACTAATAAACAACGTAATTATTCACAATATTAACGGAAAACTAATTTCTTTAGTATATACAAGTTGGTTTTGTTTGCAATATAAGATATTGTATTTGCCAAAACTGTTTAGTTAAGACGGATAATCAATCTTAAAAATTCCTCTGTTAATCTTTTCAACGCATCAAAATTGTCTGTATACTGCAGGCAATTTCCATACATTTTATTCTTAATTCTGCCTTCTTTTCTTCAGACATAGTAAGCATTTCAAAAATCCCTCTGTAAGTGGCGGCTTTCGGGGGAATAGATTTTTGGAGAAAGTTAAACACAAAAAAGCCCCGGAAATTCCGGGGCTTTTTAGATAATATCCAATCAATATGTTTACTTATATTTTCCTACCTCACCGTCAAACAACTGGAACTTGGCATCAAAAGCATCGTATGCTTTTGTATCGTTTGTTCCTTTGGTTTTGTCTCTCTTCCACATGTACAGGTTGGCAAGCATGGTCACAGCCCTGTTCAAACTGTTGCTTTCATTTTTTTCACGTGGCTCTTTTGCTTTCAGCGTGTTGTAAGATTTTTCCAACCAGTCAATTGACTTGCCCGCAACATCCTGCTGTTCTTTCAGGATTTCAGCGCGTTTTGCTTTCAGCGCGGCAGATTCACCGGTGTTGGCAAAATAACGGTCATCGAGTGTGGTAAAGATGTTATAATACAATACGCCGGCATTAAATGCATACAAACCATTTTTGTTATTGAGGTTATATGCCTTGGCAAATGCATCTGCAGCAGTAAGTTTCAACTGAGATTGCTGGGTACTATCGAGCTTGTCAGCCTGTGCTTTATCAGGCATTGCAAAAGACTCTGCATAGGTAATGTAACCATCTTCGGTAAGTTTACCACCGGCATCTTCAGTTTTATACTTGCTGATGATCTCATCCAGCCCTGTATTGCTGGTCATGTAGTTCATTTCAAACTGGCTCCAAACGGCCTGGTCTGCCGGGTATAATTCTTTTGCAAGTGCAAGGTATTTTTTAAAGCTGGCTTCGTCTTTTTGCTTGCTGTCGTAATCGAGTATAAACTTGTAGATGTCTACAAAATCTTTGTCGTTTACTTTCCAGTCGGCCAGAGCTTTGTAGCGCTTAACGGCTTCTTCAGTTTTGCCGGCGTTTTGTGCAGAATAAGCAGTGTACAATACCACGGTTGTATCAATGGTATATTTTCCGCTGGTAGACAGGTTATTTTTACCAACAAACTCGCTTACCTGCTGGCAAAATGCAAAGTTGTCGTAAGCCTTGCCCCAGTCTTTTGCCGTAAATGCTTCGCGGCCCCTGTTGAAAGCATTGCCATATAAAAGGCTTACTGCGCGCATGCCTTCTTCTTTCAACTTTTTGAGATCGGGCTCTTTTTCTGTGTATTTATTCAGTGCTGTAAAAGCTTCTGTGCCGGCTTCAGGATATTTGGGGCTCAGTGAGCTGTCAGCATACAACTCTCCATATACGTTTAGTTTCCAGATATATGTTTCGGGCTTATCTTTTGTTTTTTCTTCGGTAGCTAATTTGTCAACTTCTTTCTTAGCCTCTTCCATTTTACCGGTACTGTAATACAGGGTAACGTTATTATATTGCGCTCCTGCCCAAAAAAAAGATCCGGCAAGCAACAGGGATAAAAACACTTTTTTCATGATGTGTATTTTATTATGAATTGTTTGTTGTTTCTGATTGATCGTCAGTTGATTCGTTGGGTTCATCATTGGTATTTTGTTCCGGTTCACCTGTTGTTTCCTCTGGCTTTTCAATGATCTCCTGTTCTTCAATTTTAGAAACAGCAGCTATTGCGTCGCCATTATCAATCCTTATAAGAATAACACCTTGTGTAGCCCTGCCCGCCTCTTTAATATTAGAAATGGGCGTTCTTAAAGTAATGCCCGACTTACAGGTAATGATCAGATCTTCTTTCTCGCTTACGTCGAGGATGCCTACTAAGGTACCGGTTTTCTCTGTGATGTTAATCGTTTTTACCCCCTTACCGCCGCGATTGGTAATGCGGTATTCATCTACAGAAGTGCGTTTACCAAAACCTTTTTCGCTTACAACAAGAACCGTTTTTTCAGTTTCGCCTTTATTGGCACATATCATGCCAATTACCTCATCTTTTTCGTCATCCACTTCTATACCTCCAACACCTATTGCACCACGGCCCGTAGGTCTTACCTTGCTCTCAGGAAAACGTATCGCCCTGCCGCTTTTTACGGCCATCATGATCTCGGAATTACCGTCCGTAAGCCTTGCCTCAATCAACTCATCTCCTTCATTAATGGTGATGGCATTCACACCATTTGCTCTGGGGCGGCTGAAATCTTCCAGGTAGGTTTTCTTAATTATGCCTTTCCTGGTGCAAAGAATAATGTAATGGCTTTCGTTGTATGCTTTGTCTTCGAAATTTTTAACATTGATAATGGCTTTCACCTTGTCATCCGGTGGAATCTGAATCAGGTTTTGAATGGCTCTTCCCTTACCCTGCTTTTCACCTTCCGGAATTTCGTAAACCTTCAGCCAGTAACAACGGCCTTTTTGTGTAAAAAACATTAACGTGTCGTGGGTAGATCCTACAAAAAGATGTTCTACAAAATCTTCCTGTCTTGTCTTGCTTCCGATGGCTCCACGACCGCCCCTGCGCTGTTGGCGATATTCGGTAGCAGAGGTTCTTTTGATGTAACCTAAATGTGAGATAGTTATTACAACATCTTCTTCCTCAATAAGATCTTCAATACGCATCTCATCTGCGAGGTACTGAATTGCTGTTTTTCGTTCGCTGCCAAACTTTTCTTTTATTTCCAGCAATTCTTTTTTGATCAACTCGTAGCGCAGTGTTTCGCTACCAAGTAATTCCTCCAGGCTGGCAATAAGTTTCATTAATCCCTCAAATTCTTCTTTGATCTTGTCACGTTCCATTCCGGTCAGGCGCTGTAATCTTAATTCGAGGATTGCTTTTGCCTGTATCTCATCCAGTCCCCAGCCAGCATTGATCAGGTTGTCTTTCGCAATGTCTGGTGTTGAAGAACTCCTTATCAAACGGATGACTTCATCAAGATGATCTAATGCTATCAGGTAACCCTGCAGGATATGTGCCCTTTCACGCGCCTTACGCAGGTCATACTGTGCACGCCGGGTAACAACCTCCATCCTGAACTCCACAAACTCGCTGATCAGATCCCGTATATTCAGAATCTTTGGTCGTCCTTTTACAAGAGCCACATTGTTAATGCCATAACTGGTCTGCAGTTCAGTGTATTTGAAAAGCTGGTTGATCACCACATTGGCAATGGCATCTCTTTTCAGATCTACAACAATTCTTGTTCCTTCACGGTTCGTGCTTTCGTTGTTTACGTAGGCCACACCTTCCAGCACTTTTTCATTTACAAGCTGGCCTATCCTGTCGGTAAGTGAATCCCTGTTTACCTGGTACGGCACCGCTGTAATAATGATCTGCTCCCTGCCACTGGCTTTTGTTTCGGTATGGCATTTACCTCGCAGCACAACCCTTCCGCGACCGGTCAATAATCCTTGCTTCACACCATCCATGCCGTAAATAACACCTCCGGTAGGAAAGTCAGGAGCTTTTACATATTTGGTAAGTTCTTCGGCAGTAATCTCTTTGTTTTCAATGTATGCAACACAACCGTCTACAGATTCGCCAAGGTTATGCGGCATCATATTGGTCGCCATACCCACGGCAATACCGCTGCTGCCGTTTACAAGCAACTGGGGTATCCTGGTAGGTAAAACGATCGGTTCTTTCAAAGAATCATCAAAGTTCAGTTGAAAGTCAACGGTTTCCTTTTCAATGTCTTCGAGCATAGCCTCGGCAAATTTGTCGAGCCGTACTTCTGTATAACGCATGGCCGCTGGCGGGTCACCGTCCTGCGTACCAAAGTTTCCCTGTTTGTCTACGAGCACATGACGCATCACCCAATCCTGCCCCATACGCACGAGTGTATCGTAAATGGCGCTGTCACCATGCGGGTGATACTTACCCATCACCTCTCCCACTACACGGGCTGCTTTCTTATAAGGCTTATTGCTGTTGTTTCCCAGTTCATTCATTCCATACAATACCCTTCGGTGTACCGGTTTAAAACCATCTCTTACATCGGGTAAGGCACGTCCAACAATTACCGACATTGAGTAATCAATGTAGGCAGTCTTCATTTGTTCCTCAATATTTACCTGGATAATGCGATCGTTATCGTTGGTCTGTTCGGGCAATAGATTTTCTTCCATACTACTGAAAATTCTCCTGATTTAACCCTTTTTTTACGGGCTTGCAAATCTAACTTTTTGAAAGGGAAACACCTTAAAAAGCACGCCTTTTTTACATTCTTTTATGCACACTGTGCCAATAACTTTTCTACCTGTAAAAATGGCCGTGTTAGTTGTGTTTTGGTGGCCGGCTGCAACGCTTTGCCCGGCTTTGGTTGTGTCACTCACTTGTACTGCAGAATGTAATGCGGCATGGTGCAAACCCGCTGCAAAATACCGGCCTTCGCTGCATGCATACCAATAATGGAGATTTTATAACCGGCTTGTGCAGGCGATATTAACATGTTTGCTTCATTGTATGGCTGCTGTATTTTCCGCTAACATATCACATACATTTGCGCATCAAATTGCAATATGTACAAAAGCGTAGTACGCATCTGTATTATTTTCCCGTTACTTGCCCAAACATTTCACGCCAAATGTCAGCGGCTTTTTGTTCACCTGGATGGTGGCGCGGTCAATTATGGTGGCGATTTGCAGTCACAGTTGTTCACGCTTCAGCAGGCCAACAGCTTTTTTGGTGGTGGATTGTACTATAAAATTTCAGGTGCGTTTGCACTCGAGGGTACGTTCTCTGCAGGAAAGCTGGCCGCCACAGACGCAAAGACCAAAGTAGAATCTACAAGGCGCAACCTGAGTTTTTATTCAGGACTTACTGAGGGCAGCCTGGTATTGCACGCTAACCTGAGAGATGTACCGGGAAACGCACGGCTAACACCATACATGCATGCGGGCATAGCTGTATACCATTATAACCCCTACACTTATTACCAGGGGCAGAAAGTTTATCTGCAGCCGCTGGGCACAGAAGGCCAGGGATTATCACAGTTCCCTGACAGGAAAATCTATAGCCTCACACAATTGGCCATTCCCTTTGGAGGGGGGCTGAAATTTGCGGTGACGGACAGAATAATGATTGGGGGAGAAATCACTTTTAGAAAATTGTTTACAGACTACCTGGACGATGTAAGCAGCAGAAGATACGTGGATACCGGTCTTCTAAGAACAGCCCGGGGCCCGCTTTCTGCGAAAATGTCTTTCAGAAGTGACGAAACTGCAAACCCACTCACTTTTAACAGCAACATTCAAAGAGGTAATCCCGATCGGAAAGATGTTTACTACACTATCTTACTGAAACTTTACATCACTTTCGGAGGCAACGGAGGAGGTAATCATGCAGAAGCCAAAAGATTGCGCAGGCAGTCAAGTTGTCCGCCTAAGTTATAAAGCGGCTCAGCTTTCAAACTTATACAAGCTATAATTGTTTAAAGAATATGCGCTACACCACACTGGAGGAATGCCTGGTTGATCTTGAAAAAAACAATCAGCTTGTAAGAATAAAAGAAGAAACAGATCCTTTTCTTGAAATGGCGGCTATACACCTGAGGGTTCATGAAGCCAAGGGCCCCGCGTTGCTTTTCGAAAATATAAAAGGTACGAAGTACAGGGCCGCATCCAACATTTTTGGAACACTGGAAAGAAGCAGGTTTATTTTTCGGGGAAACATTGAACTCGTGCAGGCTTTGATCAAACTGCGCAATAACCCGGCGGAAGCATTGAAGAAACCTCTTAGCAATGTTCGCACGGCACTCGCAGGCCTCAAAGCGCTGCCACTGAAAAATCCTGTGGCAAAACCAATCTTACATAAACAAATCGCCATTAGCGATTTGCCACTTATTCAACACTGGCCAAACGACGGTGGGGCATTTGTAACGCTGCCCCAGGTTTATACAGAAGATATTGAAAAGCCTGGCATAATGCAGGCTAATCTTGGTATGTATCGTATCCAGCTTTCGGGTAACGATTATAAGTTAAATGAAGAGATCGGGTTGCATTACCAGTTGCACAGGGGTATTGGTGTACACCAGACAAAAGCCAATAAAAAAGGGCAGCCCTTAAAGGTTAGCGTATTCGTTGGAGGCCCTCCGGCACATACACTTTCAGCGGTAATGCCCTTGCCGGAGGGCATCAGTGAAATGACTTTCGCCGGGGTACTCGGTGGCAGGAGATTCAGGTATTTTTACAGGGATGGTTACTGCATTAGTGCTGATGCAGATTTTGTTATTACGGGAGAGGTATACCCCGGAGAGAACAAACCGGAAGGCCCTTTTGGTGACCACCTGGGGTATTATAGCCTTCAACACCTTTTTCCGTTAATGAAAGTGAAAAAGGTATACGCAAAAGAAAATGCTATCTGGCCTTTTACTGTTGTAGGCAGACCTCCACAGGAAGACACAGCTTTCGGAGAGCTGATTCACGATTTGACAGGAGATGCTATACCCAATGAAATTCCTGGTTTGAAAGAAGTGCATGCTGTTGATGCTGCCGGTGTTCACCCGTTATTACTGGCAATTGGCAGCGAACGCTACACACCTTATATGCCGGCGAAACAACCTTCCGAGATATTAACGATAGCCAATCATGTGTTGGGAACCGGCCAATTGAGCCTTGCGAAATTTTTGTTTATTACAGCAGACGAGAGCAAACACTTATCTGCGAGTAATATCCCCGATTTTTTCGATTACTTGTTAAGAAGAATTGATCTTACAAGAGACGTTCATTTTTATACCAATACATCCATTGATACACTTGACTACTCGGGAACGGGTTTAAACAAAGGCAGCAAAGTTGTATTTGCAGCATATGGTGATGAGATACGCCAGCCGGCAAAAGATCTGCCTGCTATTCTTGCGCCCAACAGGTTGTGGACGTCTGCGGCAATGGCTTTGCCAGGTGTTGCCTGTATTCAGTTGCCTGCATTTACAAGTTATGAACATGCACAAATGGAGACAGGTGAAATAGATCAGCTATTGTCTGCTGACGTTGCATTACTTCATCATGTGCCCATTATTGTTGTATGCGATGACGCGTTGTTTACAGCTGCTACGCTCAACAATTTTTTGTGGGTAGCATTTACCAGGTGCAACCCTTCTCATGACATTTATGGCGTAGGCACCACGACTATTTTTAAGCACTGGGGCTGCAATGGTTCGTTGATTATTGATGCGCGTATAAAGCCACACCACGCACCGGTATTAGAAAGAGATAAAAATGTTGAGAAAAAGATAGAGCGGATTTTCAATAAAGGCGGGAGTTTGTATAAGGTATTAAAATAAAAGAGGGCCAGTGGGGAACCAGCGGCCCTTTTTTCAACCCTAAACCCTTAAAAAACTATTGCAAATATATAGAAAATGATTTTACTCAAACAAGCAAATTTGTTAACAAAAATTATTTTTCTTTTATCGTAACCGGGTGGTCTTTACAGATATGATTTTTTGCAGTCGCACACTGCTGTTATGTATATGCACTAAGTGGTACAAAGCGGAACGCTAAAGCCGCCATAAGAGTGGAACGCTGAAGTGAGTGACACAACAGGCGATGCCATACAAACTGATGCCGGTACCCTAACCTTCTAAAATCATCATTTCAGGCAAGATTATGTTGTGCAGTAACCTGTATTTTACAATCAGGAATGTTGTACCACGCTGTTGTGTTTTTTGGAAAACCCGGCAAATGCAAACCAGGCATAGACGCATTGGGAGAAAATAAACCATGCGTAGAACACGGTGTTGCTAACGTGTAGTGTTTTTGTGATGCTGAACCAGTCACCAAAATAAATAATAGCACCCACGCCATAAAAGTTGGTCAATAGCTGCCAGTAAAATGCATTGGGATTTCGATCCATTAATTCCGTAAACGCGTATACCATAAGAAAAATAAAGCCGCCATACACAAAAATTCCGGGGGATTTTATTATGGCAATATTGCCGAAAAGGTAGCTGATGAGTAGCAATAAAACAACCAGTTGAACCCATGACCATGCATATAAACCTGCAGAATGTTGCGGATTATATTTTTCAAAGTTGTACACATCTTCGATCTTGTAAACGGGATACTTTTCTGCTACATCAGCAGGGCGCCAGCCTGTAGGCATAAACCATATACGAAGTTTATCTTTTATACTTTTTGTTCTCCATGCATCTTTAACCAGCAACCACAAATGCTGAAAATTTATTTTAACAGGGTTCCAGGTTTTAACCGGGCGGGTAATGCCATAAACCGGTGGCTTATCGGGCAGCTCTTGCTGGAAGGTGCCGAAAATTTTATCCCACACAATGAATATCTGCGAAAGATTTTTATCAAGGTATTCCGGGTTTAATGCATGGTGCACGCGGTGGTGCGAAGGTGTGACCAAAATCTTTTCGAGAAATCCCATTTTGTGGATATGTCTTGTGTGGTACCAGAATTGCGCAAACAATTGTATGGGCGCCACTACTGCAATTACTTCTGCAGGCACGCCAATGATAGCAGCAGGCAATAAAAAGAAAGTGAATAACCGCACAAACACGGAAATGCTTTGCCGCAGGGCGCATGCAAGGTTGAACTCTTCGCTGCTGTGATGTATAAGATGCGCATTCCAGAATATGTTTACCCTGTGATCTAGCCTGTGTACCCAGTAACCGGAAAAGTCCAGTGCTATAAACGCCAGTACATAAGTTACTACGGTCGATTCAATGTGGAAAACAGCCAGGTGTTGCACCATCCATTCGTATGTAATGATCGAGACACCCAGGCCAAGCACATCTTTGGTAACATTTGTGATACCGCTGCTCAGGCTGCTTATCATATCCATTCCACGCACGGTATCATTGTGTTTGAACCAGCCATACCATTTTTCAAATAATACAAGTGCCAGGAATAGAGGCATTGCAATCAACAATATCTTACCATAAGTTTCCATAACAGCAGCTATTGTATAAAGGTATAAGATTGCATTAACCCGTACAAGCACATTAAAAGCATTTAAGTACATAAAAAAAGCGCCGGTAAGCCCGGCGCATTATTATTTGCTGTTTATTTTTCTTTCCTGCTTTTTCCTGGTCTGTCGTCTGGTTTGGGTTTAGGTTTTGGCTGTGGTTTTGGTTTTACCTGCGGCTTTGGCCGTGGTTTATTTTCCTGTTGCTTTTTAACAACAGGTTTCCTGTTTTCATTATCAATATCAGGCTTGTCGTTGTCATTGCTTTCATTTCGCACGACCTTTTTGTTCACTGTTTTTTCGTCAATGTCAGGCTTGTAGATATTCACTGTTTTTTTACTGTTGTCTATTTCAACTTTGCCCGGCCTGGAGCTGTTATTTACATTCATCACATTCACTTTCACTTTTGTATCGCGTTCCACATCTTCGCGCCTTGGGCCACTGTTGAAAGTTACATTCCTGTTTGATACCCTGTTAACATTTGTGTTGTTGATAATGGTGGTGTTTCGTATGATGGTTACATTCTTTGTGTTTGATACATAGTAGCGGTTAGGTCTTGGATCTGTTATATACCTGCGTGGCATAAACACCCACCTGTTTGCGGGAATTGAATTAACACCAACATTGATGCTTAACCCCGGACCAAGTGGCGCCCAACCATAGTAATCACCGCCTGTTCTCCAGCTTACCCATGCCGGAGCCCATTCAGAACCCGGTACCCAAAACCAGCCGTAAGAAGGTTCATATGCCCAACGGCCGTAGTGGAAAGTTGCCCAGCCCCATGGGTAGTCAGATACCCACGTCCAGCCATATTGCGAGTAAACCCAATGGCCATCTGTACTATAAGGTGTAAAACCTGCCTGCCCGTAAATCCACACGTCACCATATTTTGGGTGGGCTCTCCACCTGCCGTATGATTGCAGGTTATCATGAAAGACTGAAAAACTTACCGTTGCGCTAACTTGTTGACTTGCTGATTTATTGGAATATAAAAGACCGGAAAAACATATTATCCCTGCCAGTAGAAACCGTATTGCTGTTCTCATTGATGTGTATTTACTGTATGAATAAATAAAAAACCTTGCCAATTGAGACCAGCGAACAGGAAGCAGGTAAACAGTAAAATTGTTAAAGCATAAAAACCCGTGAGGAATGAAACGTATAAAAATATGGAGCCAGGCTGCAGATCAGGTATTGAGCTTCGTTGCGTCGCACTCTTCAGCGTTTAGCAATAATGGCAACTGCCGTTCGTGCTGGCGCTTACAACGCTTGATGATAAACAGTAAAATTTACAAAAAGCCATTCACTATGTGGTAGCCTGAACTTTTTTAGGAGGCCATAGTTTTGGAGCGTAGGCGTACAATAATATGCCCCCAATAACAAGCATTGAAGAGATCAGTTCCGCCTGTGAAGGATGAAAGCCGGCAATATCATACTTGGTGTTCACCCTTATCTTTTCAATCAAAAATCTTTCAATACCATTAAAGATTAAGTATATGGCGAACATTCTGCCGGTAATTTTTATTTTCTTTCTGACAGCCCATAAAATACCAAAAATTAAAAGACCCATAATGATCTCATAAAGCGGCGTAGGGAATACAGGCAACGGAAGATGGTTACAATATTGTCCCCAATCACAGTTAAGTAGTTTAACACCTGTTTCGTTCACGTTGTGCGGGTAGTTGTAGGCAAAGAACCAATCCGGCAAACCAGCGAAAGCCTTTACAGACAAATGTTCTGCTGAACCAACCAGCCCCGTTTCCTGGTACATGGAACCATAGGCTTTTAAACCGGTTTCAACCTGTTCCGGTGTGGCAAGAAAAATTGCCCCGTCGTCATGAGTAAGGTACGCACTGTTGATAATGCCCCAGTCGCCATCACCGGCAACCTGGCAACCGATTCTGCCAAGTCCGTAAGACAACATAAGAGAAGGCGCGGCAGCATCTGCTACTTTTATAAAACTGATGTTTTTCTTTTTAAAATAATACCACAATGCAAGCGAAGCAACGATAAGGCCCCCATAAAAAGTAAGACCACTGGGTGAAAGAAGATTAGCCAGTGGATCTTCAATAAACCTGTCCCAGTTTTCAAGGTTATCAAAAATTTTGGCACCAATAATACCACCCACTGCAGAGATCATTACCACATCTCCTACCCTGTCACTCGGCCATATCCTGATCTTTCGTTCTTCTGGTTTTGCCAGTTTATTCCGGTTCCTTTCCCACCATTTAAGACCACCAAAAAATAAACCTGCAACAATACCGGCAGGCCAACTGCCATTGGAAGAGAAAATAAATGCCTGTGGGTTATCCAGCGCCCCTTTAACCAGTACCACACCTATGATCTTAAAACCAAGGATAAAACCAAGTATGAAATTGATGAGTATTTCTGAAAAACCGGCCGGTTTACCTACCGTAATAGTTGTTTCAACGTAAGTAAATTCTCCTAACGCCTGCTTTCTTTTTAGTTCTTTTACCAGGAACCACGCGGCTGCAAGGAAAGCAAGCGCCACAAAAAAGCCAAATGTGTTGATTACTTTGAGAAAAGGAATATTGATACCAAAAAGGTCTTTGAAAGCGTAATATAAATTTGGATACATTAATGCTTATTTGAAAGATTGCAATGTTAACTAAAAGATAGATGTTTTGCCCAGTTAGTTTCAAAAAGATAAAATTTTAGCAAAAGCGATTTGCTGTTGCTGCAAGGCGTTTTGAAAAAGCTGATTTTATTTGGCGCACCATGATCTTCGCATTGCTCCATATTATTCTTCAGTTGAAGAGTGCGACGCAACGGAAGCTTCATGCGTATTCAACTGCCCGGCACATAAAAAAACCCTCCCAGGAATGAGAAGGTTTTATTTACTAACCCATCCATGAACAAAGCTGTGATGAACATGGAATATTTTCTCTGCTAACAATAACTTTCGAAAGCAGCGATAAGATTTCTGGCTATAACCTGCGCCGGTCTTCCTTCTATCTGGTGCCTTTCAATCATATGCACCAATTGACCATCTTTAAAGAGCGCTATTGCCGGTGATGACGGTGGATAAGGCAACAGGTGTTCCCTAACCCTGTTAACCGCTGTAATGTCAAAGCCTGCAAAACTGGTGGTCAGTTTATCGGGTCTTTTATCAGTATTATTAACCGCCATAACTACCGCGGGTCTTGCACTTCCTGCTGCGCACCCGCACACAGAATTGATCATTACTAATGTCGTTCCTTCACTTTTCAGCGCCTGGTCTACTTCTTCAGGCGTTACTAATTCATCAAAACCATTTTCCGTAAGTTCAGCCTTCATTGGCATTACGATCTCTGCTGGATACATCTTTTCCTCCCTTTTTTCTTAAGAATTACAAATGTAGGATAATTCGACTAAACTTAATAACCTATAAAAGAAGACATTTAGTCATGATTTGGCTGGTGTATTTGACATTATGTCGCTTAATTTGTAAGTTTTACAGCATCAAACTGCAAAAATGGTTGATTTCGACGGGTGGTATATCGTTTGAAAAGATTGTATCAGTAATCATTTAAAAACAAAAACACAAATAGTTATGACACTCGCAAAACACAATTACAGGAACTTCAACGATCTATTTGAAGAATTTTTACGCCCAACTACCTGGGGCAGAGAAACCGGTTTAACCGTTCCACCGGTAAACATTCATGAGAACACTGATGCTTACCATCTTGAGCTTGTGGCACCTGGTTTAAACAAAGAAGATTTTAAAGTAAATCTTGAAAAAGGTTTACTAACAATCAGCTACGAAGCCAAAGCGCAGGCAGAAAACAAAGAATACAAAACACACCGTAAAGAGTTTAGTGTATCTGGTTTCAAACGCAGTTTTAGTGTAGATGACAAGATTGATGCAGATGGAATCCAGGCAAAATATGAGAATGGCGTGCTTAAGCTGTTACTTCCTAAAAAAGAAGAAGTAAAGGTGCAGCCCAAAGCTATCACCATACAATAAGAGATTCAATAATTTTTGATTCATAAGCAGTTGGTTTTGGTTAATAGCCCCACATATCCATGCGGGGCTTTCTTTTTTTGTAATGATTTATAAGTTTATACTACTAACAGGGTTAGTTTATAAAACCGATATTTACACCATCAATAAAGGTTACTTCATTAATGCAGGTAAATAACGATTTTTTATCGCTCATCAATCAGCATCAAAATATTATACACAAAGTGTGTAACATCTATATGCACGATGCTGCAGATAAGGAAGATCTTTTCCAGGAAATTACCCTGCAGGCATGGAATGCATACAAAAATTTTCGCGGAGACGCAAAGTTTTCAACCTGGCTTTACCGGGTTGCGCTTAATACTGCCATCTCTTTTTACCGGAAGGAAAAACGAAAACCCGTATTTGAATTTTCAGCCAATGAGTTTCCTGAGCGTGCAGAAGAAAGCAACGAAATAGAAGAGCAGATGCAGGCCATGTATGCAGCAATAGCCACGCTCTCAAAGATTGATAAAGCACTTGTCATGTTATATCTCGAAGATTACAGTTACGACGAAATTGGCAATATGCTCGGTATAACGGCTAATAACGTGGCCGTAAAAATGAACCGGATAAAAACAAAGCTGAAAGAAGAAAGTAAAAAACATTACCAGTTCTCATAAAAGTGATTATATGGAATTAGATGAACTGAAAGCGCTCATACAAAACAGGATGGAGCGTGTGCAACAGCCAAAATCCCAGGCAGAATTTGCATTACTGCTTGGGAAAAAAACAAATTCCGTTGCAGAAAAAATAAAGCGCAATCTGCTGTTGGAAATGATTATTTCTGCAGTATTTGTGTGTGTTTGTTTCGCATGCTATTATTTTAGTACACTTACTTCTATGCGTGTTTACTTTGCCATTTTCACAGTTATTTGCCTGCTTTTTATACCACTGCTTTATGTATTGTACAATAAAACAAAACAACTTACAGGCAGTGTGATGCCGTTAAAGAGTAATATCCAGTCATTGATCACACTCATCAATCAATACACAAAACTTTACTTTCGTTTAACCATGGCCCTTATACCTATTTCTCTTATACTGGCCACGTCTTTACTATATTTTGATTATTCTGCAGCAGATACCGGGCGTACAGGTGTTCTCGGAAGCATTACTGATTCGCCGCTAAAAATTACGGTCATCATACTTTATTTTACAGTATTCTTTGCAGGCATGTACTACTTTACACGCTGGTATCTTAAAAAGTTATATGGTAATTATGTGTTGCAACTACAGGGCGTGGTAAAAGAACTGGATGACAATAGCATACAATAATAAATCGTCAGAAGCAGCGTGCATAGTACGTTGAAGAAAGATAGATTTTTTGGCGCCAGGCTGCAGTGCTACTATAAAGCTTTTGTTGCGTCGCACTCTTGTGCTGCTATATCAATACTCAGCACATGCTGCCCTGTTACACATTTACTTACCCGTTTTATTCAGGCATTCTACAGTAAAAACTCAAAGTCAAATATTTCCCTGAAAGTCTTGTTGCCGCCGCTGAGAACAATATCGGTATCAGCAGGAGAAGCGTGTGTGGCAATACCGTTATATATTATTTCTACTGTTGCATTTGCTGATTTATCAAACAAAGCCTGTAGTAAAAGATCACCTGTCAGGAATTCAACAACCAGTTCGGGTGTTGTTTTAAAATAAACCACCCCTTCAGGGTAAGCCAGGTTACAGGATAATACCACATGCCCCCCGATCGTTTTATTCAGGTCCAGTTTAACAAGGCGGTTATGCAGCAATGATACCGTACTTGCAAAGTCTTCGTTTTTAGCTGGTTTCATAGCGGCGGCAAAAGTATTGGCACACGTGTAAGCATGGTGTGTCATATGACACAAAATAATTATTTGCTTCTCCTTATCCTGTTGAGCGTTTCCCGGCTTGTGCCAAGGTAAGATGCAAGGTAAGTAAGCGGTATACGCTGCAGGTAATGCGGTTCATTTTCTTCAAGGTAATGGTAGCGCTGTTCCGGCGTTAGCAGTTTAAAGGAATTGCTGTGCAATTCCTCTTCGATAAAAAGCTGCTCAAAAAAGCGGAATGAAAACAGCGTCATACCATCTGAATGTAATACAAGCGGCAGTACATCGGTTTTGGAAATACACAATACCTCTACACTTTCCAGCGCTACAAAAGAAAATGCCGAAGCTGTTTCGTTCTTAAGGCTGTTAAAATCTGCAAACACATTTTCTTCGAAATAAAACTTAAGATTTACTTCTCTTCCCTCTTCTATTCCATGACTGCGTACGCAGCCTTTTATAATGAAATATACATACCGGTTAATCGTTCCTTCGTGTACAATAACTTGTCCCCGCTTAAACTTTTCCCGTTTAATGAATGGTATTAACAGGTTGAAATCATCATCATTTACCGGTTCAATCTTGTCCATTACCTTTCGGAGTGTATGCAGCTGTTCATGGGTTGCGGAGCTTTTCATATAAAATGTGTAAGGGGCGTTTTCTCTACAAATTAATTAATAACTGTGTCTTTTACTATTAAACTTCTGGTGTTTTGCAAGCATTCACAAGCATGAGCCGGCACTGTTGCTTATTGTATTGCTGTACAAGAGTGCGACGCAAGGGACGATGCACAGAATTCCCGCAGCCGGGTTCCACCAGATCTTTATTCCCTGTTATTTTATGGAACAGTTTTGGAATTATAAAGCCACTGTATTTATCTTTCGGTTTCTAACTTATCATCATCAAATTCAAAACATGCAGGAATCTAAAAAGTTTTTGGTGGCGGCATTCGCCACATTTTGTCTGGCAGCTTGTTCAGGTAGCCCGCAACAGCCGGCTGGCAATGATCAAAATAACAATGAAGATACTACCGGTAAATTGCCACCTGTGGAAACGCAAAAAGCCAACACTGATTATAAACCCGCATTTGAAGGCCAGACGCGCATAACCGGTGTAAAAACTGCCACGCCTTATAAAGCGGATAAGATTGCTACAGGCCTGGGAAGTCCATGGGCAGTGGTACCTATGCCAGACGGTCGTTTGCTCGTAACCATCAAGAGTGGCAAAATGCAGATTTATGATGCCAATGGTGCTATGGTAAAAGAAATAACAGGCTTTCCCAAAGTGGAAGATGATGGCCAGGGTGGCTTACTGGATGTTGCCTTTGACCCCGCTTTTAGCACCAACAAAACCATCTACTGGTCTTTTTCAGAAAAGCAAGGTGATGCAAATCTTACTGCGGTGGCAAAGGGCCAGCTTAATGAAGCCGCGGGTAAAGTTGATAATCCTGTAGTAATATTCAGGGCCACGCCTGCATTGAATAGCGCATTGCATTTTGGATCCCGCCTGGTATTTGATAAAGACGGTAACCTTTTTGTAAGCGCCGGCGAGAGATCAATTCTTGAGGGGAGAAAACAGGCGCAGCTATTGAGTGCAGGCCTTGGCAAGGTATTTAAAATAACTACTGATGGAAAACCAGCGCCGGGTAATCCTTTTACAGACCAGGCTGGTAAAATGCCGGAGATATTTGCATATGGCATCAGAAACCCGCAGGGTTTAGACATTAACCCTGTAAGTGGTGAATTGTGGGAAGCTGAGTTTGGCCCTCGGGGTGGCGATGAAATAAACATTATAAAATCCGGAAAAGACTATGGCTGGCCGACCATCACCTACGGTATTGAATACAGCGGTGAAAAAGTTGGTGACGGTATTCAGCAGAAAGAAGGCATGCAGCAACCAATTTATTACTGGGACCCGGTAATATCACCCAGTGGTATAACTTTTTACAAGGGTAATGCCATACCGGAGTGGGAAAACAATCTTTTCATTGGTGGCCTTAGCAGTATGCACATTATCAGGCTCGTAATAAAAGACAATAAAGTTGTGGGCGAAGAAAGATTACTGGCAGACCTGAAAGAACGTTTTCGTGATGTTGCCTATTCAAACGGAATGCTGTATGCAGTAACTGACGGCGGTAACATGTACAAAATAAGCAAGCAATAAGCTACAAACGCAAATACAGTTACCAAAACGAAGATACCATTTCAAAAAAATCCCGCAGTTAAATAACTGCGGGATTTTATATAAAAAGGAGTTGGCGTTAATTTTTTTGAACAGCCGCTATTTCCGGGCTTTCTACCATAAGTACAACATCTTCTTCATTTGTTACCGGTACTTTTTTCTCTTTCAGCTCTTTTTCGAGGTAGTATTTCATGAGCGGGCCTGCTACAAGAATGGTTACCATGGTCATTACAACAAGACCTACAAATATTCGCTCGTCAATAATACCTGCCTGTAAAGCAGCCATTCCCAATACGATTTCCTGCGAACCGCGGGCATTCATTCCAAAGGCTATCGCCAGTGATTCGTTCTTACTTAACCCACCTATCCTGCTGCCAATGCCTGCACCCACAATTTTTGCAATACATGCAATACCCAATATGGTAAGCACCACAGAAAGATCAAAATTGGTAACAAAGTTTACACGTAAACCTACGGAAGCAAAAAATAAAGGCGCCAGTATGCTTACAATAAAATGGTGGAAAAGATTTTGAATACTGTGTGTGAAATGTTTTGAGTCGCCACACGCAATACCCATCATAAATGCGCCAAAGATGCCACGTATACCAAGGTATTCGGTACAAACGGCACCGAGCATACAAAGGCATATTGCTGCAGTTAATATGCTGGCAGGTCCGCCCAGCTGTTTATCTACAAATGCGAGGATCTTATTCACCATCCATTTGCCAATCGTTATCATAAAGCCTACAAACAACAGCACCATGCCTATGGAATAAAATGATGCTTCCTCGCCTTTGGCATTCATCATTTGTATGATGATGGAAAATAAGATCCAGCCCAGAAAGTCATCAATCATTGATGCCGTAATTACAAGGCCACCAACTTTTGTTTTAATAATATCGAGGTCTAACAAAATTTTTACAATTACAGACAAAGCGGTAATGGATAAAGCCGTACCAAAGAACATCGCCGGTATAAGTCTGTCTGTAGAGGGTACATTAAAAATATAGTCATGAAAAAACCAGATACATATAAAACCAAGCGCAAACGGGAAAGCAATACCCATAAAGCTGATAGAAGCAGCCTGTTTGCCTTGTGCACGTATCTGCTTCAAGTCTACCTCTGCACCTGCAAGAAACATAAGCATGATTACCCCAATATTAGCAAGACCATCGTAAGCACCAAAAGAGCGTGGGTGACTTGTAAATATCTCTTTGAATAAATCAGGAAATGCTGAACCAAGAAGAGACGGACCAATGATGATACCCGCCATAATTTCCCCGACCACTGCCGGTTGCTTAAATCTGCGGCATAATTCTCCGAGCAAACGACTCGAAATAAGAATTATACTAACAATAATGAGGAAACTCAATATTTCCTCTGAGTTAAGTTTTGAGATCATAGGTGTTGACCTTTAAGTTTGAGTTTTGATGCTAAGATATCAGAGTTCTACCAGACAAACATAAGGATTATTCTATATCATCTATCAGTTTTATAGGAATTTAATTAACATTCTTTAACAACCCGGTGTAAGACGATTTTCTTATCAAAAAACACCCGGGCATAGGCATAGCCTTTCGCAACGCGTCTATTTAACGACAATCGTGTCCACATACTTCCGGGGCTCATGCGCACCAGTATTGTTTAACTTTTTATAGTTGTTTTTCACATTCCTTTGGCATAATCATTGGTTTTATGGGGTACAAATTATAACCATGAAAAAAACACTGTTTTCGTTAGTTGGTCTTGCTGCTTTTTTGGGCGTTGTTAGTTGTAACACTAATAATGATGATAATGTAACGCCGCCTATTTCTTATGTGGGTATTGTGCATGCAACGCCAGATGCCGGTAATGTTGATGTCTACCTGAATGGCGGCCTGGCAGCGCAAAATTTTGCGTATGGGTCTGACACGGGATATTACGCGGTAAATCCTGGTTCGTATAATCTGCAGGTTGCTCCAACCGGCACCACAAGTTATGTGCTCAATACAAGCATATCACTTGCACCGGGCACAGCATATTCTGTATTTACCATTGATTCGCTCAGCGCCATCAAAGCCGCTGTAGTTACAGATTCTTTTACCATACCTTCCACGGATTCTGTGATGGTAAGGTTTTTCCATTTCAGTCCTGATGCACCTGCTGTAGATGTGGTAGTGTCTGATGGTACAACGTGGTTCGGTAACAGGACATTTAATGATCAGGAAGCTACAAAGTCTTACCAGGCGTTTACAAAAATCAAGGCGGGCACCTATAGTGTAAATGTGAATGCTGCAGGTACCTCCACCGTGTTGTTACCTGTTCCGGCGCTTACACTGCAAGGTGGTAAAGTATATACCCTCTATGCAAAAGGATTCGCCACGGGTACCGGGGTTCAGGCCCTGGGAGTGGGTACATTGCAACATAATTAAGAAGCAAACGTAACTTATAACCAATAAAAAAGCTACCATTTAAAACTGGTAGCTTTTTTTATTTTGTGAGCAGCAGTTCTTTGGGCATCGCCTGTTGTGTCACTCACTTGTACGACAGTAACATTTGGCGACAGTGAAAAGGCAACAACACTATACTTATAACTTATCACTTATAACTCACTACTTAACAGTTTGGGCATCGCCTGTTGTGTCACTCACTTGTACGACAGTAATATTTGGCGACAGTGAAAAGGCAACAACACTATACTTATAACTTATCACTTATAACTCACTACTTAACAGTTTGGGCATCGCCTGTTGTGTCACTCACTTGTACGACAGTAACATTTGGCAACAGTGAAAAGGCAACAACACTATACTTATAACTTATCACTTATAACTCACTACTTAACAGTTTTCCCAAACTTCTTTTTCAGCAAGCTCAATGCATCATTCATATTCATGTTTGCAAGATCCTGCTCCCTGCGCTCCTGCTTTTGTATACGGCCTTTATTGGCAGTTCTTTGCGGTGCATCCTGCGTTTGCTTTATCGACAATGCAATACGCTTTCTTGCAATGTCAACTTCCAGCACTTTCACCTGCACTTTATCATTCAGTTTTAATGCTTCACTGGGATCGGTTATGTAGTTGTGTGATATTTCACTCACGTGTACAAGTCCATCCTGCTTTACGCCAATGTCGACAAAAGCACCAAACCTCGTGATATTCGTTACAACACCTGGTACAACCATACCTACCTGCACATCTTCTATTTTGTAGATCCCAGCAAATTCAAATTGCTCCAGTTCACTGCGTGGGTCAAGACCCGGCTTCTTCAATTCATTCAATATGTCTTTAATCGTCAGTTCGCCAATCTCTTCACTTACATATTTTTTTGTATTGATCTCTTTTAGCAATGTTTCGTTTCCAATCAGTGATTGCACATCAGCATTAAGGTCTCTAGCCATTGTTTGAATAACCTTGTAAGCTTCGGGGTGCACGGCACTTGCATCGAGCGGGTTATCGCCCTCTTTTATTCTCAAAAAACCTGCGCATTGCTCAAAGGCTTTACCACCCAGCCGCGGTACTTTCTGTAACTGGTCGCGGCTGGTAAACCTGCCTATTTCGTTGCGGTATTTAACAATGTTTTCCGCCAGTGTAGCGCCAATACCACTTACATAACTCAATAAATGTTTACTGGCAGTGTTAAGGTTAACGCCTACGGTATTTACACAGCTTACTACCGTCTGGTCAAGCCTTTCTTTTAAACGCGTTTGATTTACATCATGCTGGTACTGGCCCACACCAATGCTCTTAGGATCAATCTTTACCAGCTCGGCTAACGGGTCCATTAACCGCCTGCCAATACTTACTGCACCACGCACGGTTACATCATGGTTGGGAAATTCCTCCCTTGCGGTTTCTGAAGCAGAATACACCGACGCTCCGTCTTCATTTACGAGGAAAACAGGCAGATTCAGGTCCAGCTTTTTAATGAATTGTTCTGTTTCCCTTCCAGCAGTGCCATCACCTATTGCTATAGCCTGTAAATCGTGTTTCTTTATTAATTCTTTCACTTTATGTTCTGCATCATATAGCTTATTGCTTTCATGCACATAGATAAGATCGTTGTGCAGCAACTCTCCTTTTTCATCAAGACAAACCACTTTACAACCGGTTCTGTAACCGGGGTCAATGGCAAGCATTCTTTTACTGCCAAGCGGAGAACCCAGCAATAACTGGCGCAGGTTTTCAGCAAACACATTGATAGCTTCTTCATCTGCCTGTTGCTTAAGTGCGGTTCTGAATTCTGTTTCAAGGCTGGGCTGTAACAGTCTTCTGTAGGCATCTTTTGCGGCTTTTTTTACCTGCTCTGCAGCAGCGCCCATGCCCTTTACATATTGCTTTTCAAGCAGGGCAATAGCGTCTTCCTCAACAGGTGCAATAGCCATGCGCAGTATACCTTCCAGGAAACCGCGGAGTACCGCAAGTATCCTGTGAGATGGGACTTTCTTTACCGGTTCTGAGAAGTCAAAGTAATCTTTATATTTACTGCCTTCCGTTTCTTTATCTGCAAGCACTTTGCTCTGCAGTGTGGCAGTATCTTCAAAAAGCTTACGCAGCCTTGCACGCACCTGCGCATCTTCATTGATCATTTCCGCAATAATATCTCTTGCACCCTGCAATGCCTCATCAGCCGTTTTTACTTTTTCATTTATATAAGCCGAGGCAGCAACATTTACATCGCTGTCGTTTTGTTCTAATAATAACTGCGCCAGCGGTTCAAGACCGTTTTCCCTTGCTGTTTGCGCCTTTGTTTTTCTTTTTGGTTTGTAAGGCAGGTATATATCTTCCAGTTCTGCAATGGTAGTGGCCGCATTTATTTTTTGTTGCAGGTCATCGTTCATTTTACCCTGATCAGTAATGGTCTTTTCTATGAATGTTTTCCTTTCGCTAAACTCTTTTAACAGTTTCGCTTCGTCCTGCACATGCTGTATCTGCACTTCATCCAGGCCACCTGTTTTGTCTTTTCTATACCGGGCTATAAACGGTATGGTTGCACCTTCTTCAAAAAGGGCCAGTACAGCTTCCACCTGTGCAGTTCTCACGTTTAATTTCAATGCTATAGGCTGTGCAAATTCACTCATTACAAAAAGTTTAATTGATCAATTGAATAAAGGGGTGCGAATGTAGTAAGGCAGACCAAAAGAAAAAACAGAAAATTTATGCACACATATTGGTGGGCAATCATCATTAATCCATCGAATATACCTTCGTCGGGTATCTCAATGCATAACTGCGGATCAATGAGCGGATCGCTTCGTTTTCGGGGTACTGCGTAATCCTCGTTTTCAGTTTTCCAAGGTCTGTAAAGTTGGTATTCTCGGGTATAGTGCCCATGCCGTAAAAAGTGCCTTTTTCTACCAGTATACAAACATTTTCCCTGCCAAACACAGCAGGCTCCAGTATAGCGTAGGTATTGAGTTGTGATTGTATGTTGCTGATGGCTATGCTAACCTTATTGTTGTACGCATCTTTTTCAGGATAATGGTCATCGGTAATCCTTGTTTTATCAAGAAAACACAACCCCGGGTGCAATTCATGTTCGCGCACAATTTTCCATAACATGCGGTGCGCATCTGTAAACTGGTTGAAAGACAGCACAGGCTCAAAATGGCTGCGTTTTTTATCGATGGCAAGCCGTTTGTAACCTTTTGCATCATCAAAAGTATAAATGCCGTATTTATGCTCAAAGTGTTTCTGGCTTTGATTATGCCTGGGCCACAACCTTTTTATTTCTATACTTTCCAGTATAAATGCAGTAAATTCTGTAGGTGTTTCCTGGAAGGTGACACGGTGAATATTTAACAAAAACTCCTGCCTTCTTTTGCCAGTGCTTAAACCTGTAAAATGGCTGATCACACGATTCTTCAGCATCTTTGCTTTGCCAACATAGATCACCTTATCTTTTGCATCATGAAAGTAATATACACCTGGTGTATATGGCAGATTATTAACCTGCTCGGCAGGTAAGTTGGGTGGCAATATTTGTTCGCGGTTTTCTTTGCGCAGGAATTCGCGCACCATTTTTTCTCCGCCCTTCTGCAATATTTTTCCAAATAAAATAGCGGTAGCATCTGCATCGCCACCGGCGCGGTGCCTGTTCTCTACTCTAATATCCAACTCCCTGCAAATATGGCCCAGGCCATACTTTACAAAACCGGGAAATGCCTTACGGCTAAGCTTTAAAGTACAGAGTTTCCTCGGTGTCCACTCAAAGCCTGCAACACGGAGGTGATATTTTATAAAGGAGTAATCAAAGTTTACATTGTGGGCTACAAAAATGCGGTTGTTTAAAAGATTGTACACTCTTTCTGCTACTTCGGTAAAAGGTGGTGCAACAGCCGTCATGGCATTCGTTATTCCCGTTAATTGTACAACATATGGAGGAATGGGATAACCGGGATTTACCAGTGTTGAAAAACGCCCTTCCACCTGTTCCCCGTCATATAATACAATGGCTATTTCTGTAATGCCGTTTCCTTCAGGGTGGCTGCCGGTTGTCTCTATATCTACAATTGCGTACATTAATTTTTTTTGCTTTACCAACAAATCTGTGTTCACTCACGTACCGTTATTTACAACCTGCAGGAAATAAACTTTCGGGTTACAGACCGGATCGCCAAAGCTCCGTAAAGATGGGGACGTACAAGTGAGTGACACAACAACAGCTCAATAGTAATTCAAAAGCCTGTTATAAAAATGTTGATACCAGCTGTGGTACGTGTGGCATCACCTGTTGCGTCGCAATCCTTTCATCGTCCGGATCGTTGTTGCGACTTTAAATTATTTCTTACAATGACTGTAACATTTTTTGCCTGTTTGCGTCTGATATTAACAACAAATAATGTTATTCTTGAAAATTCTGTCTAAATTTACACCGCAAAATTATACTGCCATGCGCTTCGCTGCAATTATTTCAATGATCTTTATTTTAAGTTCCTGTGGCAACAGGCTTAGCAACCTGCGCTACACCGGCGAGAAAGTTTCTGAAGCAGTTACCAACTGCACAGAAGCTGCAAAAAACGTACGTACTGAAATAAGAAAGGTCACCAACCTCAACCTTACACTTGAGGGAGGTGAGCGTGAAAAGAAAGTCAACGGCTGGGATACACACATGATGCTTTGGTAGACCGGCTTTAGCATACTGAAAATGCCTTCCCCGACACGGAAGGCATTTTTGTTTTTACGCATATTATGACAAACACATATTACTTACTTTTGCACCCATTTTATATTTATGGAACTGAGCAAGAATTACATACCAAACGAAACAGAAAGTAAATGGTACAGCCACTGGCTGCAGCAAAAATATTTCAGCAGCAGCCCTGATGAAAGAGAACCATATACAATTGTAATTCCACCGCCTAACGTAACCGGTGTGCTGCACATGGGGCACTGTCTTAACAATACTATACAGGATGTACTGGCACGATACAACCGCATGAACGGTAAAAATGTTTGCTGGGTGCCGGGTACAGACCATGCGTCTATAGCTACAGAGGCAAAAGTGGTTGGCATGCTGAGGGAAAGAGGTATTACCAAAAGCAGCCTTTCGAGAGATGAATTTTTGCAGTATGCATGGGAATGGAAGGAAAAATACGGCGGCATCATCCTGCAACAGATGAAGAAGCTTGGCTGCAGCCTCGACTGGGGCCGTGTAAGCTTTACGATGGATGATGACTACTACAAGTCTGTTATCAGCGTATTTGCAGACCTGTACAACAAGGGACTTATTTACCGGGGCAAACGGATGATCAACTGGGATACAAAAGCACTTACAGCGTTAAGTGATGAAGAAGTTATCTTCAGGGATACACAGTCGAAACTTTATTTTCTTAACTACAAAGTGGTTGACGGAGATGGTTTGCCGGTTGAAGGTGGTATAACCATTGCCACAGTAAGACCTGAAACCATTTTAGGTGATACCGCTATTTGCGTAAACCCCGGTGATGAACGCTACAGGCACCTGCATGCAAAGTATGCAATCGTACCACTGATCAACCGCCGTATACCCATTATAACAGATGATTACGTAACCATGGAGTTTGGTACCGGTGCTTTAAAAGTAACACCGGCACACGATATGAACGATTACCAGTTGGGTTTAAAACACAACCTTGAAGTAATCGATATTATGAATGATGATGGCACCTTCAGCCTGGATGCGCAGATACTTGTAGGTGAAGACAGGTTTGCTGCCAGGAAGAAGATTATACCATTACTGGAAGAAGCGTCAGCTATTGTTAAGATCGAAGATTACCCTAACCAGGTTGGCTACAGCGAACGTACTGACTCTGTAGTAGAGCCACGGCTAAGCATGCAATGGTGGGTTAAAATGAAGCCGCTTGCTGAACCCGCTCTAAAAGCCGTGGCTGACGGAGAAATAAAATTTCACCCGGCAAAATTTGTAAACACTTACAAATACTGGATGGAAAACATTAAAGACTGGTGCATAAGCCGCCAGCTTTGGTGGGGCCATCGTATACCGGCATGGTACGATAAAGAAGGCAATTACGTGGTTGCAGTAAATGAAGAAGCTGCCATACAACAATACGCTGAAAAATATGGCCGACAGCTTACCGGCACTGACAGGCTGGTACAGGATGAGGACTGTCTTGATACATGGTTTTCATCATGGCTTTGGCCTTTTGAAGTATTTAAAGGATACAGCCACCCCGGCAACAAAGATATAAGCTACTACTACCCTACCAACACGCTTGTAACCGCACCCGAGATCATCTTTTTTTGGGTAGCAAGAATGATTATGGCTGGCCTTGAGTATGAAAAGGCCATTCCGTTTGAGGATGTATATTTCACCGGCATTGTGCGTGATAAGCTCGGCCGCAAAATGAGCAAGAGTCTTGGCAACAGCCCTGACCTGCTGGAACTCATTGATCAATACGGTGCAGATGCTGTAAGATTTGGTATTCTCATCGCCTCCCCCGCCGGTAACGACCTGTTGTTCGACGACTCATCTCTTGAACAGGGACGCAATTTCAATAACAAACTATGGAATGCCCTTAAACTTACGAAGATGTGGGAAGGCCGCCAGGCTAACTTCGAAAATGAAACCAACGATAATTTTGCCGTAAACTGGTTTGGCCAGCGACTGAATGAAGCAAAGGCTGAAGTTGACACGCTGACCAAACAGTTCCGTTTGAGTGAAGCACTCAAAACGATTTACTCACTTATCTGGGATGATTTCTGTAGCTGGTATTTGGAATGGGTTAAACCAGGCTTTGAACAACCGATCGATAAAGCGGTCTACCAGAAAACAATTAGCTATTTTGAACAGTTGCTGCAACTGCTGCACCCATACATGCCATTTATTTCAGAGGAAATTTATCACCTGCTTAAAACGCAGAAAGATGACCTGTGTGTAAAACAGTTTTCACCCGCAAACGCAGCAGATATAACTATTGTAAAAGAGGGCGAGATATTAAAGAAAGTGATTTCTGCCATACGCGATGCACGAAACAAGAACCAGGTAAAGCCGAAAGATACCATCAGGCTTTTTATACATACAGAACACGTGGAAAGTTACCAGCCCATAGAAAGTATTCTTGCAAAGCAGGTAAATGCAGAACGTGTTGCTTATACAAAAGAAGCCATTGCAAACAGTATTGTTGTTGCGGTTGAAAAAGATAAATTTTTTATAGAGTGCGAACAGCAACTGGATGCAGCTACGCTGAAAGAAGAGTTGCTTAAAGACCTTACTTACCAGCAGAATTTTTTACAGTCTGTCATTAAAAAGCTCAGCAACGAGCGCTTTGTGCAAAATGCAAAGCCCGAAGTTGTAGCACTTGAGCGCAGGAAGCAGGCCGATGCCGAAGCAAGAATAAAAACCATTGAAGAAAGCCTGCAAAACTTAAACTAAGTAAACATTCGCATGAAGACATTACGTTACAAACTCGCATGCATCCTGCTTTTTGCAGGATGCTTTTTTATGTCGGCAAACGGGCAGAACTGGGATATCAATACGCTCAAAAGCATCAACCCGCAAAGCCCGCAGGCCGGTGTGTGGAGTGGTGTGTCGAAATCGGTATATCCTTTATCGCTGGCATCGCCTGCTGCATTACTGGCAACAGGTTTTATAAAGAAAGACAAAGTGCTGCAACAAAAAGGCTGGGAAGCTGTGGGCTCCCTGGTTATAAATACCGCCATTACACAGGGTATGAAATATGCCATCAACAGGCAGCGGCCTTTTGAAAAATATCCTAACGCTGTTTACCCGTACGAGTTTGACGACAGCCCCTCTTTTCCTTCTGGCCATACCTCAACCGCATTTGCAACTGCAACAACGCTTACACTGGAGTTTAAAAAATGGTATGTAGCGGTACCCGCTTATGCATGGGCAGCCGGCGTTGGTTATTCCAGGATGTACCTGGGCGAGCACTACCCTACCGATGTACTTGCGGGTGCAGCCGTTGGCGCAGGCAGTGCTTTTTTAAGCCACTGGTTAACAAAAAAAGTTTTCAGGTAATATTTTTATGAGCCAGGCTGCAGTACAGTTATTGAGCTTCCGTTGCGTCGCACTCTTGTACTGCAGAATATAATGCATCAGCTTCGGGTGTAACATTGTTTAACGTACTTAACTTTATTTTCCAGGTTTGATCTTAAAACATTGCTATATGCCTGCTATAAATTTAACCATAGAAAAAGCTACAGAAAAAGATATTCCATTGATACAGGACATCACCAACCAGGTATGGCCGGAAACTTACAAAGCGATCATTACTGCCGGGCAAATTACTTACATGCTTAATATGATGTACAGCACGGCATCATTACAAAAGCAGATGAATGACGGCCACACTTTCATACTTGTAAAAGATGGTGATGCATATGTGGCATTTGCCTCGTATGCGCCTGTAACGGAGAATGTATACAAACTGCATAAGATATACGCACTGGCCGACCAGCAGGGTAAGGGAATCGGCAGGTTTATTATTAACCATATCATTAAAGAGATTAAGCCAGCCGGCGCAACCACGCTCCAACTGGATGTAAACCGGAATAATAAAGCAAAAGGTTTCTACGAAAAGCTGGGGTTTAAAGTAATAGAAGAAAAAGACACACATATTGGCAATGGCTACTACATGAATGATTATGTAATGGCGATGCCGGTATAAGGCAAAAGACCATTCGTTAACTCAAAGTGCCCCTGCCCGAAAAAAAATGATGCGAAGTAATTTTCCGCAAGGGCTTTGATGAACCGGAACGCTACAGCCGCCATAAAAACGGAACCCTGAACCGAGCGTGGCAACAGGCGATGCCATGTATACCAGTGCCGGCTACCTAAATGGCTTTTTTGTTGCAGTAATAGTCAATTTTTATTCAGGTGGAGTTAAGCTATCTGTTTACTTTTACTATGAACCGGTTAACAGACGCTAAAGCACAATCATGGTACTATCTAAATTATTCAGCGATTTTTTTCACAGTGAGAAATCGGGAGGTATTGTACTGATCATTTGCACGGTTTTTTCGCTGGTGATTGCCAATTCTTCGTGGCAGGACAGTTACATCAGCTTCTGGCATACAAATATTGGAGGGCACAGCCTGGAGCACTGGATCAATGATGGGCTCATGACGATTTTCTTCCTGCTCATCGGCCTTGAGCTGGAAAGGGAAATTTACCAGGGGGAACTTTCGAGTATCAAAAACGCATTACTGCCTGTAGCAGGCGCACTGGGTGGTATGTTGTTCCCAGCCGGTTTCTTTCTGTTGTTTAATGCTGGTACTGCCACACAGGATGGTGCAGGCATACCAATGGCTACAGATATTGCATTTTCTTTGGGTATACTGGCCTTGCTGGGTAAGCGTGTACCAGCATCGCTAAAGATATTTCTTACCGCGCTTGCTGTTATTGACGATCTTGGCTCTATCATCGTTATCGCCATTTTTTACAGCGGCGACCTGTCGTTGGTAAACCTGGCTGTAGCGCTTGGAGTTTTTGTGTTGTTACTTGTGCTCAACCGTCTGAAAATACAAAACCTTTTACCGTACCTTTTGGGCGGTATCGTTATGTGGTATTTTATGCTGCAGTCGGGTGTGCATGCAACCATTTCCGGTGTTTTACTTGCTTTTGCTATTCCGTTTGGCGATGGTTCTGAGACTTCTACCTCGTATAAACTTCAACATTTTTTGCACCGGCCGGTTGCATTTGGGATTATGCCTTTGTTTGCATTGGCTAATACAGCTATCATTATCAACGGCGACTGGTACAATCATTTAACCGAACCCATCAGTGCAGGAATATTTGCGGGACTGGTTGCGGGCAAGCCTGTTGGTATAACACTGTTCTCTTTTTTGGCAGTGTTGGCTGGTTTGTGTACGCTACCGGGCGACATGAAGTGGAAACATGTAATAGGCGCAGGTATGATAGCCGGGATCGGTTTTACCATGTCTATCTTTATAACACACCTGGCGTTTGACGAAGCGGCTATCATTAACAACGCCAAATTTATAGTACTACTGGCATCACTGGCATCGGGCATTATTGGTTTTGCGTGGCTCAAAATTGTTATGCGCACAGGCAATGAACAATCTGCAACCCCGGCTACATGAGCATTTTTTATTAATAACGGTTGTTCTGTACCACACCTGCGTTTATTCCACGGGCGCCCTGTTTTGTGAATAGGCTTAATCTTTGTTTTATAGTCGGACACCAACATAATACACACCATAATATTTTTACAATATGCATACACTTCCACTAACTGTAAGACGGTCTATTGAACTAATGGGCCTTGTAATACTGGGTTTTGTTATTATACAGGGTCAGCAGATCATTATGCCGCTGCTCATGGCTTTCTTTATGAGCATTGTGTTGTTGCCGGTTTACAGGTTTTTAGTGAGTAAAAAAATCCCCCGTGTGCTGGCAATTGTTATGTCGTTGCTGGTAATGATTATTGTAACAGTCCTGATCGTTTTGTTTATTTCATCGCAGTTGAAACCGGTAATCAGTGATTTTCCTTCGATAAAAGAGAATATTTTAAAGCACATCGATTCCCTGAGTAAATGGTTCAGTGAAAAAACGGGTATGTCTGAAGACCAGCAAACCGATATTGTAAACCAGCAGAGCCAAAAGATGCTTGATTCTGCTGGTAACGTGTTAGGCGGGGCTGCTGGTTCTGTAGGTTCTGTTTTGATCTTTTTTGGCTTGCTGCCAATTTATACTTTCCTCATTCTTTATTACAAAGACATTCTTGTGAAGTTCATCTTCTTATGGTTTCCAAAAGATCATTATGCAAAAGTGAGAGAAGTGATTCACGAGACAGAGTCTATGATCAAAAGTTATTTGGTTGGCTTGCTGATACAAATAACGTACATCACAATCCTGCTCGGGGTTGCCTTGATGCTATTTGGTATACAGCATGCATTACTAATAGGCGTTATTTTCGCGATTTTAAACCTTATACCATATATAGGAGCCTTATTCGGCAATATAATAGGTGTTCTTCTTACGTTAAGTTCTTCTGAGGAACTGGGCCCGGTATTAACTGTGTTGATCGCTATAGCCGTAGTACAGTTTTTAGACAACAATATACTGATGCCGAGAATAGTAGGCGGAAAAATAAAAATCAATGCACTGGCCAGCCTTGCAGGCGTTTTTGTAGGAGGTGCGCTGGCTGGTATCCCGGGCATGTTTCTTTCGCTGCCTCTTATAGCGGTCTTTAAAATTATATTTGACCGAAGTGAGCAGTTTAAACAATGGGGAGTTTTATTTGGCGATGAGTTACCAGGTGAAAAAAAGAAGCTTAAGACGGCTAAGAAATAGTATTTGTGCAAGATGGCTTTAGATAAAAAATTTTGGGATTACCCGGGAATTATTTTGTTTTGGGTTCTAATCGCTAAAATTTAACCCTAAAGCACATGCCTTTTTTAATCGGCAATTATTATTACATCATTATCATTCTGCAGGCCATTTGTGTGATACATTGTTTAAAAAAAGGTAATGAGCAAAAATGGATCTGGCTGATTGTTTTCCTCCCGTTGATAGGATGTGTTGCGTACATTTTTACAGAAATGTTTTCGGGGAACGAGATTCAAAACGTTCAGGCCGGAGTAAGTACAATTGTAAACCCTGCCGGGAAAATACGGAAACTGGAAAAACAGCTTCAGTTCAGCGACACATTTAATAACCGTATTCTTTTGGCTGATGCTTACCTTGCTGCAGGGACCACGGACAAAGCCATTGAATTATATGAGAACAGCCTTACGGGTAATTTTTCAGAAAATGAATATGTGATTGCCCAACTGATTGTAGCTTACGGCATCAAAAAGAACTACGTCCCTATTCTTTCGCTGGCACAAAAGATTTACAACATACCGCAGTTTGCACGTTCGAAAGCGCACATAGCATATGCACTGGCATTGGAACACACTGGCAACAAGGCGCAGGCAGAAAAAGAGTACGGAAGCATGAAAGCAAGATTTTCAAACTTCGAGGCACGATACCAGTATGGCCTTTTTCTGATAAGGGATAACCGACCAGGAGAAGCCAGGCAGCTCTTTAAAACTATTGCTGAAGAAGAGCAACAATTGAGCAGCAGGGAGAGAAAACACAACCGCACTTTTATAAGCCTGGCCAAAGAAGAACTGAAACACCTGCAAACATCACAAGTAATTTGATTACGCCAATTTTGAAGCCTGTAATCTAAAACCTCCGCTGCGGTCTTCGCGTTTGCTCCATAGTTTTCTGCTGTACAAGAGTGCGACGCAAGCGGCGATGCCATGAAATACCATTGCTGACACCCAAAATACATTTCTACTTTTTTTTTATATGACCCAACGTTTGCTTTTGTGTGCCCGTTATTAATAACAATCCCGGGAGTTTTTTTCAAGATTAACACATGAATATTTATATGAAAAAGCAAAAGCTTGTAAGATATCTTGCAGTGAGTGTACTGGCGGGATTGGCATTTGGTGCGTGTAAAAACCCTGACCCTGAACCGTTGCCGGAAAAGGTTCAGAAGCTGATACAAACAGACTGGAAAATCGTTGACATTACCACACCTAAAAAAGAAACGCCCGGTGGAGACAGCAGTTTGCTCAGCGCATGCATGACTGACGATATGACCCTTTTTGGCGCCAATGGTGTGTTTGAATTAAGGGACGGCACGGTAAAGTGCGATTCTACTGTTTTCAATTACAGTAACGGTTACTGGGGCTATAAAACTGATGTGGACTCTATCCAGTTAGCAATCGTAAACCCTGCATCCAGGTATGTTTCGTGGAAGGTTTTAACGTTAAATGATTCTGTACTGAAGGTTACTTTTATTGACAGTACGGTAGCTGCTAATAAAATCACAAAAACAATTTCATTTAAAAAATAGTGTATAAGGTGTTGCATGAATTAATACATTTTTGCAACACCTTTTAAACAATCTATATTTTGACGCAAGAGGAGTTACAGGTAATACTGGAAGACTGCCGGCAGAACCGACGAACTGCGCAGGAAAAACTGTATAGGTTTTATTATGCAGATATGTTCCGGCTTGCGCAGCGATACTCATGCGATCATCATGTGGCGCTTACGATAGTGAATGATGCATTTCTAAAAGCGTTTAAACATATTGCTCTTTACAGAGAAAATCTCGGCCAGTTTAAATCCTGGCTGAAAACAATTGTAATCAACACCGCCATTGATCATTTACGTAGCACAAAGAAAGATATCAGGCTGGTTCATATAGACCAGATCCAGGAGCAGGGTGATGAAGATTTTGCTTTGCAACACCGCTGGAAGCATGAAGAGCTGATGAGGCATCTGCAGGCGCTTCCCACAATCACCAGGACCGTTGTTAACCTATTTGCCTTTGACGGCTTTTCACACAAAGAAATCGCATTGCACCTGGACATAACGGAAACCACGAGCCGCTGGCATCTTTCTGAAGCACGTAAAAGGTTACGAGAAAGCCTGCAGATAACCAGCCCGCAAAAAACTTACAAAATATGAGTGAAGACCTGAGATATTATTTTTTTGATAACGAACCGGATGACCAGCCGCCAGTTTCTGCGGATGAAGGCTGGAACAGCATGCGCCAGCTGCTTGACGCCGAGATGCCGGTATCATCAAAAAGAACAAAACGAAGGTTTGCATTCTGGGTGGCATCTGTTGTTGTGGGCACAGCGCTGGTACTGTTTACAATTCAATCCAGGAGAGACGACATGCGGCAACAAGTTACCACAGCTGCTGCAAATAATACGGTGCAAAAAGCAGCAGGCGGTGAAACTCAAAAAAATACACCAAACACAAATGGGGTTGAACAAAACAGCAGTACGCTCGCTGTTGCTGATGGGGCGAAAGCAAGCAGGCATGGTTATACAAACCAGGAAGGAGAAAGTAAACGTTTTATACCGGTAAGGCGTGCTGACGAACCTGACAGGCAAATGGTGCGTGGTAAATCTGAACCGGTTACAAAAACCCCGGTTATAGCAGATCCCGGATATATTACGCAAAACACGAAGATCAATGACGGTGCATCGACTGATTTTAAACGCGGGAACGAGCCAGCGGCGAAGGATTTGGTGAGCAATGAAACCAATACACAGGAAAATGCAGTGGTTGATAAGACTGAAAACACGCAGACGCAACAAGTTGCAGCTAAGAAAAATACAACCGGCAAGAACACGCATGCCTGGCAATACAGTGTTGGCGCTGGTATGAATTTTTCATTGAGCAATATATCAAAAGGATTGCAACCGTACCCTGTGATAGAGGTGAAATACAAAGTCTCGCCTGTGGTTTTTGTGAGCGGAGGTTTGGCGCTCTTCTCTCCTGTGTCTACAAATACAAGTGGTGTGAAAAAGACGGTATACATTAACGACACATCATCTGATGTAAGCAGGTACAACGAGACGCTCAATTTTAAGCGGCTTTATTATGCTGATCTTTCTTTACAGGCCGGTATTCATTTTACAAAACGCATGTCGTTTAGTGCAGGTTTACAGGCATCAAGACTGCTTTCTTCTAAAAGTTACACTACACTTGAGCCCTATGATTTTAACAGCGACCGGGTTGCCCTTACCGATGTCGGAACACTTATACCTACTCCTTCTGCGGCACCCGTTTACAGCAAACAGGTTGATGTAAGAAAAATAGATATAAGATATACAGCAGGTCTTAACTACGACCTGAATAAGCTCTCTGTTGGTTTACAATACCAGGGGGGAGTAAAACCATTACTGAGCGGCGAAGCCGTAAAGGGTGATAAGGCAAGCCTGTTAACGTTTAAATTCACATACAGGATAAAATAAGATCTCCCTGTCAACTTTACTGCATTTTTCCACACTGGGGATAAGCTTTACTTTAACAAGTTATTTGATAACATAGAACATGTATGCATCGTTTCATGCATATTATTGCATCATATTCAAAAAGACACCATTTATTAATTAGCACAACTATGAAACGAATAATCTTTGTACTCCTTGTTGTAACAAGCTTTGCATTTACTTCCAATGCACAAAATACGAGCAGCGAATACACCACTGCTATTGGTGTAAAAATTTATCCTGCGGCATTTACCATCAAGCATTTTGTAAAGGAAAACCGCGCAGTTGAAGGGCTGGCTTATTTTTGGAATTACGGCTCCCGGGCAACTGCGTTGTATGAATTTCATGGCGATATACCTGGCGTAGATGGTTTGAAATGGTATGCCGGCCCTGGCGTACACGTTGGCTTCTGGAGCAATAAATGGAAAAAAGATTACCCTGACAGGGATGGCGGTATTGCTATAGGTATTGACGGCATTGGCGGACTTGATTATAAATTCAAAGGGGTGCCGATAGACATATTCCTGGACTGGCAGCCTTCTTTCAACTTTGTGGGGTATAACTACTTCGAAGGTGGATGGGGCGGTACGGGCATTCGCTATACATTTTAGGATTACTGCTTGTTATACTTAAACCACAACTTTACAGGTTGTGGTTTTTTTATTACTGTAAGCTGTACTGCCAGGCAACAACGTTTATTGAAATAAGCGTGCTTGCACAGTGCCGACTAATGTACCGAACGTATAAGTGAGTGACACAACAGGTGTTGATAGTAGTAATACAGCTGACCACCCAACATTATATTTATTTTTTTATCTAAAAAGGGAGCACCAGTTTTATACATACATTTCTGCCCATGTTGTACATGCCAAAAGTTCCTGCAGGTGATGCTGTATAATATTCGAAATATTTTAGCCTGCTTAAATGAGACTGGTAAGTGTTGTTTAAAAGATTATTGGCGATGAGATACAACTGCAGGCTTTTTGCCTTACTGTATTGTATAGTTGTATGCAGGCCGGCGTTTAAAAGCGTATAGCCAGGTGTTTTCGTTTCTGTGTTGTTGAGGCCTAAATACCTGTTCTGTGTTGCCACATATTCAAGCTCGGCCTTTACAGAAACGGTTGTTATGAGCGCATGACCTGTTTCAATTTTTTGCATGATGGTGCTTTGCCATTTTAATGGCGGCATAAGCGGTAAGTATGCCCCCTGTATTCCTTTGCCTTTTACAGCTTCATCTGTGTTGATGCCATATACAACGGAAAGACTATTGTCGAAAACAAAACCTTTGATATAGCGGGGATGAAATGAGGCAAAGAATTCTGCGCCATACAACCACGCGGAGGATTGACGATACTGGTATGTTTTGTTTCCCTGTGCATCTGTAATGGCATTGCCATTTTCATCTGCCAGCAATGACAGGTAAATATAGTTTTTGATATGGTTGTTAAACACACTCAGTTCTGCGGATAAATTTGTGCTGTTGAAATTCAGGCCTACATCTTCCTGCAAAGAAAATTCCGGTTTAAAATTCCTGTTGCCGAGGTAGATAATGTGTGCTCCCGGATCTAGCCCGTTTGAAGCCATCTCGGTAATATTTGGAGAGCGGTAACCCCTGCCAACATTGATCTTAAGATTAAGTTTGTTGCTTAACTGCAATGTAAAGCCTGCACTTGCAGATACACCGTGAAATGTTTTGTTGTAAGCAGGAAACTGCAAAGTTGCACCCATGGTGTCAGCACCGGTTACCTTACCATCAAAACCGGAAAGCGGGTTGTTTTTTACATAGAAATTTTCCCAGTTGATCTTTCTTACATCGTATCGAATACCGCCGCTAACGGTAAGTTTTTCTTTTTTCCATTTGGTATAAATAAATAGCCCGGCGTCTTTCAACTGATAGTCCGGGATAGGAAAGTCAGTAGCGTCGATGCTGCTGTTGGTTTGCAGCATACCATTGATGCCGATCGCTGTTTCAAACCCGGAAATTTTAGGCGTATTATACCTGATGCCATAGTTGATTGTGTTGAGTTTTACAAACATACCAGGCTTATCAGGCACGGTAGGGTGGTTATATTCTTTGCGGGTGTTTTGCTGCAAGCCCAGCAGTACATCAATGCTGCCGTTGCCTGCTTTGTAATAATGATGGGTATATAACCGCTGGTGTGCTATATGCTGGTGCAGTGGCGAAAGCCGGTAACTGTTTAGCATTGCGTCATCTGCAAGGGGTCGTTTGCTAACTGTATCCTCCCCTGCTTCAAACTGCTGGTAGGTAAATTTTCTTGTGAGAGAATCCCTGCTGCCATCCGGTATACCCTGCTGGTTATTGTAATACGTATAGCGCAAATGGCTATAGCCGGCTTTGGTAGTGTAACCTGTAAAAACAGAAAAGCTTTTTTCGCGGAAACCGGTGTTATACACGCGGCCTTCCAACGCGTTGCGATAGTTTTTTGCATATCGTGCAGAGCCAGTCAATGCAAATGAAAACCGGCCATTGTTATAATTGACCTGTACGCCATTGCCAATAAGGTTATTGTTAGACTGGTACTCAGAAACGATTCTGCCGTGTAATTTACTATCAGCACTTTCCGGTTTTTGCGGGTATAGACTCACTACGCCTGCCAATGCATCGGAGCCATACATAAGACTTGCAGGCCCCTTGATTACTTCGGCTTTCTCTATGTTGTAGCCGTCAACTTCAATACTGTGTTCGTCGCCCCATTGCTGGCCTTCCTGTCTTATGCCGTCGTATAAAGTCAACACACGGTTATAGCCAAGGCCACGTATAAATGGCTTGGAGACATTGGGGCCGGTCTTTACAACGTTGAGGCCAGGTACATTTTTAACAAGCGCATCTATAATGTTTGTTTCAACAGACTGGTCTATTTTTTTTAACGACACACTCGTTATAGCCACCGGGTTTTCTTTAACAAGCAATCCTTTGAAAACGCCTGTTACCACCACTTCCTCCAGTTTATTGTCTGTTTTTGAAAGTGCAATGTTTAGCGTAAACGCTGATGAATCAATAAAAAGCTTTTGTTCATGCATGTTGCAGCCAATATAATTGGCAGTTATTGTATAAAGGCCTGCAGGAATATCTGCAAACAAAAAATCTCCCTTGTTGCCGGTTAAAGTCTGCCGGTGAAGTTCAGCAATACGTACCGTTGCTCCCTGTGCAGGAAAACCTTCGGTTGTTACAGTGCCGGATAATTTTACCTGCGCTTGTAAGCTTAAACTGAGCAGCGTAAAAATAAATATTGGCGGTAAGTATAGGCTGGTCTTCAATGTAGTGTTTTGCAGACAAAAGTATAAAGTTAGATTAGTCTAACAAAATTAATTTTTGATCTACTTTCTTACATTTACAACATGCTTTCGCAAACAGAAGAAAATTATTTAAAAGCCTTGTTCCACCTAACTGCTGAAACCGCCGGTAAATCAGAGGCAGGAACAAACGAGATTGCGGGTACGCTCAATGTAAAGCCGGCTACAGCAAACGATATGCTGAAAAAACTGAAAGAAAAAAAGCTGATCCATTACGAGAAATACGGTAAAGTTTCGTTGACAACTTTTGGCAAAAAGCAGGCGATTGAGATCATCCGCAAACATCGCCTATGGGAAACCTTCTTATATGAATGCCTCGAGTTTACATGGGATGAAGTACACGAAGTGGCTGAACAGCTTGAGCATATTCATTCTGTGAAACTGATTGAAAAGCTCGAAAAATTCCTGGCCTATCCTGAGTTCGATCCTCATGGAGATCCTATCCCCAATGCCAGGGGCGAACTTAAAATGCAGACCCGCAAAACATTATCAGAAGTAGCGGTAGGTAAAACCTGCAAACTAATTGCTGTAAAAGATAATAGTGCATCTTTTTTGCAATATGCGGTAAAGGTTGGGCTCGGGCTCAGCAGCAAGATAAAAGTAACCGCACGCCACGAGTTTGATGCAACCATCGACATTGAGGTAAACGGGAAAACCTCGAGTGTAAGCCAGAAGTTTGCCGAAAACGTGTTCGTTATCTGATGCATCACACGCAGGTATACGAAAAGTTTTTTTATGAACCCGGCTGCATTACAAAGCCCGGCTTTCGTTGCGTCGCACTCTTGTACTGTTGATGCTTTATTCAGCAGTGCGAAGATTGAAGCGAAAATTCAATCAATGCCTTTCCGTTTAACAATTATATGAACAACTTTTCAGGTGGTAACAAACACTTCTGTCGTCTCTTTCGTTCAGGTTAATTACTGATACACATTATCATCATCACGCAGCATATACTGTGGCACGGCGCATGTTTTTTTATTACCTGCCCGCAGCAATAATGCTTACGGTGAAATATGCCTGTAAAAATATTTTTTACATGCAACGCTTTTTATCAATACCGTGTCAGCATAAACATACAGCTCCCGGATGGATGAAAAAAGACTGGTAAAAGACTGTTTAAGATGCCTGCCTGCGGCTCAACGGGAGTTGTACGACCTGTTTGCGCCGCAAATGATGGCCGTTTGCTACCGATATACCAAATCTGTAAATGATGCAGAAGATGTTTTGCAGGAAGGATTTATTAAAGTGTATAAAAACCTGCACCAATATCGTTTTGATGGAGAACTGGGTGCCTGGATAAGGGCTATTATGGTCAGGACATCACTCAATTACCTCAAAAAAAATCAACCTTACAGTTATGAATTCACCTATGATGATGTATCCATGCATCCCGTTGAGGAAGCAACTCCACTTGTTGTTTTAAACGCCAAAGAACTTGCCGACATGATAAGACAGTTGCCAACAGGCTACCAGGCAATCTTTAACCTGCATGCGGTGGAAGGCTATACGCACGTGGAGATCGGTAAAATGCTCGGTATTCATGAGGGTACATCAAGATCTCAATACATGAGGGCCAGAACTTTATTAACAAGCTGGCTGGAACACAAAAGTAGTGTTGGTGTAAAAAAAGAAAGATATGCCGGAAAATGAATTTGAAAAACAGGTAAAAGATCTGATGGATGAGTTGAAGATCACTCCATCTGCACCTGTGTGGGAAACGCTTGAAAAGCGCATACCCAAAAGCAACCGGAGAAGAAGATTTTTTGCATTTTTCTTATTGCTTACCGGTTTTGCGGTGTGCGGCTATTTTGTGTATTATAAATTTTATTCCGGCAATTATGCTGCAACTGTTGTAAGATTTGAAGACAGCAACGCAGCCATAACAAAAACTAAGCGCATCCCGCCTGCCAATCCTGATGCCAGTGGAGCAGCAGCAATAGCCCGGGAGGAAAAACAAAGTAATGAGCAGCCTGCAGCAACCGAAAAATCAGCAAAAAGAATTTTGCCTAACGCCATAGCCACAGCAAAAAACACAGGCAACCCAACACGCCGGGCTGCTATCAATCATCCAACCCCTGATGATGTATTACGCACGAACAATGAAAAGAATACGGACAAGAATGCAACGGGAAAATTTTTTGCAGGAACAGAAGAACCAACAATCAGTAAGCAAAAAGAAACAGCCGACCCGGAAACATACCAAACAACCGAACTGCCAGATGATCATGTTAGCGTTACTCAAAGCGCCGGAACCTCACTGGTAATTGAAAAAAATGATGGAAGTAGCAAAAAACTGATAATGCCTGACACTTCAAAAAAAGTGACTGCCGAAGCAACTAAACGCGATATAAAAAACGCTGCTAACAAACAGAAGAAAATCAGTCTTGGGTTAACAGCCTTTTATGGAAAGAGTGATGTGATTGAAAAATTTAACCTCGGATTATCGGGTGCGGACAAGGCCTACGCAGAGCAACTAACCGGCATGCCAGCAAACGGATATTTGCGGGATAGCCTTGTGTATGAAAACAAAGCAAAAGATGTAAAGGCCAGGTTATCTTTTGCAATAGGTGTGGTGGCAACAAAACCTGTTGGCCCACGAAGCAGCATTAGTGCGGGCATTGAATACCTGCAAATGAAAACGCAGATACAGACCGGCATTATGAAAGACTCCGGTGGCAATTTTAATTACAACAACTCGCAAATATCAACGAGGCTGGATAATTTTTATACGGCCGGCGGCAATATTACTCAAACGAATACGTATCGTTTTATAAGAGTGCCGGTTTTTTACAGTTATCGTTTTACCAATAATAAAAGGCTTTACTTTAACACAGATGCAGGCTTTTCTTTATTGAGACTTGTTAGTGCTGATGCACTTATTTATGACAGTTATAACCAGGCTTTTTATAAGAACAACGACGTGCTGAATAAAACACAGATAAACTTTTTGGTTGGTTTAAACGCCAACTTGCGGTTCCACAATGATCACACACTTACGTTTGGCCCGCAGGCGCAATATTCTCCTGGCAGCGTAACGAAAAACTATAGTACAAAGCAACATTTCTTTGCGTGGGGTTTGCAGGCGCGGTACTACTTTAATAAAAGATAATCAGAACAATAAATATAAAACAATCGCAACTACAATACGGTAATGAGCGGTGTTAAGCCAGTTGGTATTTGTGATCGCCAAAGCTGCCATAAGAGTGGAACGTACAAGTGAGTGACACAACAGGCGATGCCAAAAGATATACTGCCGGTAACATTATTTTTTACGCCTGCAGCCTGTCTATCACACGCTTTATTTCATTATCCAGTTCTGTTGCGCTTAGCTGAATGTACAGCAGCATATCTTTTAATGATGGTTCTATAACATTGCTTACATCTGTCCTGATAAGCTCGAGTAAACCTAACATATTTGCCAGTGGCCTTCTTACTTCGTGCGACTGTAAAAATGCGAGTTCCTTTATTTTCAGATCGTGCTCGTAAACTTTTTGCTCTGCTGCTTTTAACTCGGTAATATCGATGGCCCAGCCGCCGACGAGTTTATTATGATCAATTGTTGTAAGCGGGAATTTATATACCAGGAAGTTCCTGGTTCTGCCTTTCAGGTCGATGCTGATTTCTTCTGTTTTCAGCACTTTTTGCGTAGTAAGCACAATATTATTGTTGAGCTGGTATAAATCTGCAAGGTGTTGCGGAAAGATGTCCCACAGGCTTTTGCCAATATCGTTTATGGAAAGCCCTGTGAAGGCAAGATAGTACCTGTTCATGTTCAGGAGCCGGCCTGCGGCATCGCAGATCCACGCGGAGGCGGGACTGTTGTTCATGAAGCTATCAATAAGATGGGATTCTTTAATGATAGACTGTGTTCTTTTGGTTACACTGTTTTGCTGGGCGATGCCAATGATGATGTTTTCAGTAAAAAGGGTAAATTCCCATGTGTAAAGATTGCTCTGCGGATCGTGCGAAATAAATTCGATATGAGCGAAAGAGTCGTTTAATACTACATTGCTCAGATGTTGAAATTCTTCAAACTCAGTGCCGGTAAAGATTTCGCTGGTAAACAGGAGTTTACCGGAAACGCAAAAAGCTTTTGCCAGCGCATCATTGTACTCCCTGACGTTGCCGTTGCTATCAAAGAGCAGTACAAGGTTAGTCTTGGAATGTTTTAGCCAGTTAGGAATCATGGTAGTAGCGTGGCTGTAAATATGAGTAAAAATTTACTACAAACTTTACATAGGCGCTACAGTATTTTATTACTTTATTACAACTGCACTGAGGGCGGGCAGGTGAATTTTTAACTTATACCAGTTATCATCTCCGTCAACCATTTCAGCTTTGATCTCGGGGTTGAAAACATCACCGGTACCCCAGAATTCTTTGCTGTCGCTGTTGAAAATTTCTTTCCAGTTGTTTTTGCCGTGTACATGTACTTCCCAATTGTTGCGTACCAGCGGCGTCATATTTAAAATAACAACGATGTCGTCTTTGGGGTTCTCTCCTTTTCTTCTGAAACTTAGTACTGTATCTGCCCGATGATTGAGGTCTACCCATTCGAAACCACCGGGATCGAATTGTTTTTCGTGCAATGCAGGCTCGCCCCGGTATAATTCGTTCAGTTTTTGGATGCAATATTTCATGCCGCCATGGCTTACAAAATTGAGGAGGTTCCACTGCAGTTCGCTTTTGTAATTCCATTCGGTAGTTGCTGCAAACTCATTGCCCATGAAGAGTAGTTTGCCACCAGGATGTGTGAACATGTAGGTGTATAGCAAACGCAGGTTGGCAAATTTTTGCCAATCATCGCCAGGCATTTTGTACAGCATGGGACTTTTGCCATGAACCACTTCGTCGTGGCTTAACGGAAGCATGAAATTTTCGTCGTGAAAATACATCATGCTAAAGCTGAATTTATCCTGGTGGAACTGTCGGTAGATTGGATCCATTTTGAAGTAATCGAGCGTATCATGCATCCAGCCCATCATCCATTTCATACCAAAGCCGAGGCCGCCATCGTACAACGGTTTACTGATCTTTGGCCAATCGGTAGCTTCTTCTGCTATTGTTTGTATGCCGGAGAAATCCCTGTATAAAGTAGCGTTGAGGTCTTTGATGAACTCAATGGCTTCCAGGTTACCATTGCCGCCAAATTCATTGGGTTCCCACTGTCCTGCATTGCGGCTGTAATCGAGCCGCAGCATTGAACTTACTGCATCTACACGCAAACCGTCTGCATGAAAGCGGTCGCACCAGAACCTGGCGCTGCTGATAAGAAAACTTTTTACCTCGCCCCGTGCATAATTGAAAATATAGGAATTCCAGTCCGGGTGATAGCCCTTTCGCATGTCTGCATATTCATATGTATGCGTGCCATCGAACATAAAGAGTCCATGTGAATCGTACGGGAAATGCGAAGGAACCCAATCGAGTATTACACCAATGCCGGCCTGGTGAAATGCGTCTACCATAGCAGCAAAATCCTGGGGAGCACCAAAACGTGAAGTGGGTGCGAAAAATCCGGTGCCCTGGTATCCCCAGCTTCCGTCGAAAGGGTGTTCCATAACAGGCATGAATTCAACATGGGTAAAACCCATTTCCTTTACATAGGGAACAAGTCTCTCAGTTATTTGCGCATAGGTATTGTAAGACTCTTCATCAAATTTATCTGGCCGCATCCAGCTTGCGAGGTGCACTTCGTACACGCTCCAGGGAGCTGTAAGTTTATTGTGCTCCGTTCTTTGCTGCATCCATGCTTCATCTTTCCACTCATAAAAAGTGCCCCATGTAATGGATGCTGTTAAAGGGCGCATTTCCCATAAATGGGCAAAAGGGTCTCCCTTGTCAAGTTGTATGCCCTGGAAACCGTGTATGTGATATTTGTATGATTCCCCGGCTACAACATGCGGTATAAAACCTTCCCATATACCTGAGTGATCTAACCGTACAAAAAGCTGATGGGCATCTTTTTCCCAGTTATTAAAATTTCCTGTAACGCTTACCTGTGTAGCGTTTGGTGCCCATACAGCAAAATAGGTACCTGGTGTACCCAGTACATTCAGTTGTTTATTGCCAAACAGTTCGTATAACCTGTAGTGTGTGCCCTGCTGAAAGTTTTGAATGTCTTCCTGCGAAAACAAGGAATAATTCCATACAGGTTTTGTACTGTCAACAAAATGTATATCCTCGTATTTGGGAGGTGTATTTTGTATAGGCTGCTGATCACTGTTGTCGTGCTTCAAATTTTTTTTCGTTTTTTTTATGGAATCACCTTTTGATTGTGTCTTAGCTGAATTTGATTTCGCTGGCATGTGCTAACCGTTTAAAGTATATAAGAACCATTAACGTAAAATTAGGAATAGTAAAATTGCTTTCTGCATTTATTTACACAATTTCACGGCGTTATAACCAGGACTGTGCTTCAATGATTTGTGCGATTTTTCAGGCTTTTTCCTTGCAAACATTTTTATTCTTCGACTATTGGTTTTTGTGAACAAAAAACTGCTGAAATACAGAATTGCTTTTTGCATGGGCGTAAGATTTTCAGGAGATGAATGGCTGCAGATCAGATGCAGGTATATGCTGAAAACGTAGAAAACAAGCAACGATAGCACTGCCGGCAATCATTTGCGCGGAGATCGTTCCTGTTTTCGCTTTGCTCAAATAAGTTCCTGCAGTTGAAGAGTGCGACGCAACGGATGCCTGATGCTTATTCAACAGCCTGGTACATAGTAATTACATAATTGCAGTTTACTGCAACTTAACCTTTTACCAACGTATGAAAAGAAACCTGTTATTGCTTTTTACGGTCGTCTTTTTTTCAACTGTATCATATGCGCAAACCTCTTCTGTAAAAGGAATCATAAGAGATACAAGCAGCCGGGAAAACCTTGCTAATACCACCGTTGCACTGTTGCGCGGCAAAGATTCGATACTTGTAAAATTTACCCGAACCAATACGAATGGCGCGTTTGAATTAAAAGGTATTGATACCGGCAAATACGTATTGCTGATCACCTATCCCAAATATGCGGACTATGTTGAAAATCTAACCATAAAAGACTCAGCCGCAGCCATGGATCTTGGCACCATACCTGTTATTCTGAAAGCAAACCTTTTGCAGGAGGTGATTGTACGGCAAACTATAAGCGCCATACGTGTAAAGGGTGACACCACTGAATATAATGCAGATAGTTTTCGCGTACAGCCAAACGCATCTGTAGAAGACCTGCTGAAGAAACTACCTGGTATACAGGTTGACAGAAACGGGCAGATAACGGCCCAGGGCGAGAAGGTACAAAAAGTGTTGGTGGATGGGGAAGAATTTTTTGGCGATGACCCCACGCTTGTGACCCAGAACCTGCGCGCAGACATGATTGATAAAGTGCAGGTTTTTGACAAAAAAAGTGACCAGGCCAATTTTACCGGTATAGATGACGGAGAACGGCAAAAAACATTGAACCTGAAGTTGAAAGACAATAAAAAGAATGGCTATTTCGGCAAGATCAATGCAGGTGCAGGTACAGATGGGTATCATGATAACCAGGCGATGATCAATTCGTTTAAGAACAAGCAAAAAATTGCATTGTACGGTATCGTTTCAAACACCGGTACATCGGGCCTCAACTGGCAGGATCAAAGTAATTTTGGCGATAATCCATTGGGCAATGCAGACTATGATGAAACCGGTGGCTACTTCTTTATTGAAGGCGGTGGAGACGACCTTGATTCCTGGGACGGAAGATACAACGGGCAGGGATACCCACTGGTACAAACAGGCGGAGTACATTACAACAATAAGTGGAATGATGATAAAAACAACCTGAACCTAAACTATAAGATCATGCAATTGCATGTAACGGGTAACAGTGCTACAGAAGCGCAATCTATTCTGCCGGATTCAACCTCTTTTTACAATAATTCCACGCAAAATTTTGCCAACGAAATTTTACGCAACCGTGGTAACGGCAGCTATGAATATACATTTGATACAACTTCTTCTATCAGGATAACAGCAGACGGCGGCATAGACCATAAAACAACACGCAGTACAGATTATTCCGAAGCGTTGGGCAACGACAAATCGCCTATCAATAACTCCCAGCGCAACACTTCTACCATTGGTGATAACCGCACGGTAAACAGTAATATTCTTTGGAAAAAGAAGCTGAAGAAAAAAGGGAGAACTGTATCTTTTAACCTACGTGAGAAATTTTCGAACAACACATCTGATGGATATTTGTATGCTGACAACCGGTTCTTTAACAACGGCGCAGAGACCAATGAAATAACCGACCAGTACAAAGCCTATAATTCTAAGAATATTTCATTCGATTCCAAAATAACTTACTCCGAGCCGTTGTCGAAGGTTTCTTCTATAGTCGTTAATTATGGTGTTGTTATCAATAACAGTAATTCAGAAAGAAGTTCTTATAACAAAAGCAATGAAGGTAAGTATACGATCGTAGACAGTATTTTCAGCAATGATTATGCATTCAATGTATTTACACACCGGGCAGGTGCCAATTATAGTTTATTCAGGAAGAAATTGAAATTTAATGCCGGTACCAATGTAGGTATTACCAGTTTCGATCAGAAAGACATGATCTCAAAAACAACGGTCAGGCGCAGCTTTGTGAATTGGTTTCCGCAGGCCAATTTTTCCTATAATTTTTCCCAGCAAAGAAGGGTATTCCTTCGTTACAATGGAAGCACCGAACAACCATCTATTCAGCAGATACAACCGGTAGCCACGAATGATGACCCGCTGAATATTGCCATTGGTAACCCCGATCTTAAACCAGCTTTCAGAAGCAACATCAACCTCGGCTTTTTTGACTTTAAAGTGCTTACTGAGCGTAACATCTGGACAAATGTGGGCTACACTTTTACCCAGAATGCAATTGGCAGCAGAGACTTTGTTGACCCGTCTACCGGCAAGCGCGTTTACCAGTCGGTAAATGTAGATGGTAACCGCTCTATCTATGCATATATGGATTATGGTATCAAGTTGAAAAAGCTGGAGACAAGAATAGGCCTTAATGCGAATGTAAACGGAAGCCGTTATGTGAGCATTGTAAATGATAGCCTCAATACCACTAACAGCGGCAGTTATACCCTGGGACTTAACATTAATAAGGATAAAGAAAAGAAATATAGTTTTTATGTTTCACCTTCTGCCACTTATACTACCAGTAAATCATCTATTCAAACAGGTTTGCCCACAAAATACTGGACCTTTAATATCAACACCAGTTTCGATGTATTTCTGCCACTTAAATTCCAGATACATTCTGATTGTGACTTTAATTTCAGGCAAAAGACAGAAGTGTTCAGTACCAATAATAATGTTATTCTCTGGAACGCATGGGTGGGCAAGAAGTTTATGAAGAAAGAAAACCTGCTGGTAAAAGTTACCGGCCACGATTTGCTGAACCAGAATATTGGCTTCGACCGTACCGTTAACAGCAATTATATCTCACAAAGAACTTATAGCACCATTCAGCGATTTTTCCTTTTGTCGCTTGTATGGAATTTTACTAAGGCAGGAACTACTGCACCCGGTATGCAATAATCTTAAAAGAACCTTTTACATGAAGTCTGTAATCATTATAACCGCATTGTTTTTTTCCGGCTTTTTAAGCAAAGCACAAAATGCCATTTTTCTAACGCAGGGAAGAATTGAGTATGAAAAAAAGATCAATTTGTATGCTGCCCTCGATGATGATGAAGATGCTGCGTGGCGCGACCTGATGAAGAAAACAACACCGCAATTTAAGATCACTTACTTTGATCTTACGTTCAATGGTGATAAAACCTTATACCAGCCCGGCCGTGAAAACACTGACAACAACCGCATGTGGCAAAGCCCTGCAGAAGACAATATCATTTTCACCGATCTTCAGTCGCACCTAAGTACAAGCCGCAAAAATGTTTACGAGCAGGGGTTTCTTATCAGTGATACGGCACGTAAAATAAACTGGAAGATTACAGACGAAACCAGGACCATTGCAGGTTTCGAGTGCAGGCGCGCAAATGCACTCATCATGGACTCTATTTATATCGTAGCTTTTTACACCGAAAGCATTATTCCGGGCGGCGGCCCCGAATCTTTTACAGGCCTGCCGGGCATGATCCTTGGCCTCGCCATTCCGCACGAACACATTACCTGGTTTGCCACAAAAGTTTATAACGAACAAATCCCCGAAGCTTCTTTAAAAGCACCCGCCAAAGGCAAAAAAATTTCCAATACAGCATTACTGACAACACTCCAGGACAGGATGAAAGATTGGGGGAAATGGGCCAGGAGATATATTATCCAGATAATGATATAGTTTAATGTAGCATCCGGCAGTATTGCTACTATTAAGCTTCGGTTGTGTCACTCACTTGTACGTTCTGTTCTTTATTCAGCAAGGTTCGGTCCGCTTATGTTTTAATTATGCCGGCAATAATTGTATAAGCGCACTGGTTATTTTATAAAACGTGTAAGGCCAAAGTTAATACCAATACTCGTAACTGGCAGGTTGGCCGATCCAATACCATTCAGCGGCAGCCGGTAGTAAGGCTCTATTCTTACATTACCAATATTGCCCAGTTTTCTTTCATACCCGGCGCTGATTTGTATGGCAGTAAAAAGATTGTCAGCAGATTTATTATAGCGCCTGGAGCCAGAACGCTCTTCGCCGTTTTTATTATAGTCAAAGTTGTACCTGTCTTTATGTACAAGGCTTGATATTGTTCCCACAGAAGCAAATGAACGGCTTGTGCCACTGCTCCTGAAATTATACTGCAACGTAAGTGGTATCTCCGTTACACTTGTAAATGCATTTACGTTATCTACCGGTTGTTCACCCCTTCTTATAACATCGGGGGGTGCATATTTACCTTTTGTATAATAATATTTGTGCGAAAGCGCCATCCCAATTTCTACCTGTAATTTGCTGTTAACTTTATAACCAGCGAGAAAGCCACCGGTAAAACCTGGCTTGGTTACAGATTGGTGTTTTACATTAGAAATTTCAGGTGCAAGTGTTGCCCCTATATACAATCTTCTGCGCGATTGGGTATTCAGTTTTATTGTATTTTTTGTGCTTGTCTCAACTTTATTTGCTTCAAACAATAACTCTGCCGTAACTGCATCATGTTGCGGCGGTAAAATGTTTTCTGTGTTTGCTATTTCGGGGGCAAAAGGTTTATCCTGCAGTTTTGCAACACGTGCATCTGCCGACCTAAAGACTGTGTTTGGTTGATTTGCTTCTGCAACCTGTGTAGTTACATCATAATACTCTTCCGCAAATACTGAAAGAGACCGTGTGTTATTTTTGTTATTCTCTGTAAGGCCTTTTGCTGCTGCATGATTTGCTAAAATTCCGGCCGCACTATTTTCAAATCTGTTATGTTTTTCTGCATACACTTTCTGCAATGGAGTTTCAAGGCTGAATGGAGCAACAATAAAAAGTATACATGCAGAAACAGCAACGACAAATCGGTAATCAGCAAATTTGCTGCCCCTGTTGCTAATAGGCGGTAATTTTTGGCTAAATGTTTCCCAGTCAGCTACGCTTGTTTTGAGAGGATAGTCTTCAGCCGCATTTTGAAAAAACTCGTCAATATTTTCATTGATGTACGACATGGCTTACTTCGAGCGAATGCTTTAAAATATTTTTTTGCAGTTGATGCCGGGCCTTTGACAGGCTCGATTTTGAAGTTCCAACAGAAATACCCAATAAGGTTGCAATTTCCAGGTGACTTAATCCATCTAACACAAACATGTTGAAAACTGCACGATAAGAAGGAGGCAGTTTTTTTATTTCTTTGATCAGTTCCTTGTAAAGCACCAGTTGATCTGCGTTGCCGCTTTCATCCGGTTCTTCCCAAATGTAATCAGGCATACCGCCAATTTCAGGTATCATGTTATTCTTGCGTAGCTCATCTATGGCGGTGTTTACCATAATACGCCTGATCCAGCCAAACAAAATTTTCTCCAGGTCTTTGTCATTGGTACATTCAAAGGCAGCAATATTTTTGAAAACCTTTACAAAACCATCATGTACCGTATCAACTGATTTATCGTATCGATATATATACCTGAAAACAATTTTGAGTGCGTAACCAAAAAACTTCTCATAGAAAGCTTTCTGACATCGCCTGTCTCCTATTTTGCAGCCCTCTATCATTACCTTTAAAAGTTCGGGCTCGCTGCGGCCGTATGTGTTATTTATAGGAATAATACGCATGTGGTAAATGGCGGTTGCCTGTAAAACATATTTTATCGAAGTTAATATTTAATTTAGAATAAGGTCTTACAAAACAATTCACCTGCTGTTTGCAACTTTATTTAATATTTATGACTCATTCATATCGAATGGTATTACTTTGGTTAAAGCAAGAAGTTATGAAGCTTATATTACTATTTGCAGCATTATTGATGGCAGCCGGTGTACAAGCACAGGAAATCGAAAGCATCGATTTTCATTTGTATACGGATAGTCTGAAGAAAGGAAGGTATAATTACATCAACTTAGATGGCAAACTGAGTAACGGCAGGTATCTGCCTTTATCTCAAAAAGAGGTGCTTTTTAAAAGCAATACCGGAAAGTGGGATGGTAACAGTCTCATCGTCGATTCTGCTTACGATAAAGACTCTGTAGTTGTTACAGCTACTTTAAGAGAAAAACCCTCTTTAAGCAAACAGATAATTATTTATATTAAGAAAACTGCAGACGAAGGAAAGTTATATACAGAACAAGAGTTGTTCGATAACAGGAAACGAAAAAATTAAACCCTACATTGATAGCAGCTTTTCAAACTGTTTTTCCTGGCCGGCTTGCAGCATCACATAATTTGTCCTGTTCATATCTCCATGCACAGGTATATCTTCAACGAACTGCAGTTTCACATTGCTTTCGTCAATTAAATAAATATTGTATTGCCATTCGTGCAAAAGGCGCTGTAACGCATCCTGCCTCATTTTCCTCATTTTTCCGTTTTCAGTTGCTGTATTATATACAGGCAAAATTTCCATGATTACCGGTGGCTTAAATTGTAAAAGCGTTTCTTTCAGGCCCTGTATCACTTCCAGTTCAGCTCCTTCTACGTCTATCTTAATAAAGCTGATTGTTTCAATATTTGTTTTCAACAATACATCATCCCCACGCATTACCGGCACACGGTGAATAACCGAATATTTTTGTGTATTAACCCTGAAGTTTTCTACCAGGCTGGCGCCTGATGCGTATTCATTATCACCATAAAGATCCAATACTTCCGCTTTTGAGGAAAGCCCCACGGGGTATACATTAAAGCTGTTCAGGGCATTTACTTTTACCAGTTCGGAACAGTATGCATAACAAAGCGGATTAGGTTCGAAACCATAGTAAGCGGTGCTGCTATTGATAGAAGCTATCTTTAGTAATGTTTGCCCGATATTCACACCTACATCTATAATGGCACCGGGTCTTTCTTGCATCATTTGCTTTACCAGTGTTTCCATCCACACTTCCTGGTTTGGAAAAAGGTTATAGTAACCATAACCGTTAACTACCGGCACTTTAAACTTTTTATCGCCAAGCCTGGCTGTAAAGGTTGCCGACATGCTTTTCAACAGCCCGGTTTTTGATAAAACCCGGCATAAATAGTATTTGTAATACCTGATATATTTCATTGCAGCAATAATTGTATGTTTTGGTTAATATCGGCTGAAGTATGCAGTGCGTCTGGTGCATTGCATTCTTACAGTACAAGAGTGCGACGCAACCACAGCTTAATACTTATCCTACAGCCGGGTTCATAATTATTAAAAATAAAAAAACTGAACGTTTCCTGTTCAGTTTATATTATTTGGAAAACCCTTTCAAGGTTTGAGCAATAAAAAATGGCAGGCTAATTACATCGCACCGCTCAAGCTAATATCCTTGCTGCATTCCTGCCCTGGGGAGGTTCAAAGCGAGCTGGTCGTGTAAGACCTGCCGCTGCAAATATAAGCGATGATTTTAAAAAACAAAGACATTAAAAAATGTAAAGTAAATTTTAGTATGGGCCAGGCAGCATTGCTACTATTAATCTTTTGTTGCGTCGCACTCTTGTGCGGTTGGTTCATGTTGCAGCACTATCCTGCTGCGTTACTGCTGGCCAAACTTTGAGTCCAGTGTGGCAATGCCCAGCAGTTCATCGTACCTGTTGCCCAGCGAACGATAATATACCAGTACGGTATACGTGTTCTCCGTTTCCCAGTAATCGCCATCCGTCAGCGCTGTTTCGGGCTTACTGTTCTTTTTTGTCCTGTCTGTAGTTACGTATGTATAATTGTAAAAACCCTGTTTAAGCAATAGGTCAATCTCATACATGCCCGTCGTTTCATTCAGCGTAAGTTTGGTGGAATCGTTGATGGCATTGCCGGTCATTTCACCCATAATAAAAATATCCTTGTCGTTAAACTCTATAACACTGTTGGGTTTAAACATAAAATGTACTTTGCCATAATCACCCTGCCACCATGCATTGTTTACATCTGTGCCTTTTATAAAGTAAGCGCCGTTATAATCCTGCATCATCAGGAAGCGTTCCTGAGAACGTTGCAGGTCTGGTCTTGCAAAAACTTCCATTGGCACTGTATTCCTGTTAATGCTGGCAATCCTCGGGCTTTGGTAGCGAAAGCTTTGCAGGTCTAACCAGCGGTATTCTTTACCGGCCTCGAAAAGAAAGTCTCTCTCGCCATTATATTCATAAATATTGCTGCGCATAAACTGTGGCTGTTTGCCCGTTACGGCTGTATTCCAGAGGTAATTTTGCAGCACTACCACTTTTACCTGCTGCGAGGGGTTTAAGATGTTGAGTTTACCAATATCAACGCTAAACTGCACTTTTTGGTGGGTGCGCATCAATTGAGAATTGAACGGTTGTGCTATTCTCGCAGCCACATTCAGTTTGTTATCGAGAATAAGCAGGCGTCTTGTAAACGCGATTTTAGATGTATCGCCATTTAAAAAGACTTTCAGCAAATAATTACCGGATTTGGATGGCATGCAACTTCTGTCGGGCAATAATGCCTGGTAATGAATGTAACGTACCTGCGCCACCGAAGAATTGCGGTACTGGTTTAACCTCGTTTGCGTAAAACCCTGCATATAATCCAACTGGTTCAGATCAAGTATTTTCCAGTCTGCATCACACAATTGATAGGTGTAACTGTAGTTCCTGATTTTTGCATCCAGGTCATCAAAGTGCAGTTCCAATGCGGCCTGTGCACCCAGTGTAATAATAGGGTAACCTTCCTGGTTTCCATTCTGGCATAATTTTATGCCGTGTATATTGGGCATGTACACGCTATCGGGGTTACGTTGGGCAGCAACTGATACATACACGAACAACAATAGTGTGAACAAACACTTCATCAGTATAATTTGGGTTAAACGTACAATAAAATTTATTTCTTTTATGTTCTTACAATGTAAAAAATTATAGCCTGCTTTGCGGGGTAACTGTTGTTTAAATAAACAGTACCGGTAAGCTGGCAAGGTGATTTTTCACCAGGTTCCTTCCTCCCCATTGATCTCCCAGGAAAGAGTTCAACCCGGAACAGTAATTATTCAAAGAACGCAGGTGACAGTAGCAATCAAAACTTACGTAGATTTTAAACAGGATTAGCTTTGCTGAAGATTATGAAAACAAATAAGAGATTTTTACTGGTTGGTGTCTTAGGTCTGTTGTCTTCCATCGGTCCATTTTCGATAGATATGTATTTACCAGGTTTTCCACAAATAGCCTCCGATCTTCATACAACCGTTGCGGTAGTGTCTCTTTCATTATCAAGTTTTTTTATTGGTATATCCATTGGGCAGTTAATTTATGGTCCTCTGCTCGACCGCTTTGGTCGCAAAAGACCATTGTGTGTTGGTCTTATACTGTACATCATCACTTCTGCTGGTTGCGCCCTGGCTGCTTCGGCAGATCAATTGATCATTCTAAGATTTTTGCAGGCTTTTGGATCCTGTGCCGGCATGGTTGCATCCCGGGCCATGGTAAGAGATCTTTTTCCCGTAAATGAAACGGCCAAGGTATTCTCACAATTAATGCTGGTAATTGGTGTGTCTCCTATTATTGCGCCAACCGCAGGGGGGTATCTTACAGCAGCATTTGGCTGGCACAGCGTTTTCGTGGTTTTGACCATTATGGTATCACTCATTCTTGCGGCCGTATATTTCTTTTTGCCCGAGAGCAAAAAGCCCGACCGGAGTATATCGCTTAGGGTAAAACCGACTGTCAGGAATTATATTAGTGTAATAAAAGAACCTCAGTTTCTCACATATTCTTTTACAGGCGCACTCGCAACGGCTGGTTTGTATGCTTACATCTCCGGCTCTCCGCACGTTTTCATGCAGTTGTTCAATGCTTCAGAAAAACTATACGGTTGGATATTTGCTATCATAGCGGCAGGATTAATTGCATGCAGCCAGGTCAATAGTTTCCTGCTGCGTAAATATCGCAGTGAACAAATCATCAGGGTTGCTTCAATCTGCCAGGCAATAACCGGCGCCACGCTTTTTGTTTTTGCAATAGTGGGATGGCTGAATCTGCTGGGCTCGGTGATCATTATTGCTGTTTTTTTATGCTGCCAGGGTTTTATTTTTCCGAATGCCTCTGCACTTTCGCTGGCACCGTTTACACGAAACGCAGGCAGCGCCTCTGCAATGCTTGGCGCAATACAGATGAGCATCGGTGCTATCAGTTCCGCTACTGTAAGTGCGCTAAGCAATAACACCGCATTACCTATGACAGGTATCATGGCCTGCTGTACCATAAGTAGTTTGCTGGTACTCACAGTAGGTAAAACAATTATCCGCTACAAGGTAAACTCAGAAGGTATTGAAGAAGAAACGGCAGAAATGATCAGCACGCTGTAAACCCAGGCTGCTTCGGTACCGGTTTCAGGGATTCATCATGACGTTTATTTAAACCCTGTTATGATCTGCACGCCAGTTTAAGACACTTTGTTTTATTGCAGTACTACTAAGATTTTCAGCAATTGCTTTTTCCGCCAGTAAAGGCATTTCTTCATCTGAAGCAAAACGTAGCGCTATAATCTGGGACATTGATAATCTCTGATCAAGTCTTCTCCCTGTCAATACATAATGCCTCAGGTTTTCCTCTGCTCTTATTGCCCTATCCTGTGCTTTCAATGCAAATGAGCGTGCAAACAAAAATATTGCTACCATGATCACTGCCACCAGTGCTATCAGCGATGCTGAATAGAGGTTACCATGGTCGTTAAAAGAATTATATAAATTGATAAAAGACCCTATAATCAATGCCAGCAAGGCAATGCCTGTTATGACATGATAACTGAAAACATAACGGGCATGGTTTTTATAATTTTGTTCTCTCATATAAGTATTTGCAATACAAATTAGCCTTTTTGTTGATACACACTGTTGCTGTTTGTTTATCAATGTACTTTGCCCCGGTGGCTCTGGTGAAAAAAGGAGTTAATTTTCACATGTTAAACAACGATCATTTCGGTCTAAAAATATGCTTATGAATTCGTATGAATTAAACGCCGTGCAGGAAATGAAAAAATGGCAACGTAAGATGCAGCGTAAGCCATCAGTCATCAACAACCTTAGCAAAAAGGTGCAGGTTAAGTTAAACAGTTATATACCCGAAAAAGTACACCAGGCTGTAACAGCCACCATAAAGCAAATGGTTAAGGCCGTATTATTTGGCGCTGAGTTTACAACCGGCAACCGTGCAGTTTTCGAAACGCTTGAAGCACGTGAAGCCGTAGTAAATGAGAAGATTTCGTTTTATAAAAAAACAGCTTCTGCCGAAGGGGGCATAACGGGTGCAGGCGGTATTTTATTGGGCCTGGCTGATTTTCCTATACTGCTCGGATTAAAACTGAAAATGCTTTTTGAAATAGCAAGTGTGTACGGCTATTCTGTGAAAGACTTCAGGGAGCGGCTATACATCCTGCACATTTTCCAGATTACTTTTTCGAGCCAGCAACATAGAAGAGACATATTTGAACAAATGAAAGACTGGCGTTTCAAATACACCCAAGTGCCGGAAGACATCAATCAATTTGACTGGCGCAATTTTCAACAGGAATACAGGGACTATATTGACATTGCTAAACTGGCACAACTTATTCCGGGAATTGGAGCTGTGGTTGGCATAATCGTCAACTACAGGCTTATAGATCAGCTTGGCGAGACCGCTAAAAACGCCTATCGTATGCGTTATGCTGATGAGCAGACATTATAGCTATAAAAAAACTGAGCCCCCGGAAGTAAACCGGGAGCCCGCTTTTAGTACATTAACTTTTGGACGAAGGGATATTGGATCTTTGCTGATGCTAAAATAGCGTATCAATAATATCAAGTCCAAATAATTTTAACTTAACAATATCCTAAAAAGACATAAAATATCTTATTTTGATACCTTTGTCACTATAAACAATTGATTTGTAGAATTTTAAAATTTCAATTAATCTCGCTTAAAAAATATTTAGTAAGCGGCGGTTGCTAAAAATACATGCGTGTAGTCGCTTCCCGTACTTACTTAATATCGCCATCCCTTATCTTGCAACATATGGTGCAATACAAAATCTTCAATAAAAAAAGTCTTATAGATGGCACCGGCGCATTTGCTGTACAAACAATACCACCGAAAAGGAAAATCGGCAATCTTGGGGGAGAGATCATCAGCCTAAGAGAAGCTAGAAAAAGAGCAGCAATGACAAAACGCGTTGCCATGGTTGAATTTGGCGATGGCCGTGCATTGGATGCGAGTGTCAACCCTAACGAATTGCGTTATATCAACCACTCCTGCTCCCCCAATACTTACATGCGGGTATGTTATGGTAAAGTTGAATTCTATGCGCTGCGTCGTATTAAAAAAGGCGAAGAGCTTACCTGTGATTATGGTCCTACACACCACGATGGTAAACTGAAATGTAGTTGTGGAAGTGCGAATTGTAAAGGCTATCTTTAAATCCTGCACATGAAATATAAATGCATTATTGTACTGTTCTTTGCTTGTCTGTCAGCAAAAATCCCATTTGCGCAAACAACGGTCACCATACTCGATTCCGGAAAAACAACTTCACTCCGTGGTTTAAGTGTTGTAGACGATAATGTTTTTTGGGCAAGTGGAAGTAACGGAACAGTAGCGCGTTCTGTAAATGGAGGTAAAACGATTCAATGGCTCACAGTAAAAGGTTATGCGCAAAGAGATTTTCGTGATATTGAAGCCATTGACAGTAACACTGCCATCATTATGGCCATTGCGGAACCTGCTATAATTTTGAAGACAAGAGATGCAGGTAAAACATGGTATAAAGTATTTGAAGATACTTCGAAAGGAATGTTTTTCGATGCGATGGATTTTACCGATCTGTATGGCATTGTCATAGGCGATCCTGTTAACAGCAAAATGTTTATTGCAGAAACGTATGATTACGGTGAAACCTGGACTAAAAAGGACGACCTTCCTTTGCTGGACAGTGGTGAGGCAATGTTTGCGTCGAGCGGCACCAACAGCAAGGCGTTAAACACCTCAACGTATAAAAGAATGATTGTTACCGGCGGTCTTAAATCCAGCGTTATTTTGCTACCTGTAAACCGTCACTTAGGCAATATCAGGTTGCTTCTGCCGCTTGTGCAGGGCAAAGAATCTACCGGTGCCAATTCACTTGCGGTTTACAGAAAAAATATGTTTGTTGTAGGCGGCGATTTCAGCAATGATAAAGATACTGTGGGAAACAGTGCCTACTCGTCAGATAACGGTAAAACATGGAAAAAGCCAATAACTCCGCCACATGGGTACCGGAGTTGTGTAGAGTATATAACATCTCAAAACCTCATTGCGTGCGGTACAAGCGGTATCGATATTTCTGCCGATGGTGGTAAAAATTGGCAACTGATCTCCAGACAAAGTTTTCATGTTTGCCAACTGGCCAAAAATGGCAGCAAGGTTTACCTCGCAGGCAGCAATGGAAAGATCGCGGTACTTGAAATAAAGTAATGTACTTAGCTGAAGTGCTGCCATTAGGCTTTTGTTGTGTCACTCACTTGTACGGCTATATCGCTATTCAGCACACACCCGCAGCTATATTATTTTTCGTCTATTCGGGTAACATCGTTGTCATCATCGCTTACACGTTCTGTACTTTCAAAAGCACCTCCTGAACCGTCAGAGGAATTTTCCCCGGTTGCTTGTGTTTGCGCATTCTTTTCTACATCTGCGGTAAGCTTTTCATTTGTTGTTTCCGGTTTTATCATTTCTTCATTAGCAGGCGCATGCGGAAAACCTTCAAAATCCTGGTCTATTCTTTCATCATTGCTTTGTTCTACTTCGTTTTCTTCCGTTATCGGGTTGGTAGATTGGTTATTTTCATTCTTCATGGCTAAAACTTTAGTTAGCAACGTTGAAAAATACATGCCAGAAAGAGGCTTGTCATTCAGCTTCTTTCAAAATAACTTTTGTTCCGGTCACTTTCAGTTTATGTACTGCCCCATATTTCAAAGCATAGTTTCTTTCGCTATGGCTAACCGGGAAATCGAAGCAAACAGGGTAATCGTAGTCTTTAATTTTTTCTTTTATCAAATCATACACTTTTTGTCCAAACGGTACAACGGTATCTTTCATGTCCGTAAAACCGCCGATAACAAGTCCGCTGAGTGTATCCAGCATTCCGGCTCTTTTCAATTGCATAAACAGCCTGTCAATATTATACAAATATTCTCCCACGTCCTCAAGGAAAAGAATGCTGTTTGTTGTGTCGATTGCTGATTTACTACCCATTAAATGACAAACGATAGAAAGATTGCCGCCAACAAGGGGGCCTTCCCCCTCTCCTTTTACGTTGTAATCATGAGCGTTTGTTGTGTAGTTTATTTTTTTGCCTGTAAGTACTTTCCTGATGGACTGCACGTATTCAGTTGCATCGCCACCATCATTAAATGCCCCCGCCATAGGCGCATGTAAGGATGCTATTTTCAACCTGCGCTGCAGATGTGCGTGCAGTATGGTAACATCACTGTAGCCTATTAACCATTTGGGGTTACGTTTAAAGGCTGTAAAGTCCAGGTCATCGATTATCCTGCTTATGCCATAGCCTCCCCTTCCGCAAAGGATAGCCTGTATATTTTTGTCGTCAAGCATCTGCTGCAGGTCGTGTAAACGCTCTTCATCTGTACCTGAAAAGTAATGAAACTGGTTGCCTAAAGTTTTCCCTGTTCTCACGTTAAAACCCCAGGATTTCAGTGTTTCTATACATTTCGTTGCTTTCTCAACAGTCATAAACCCAGCCGGGCAAACAATGCCGATGGTATCTCCTTTCTTAAGGTATGGCGGTATTTTCATAGCAACAATATTACAGAATGTGTATGGCTTGTTAACGTGCTTTTACAGCAGTAGTGCAATGCAGGTTTGAAAAAGGACACCTGCCCGGGTATTAAAACTTCGTTTGCTACACGGCAGATTTTAGCAAATGCGGCTTATTGGCTATTTTTGCGACCCTCATAGCCGTTTGGTTGTTCTGTATTTATAAAACTGTCTTTTGCTGTAGCAGGCATTGCCTGGTATAGCTTTCGCAAATGAAGTATCGTTGCTGAATAAAGAGATAGTGTACAAGTGAGTGACACAACAGGCGATGAGTAAAGCGCTAAAGCCAAGTACAAAATGAATGATTACAAGAGAATATTAATTACGGCGGCACTACCTTATGCAAACGGACCTGTACACATTGGCCACCTGGCAGGCTGTTATTTACCCGCAGATATTTATGCCCGTTATCAGCGTGCTCAAAAGCGCGATGTTGTTTTTGTAGGCGGCAGTGATGAACACGGTGTACCTATCACGATTCGCGCCATGAAAGAAGGCATAACGCCGCAACAGGTAGTTGATAAATACCATGCGCTTATAAAGGAAAGCATGGAACAGATGCATATTTCATTTGATATTTATTCAAGAACATCAAACGAGGTGCACCATAAAACATCGCAGGATTTCTTTTTGAATTTATACAACAAAGGTTTGTTTGAAGAGAAAGAAAGTGAACAGTATTACGACGAAAAGGCAAAAACATTTTTGGCCGACAGGTATATCGTTGGCACCTGTCCTGTGTGTGCGAACCCTAATGCTTACGGAGATCAATGCGAGAAATGCGGTTCTTCATTATCACCCGAACAACTGATCAACCCACGTAGTGCACTCAGTGATGCTGTGCCGGTGAAAAGAACAACAAAGCACTGGTACTTTCCTTTACAGCAATACGAGGGCTGGCTGAAAGAATGGATCATTGAAGGACACAAAGAATGGAAGAATAATGTGTATGGACAATGTAAAAGCTGGATAGATAGTGGCCTGCAAAGCCGTGCTATGACGCGTGACAGTAACTGGGGCATTAGGGTACCCTTGCCTGATGCCGATGGCAAAGTATTATATGTATGGTTTGATGCACCAATTGGGTATATAAGTGCAACAAAAGAACTGACAGATAAGTGGGCTGATTACTGGTGCAAGGCAGATACAAAACTGGTGCATTTTATAGGCAAGGATAATATTGTTTTTCACTGCATCATTTTCCCATCGATGCTGAAAGCACATGGAGATTTTGTACTGCCTGATAATGTTCCCGCAAATGAATTTTTAAATATTGAGGGTGAAAAAGTGTCTACCAGCCGAAACTGGGCTGTATGGGTGCATGAATATGTACAGGACTTCCCGGGTTGTGAAGATGTGTTGCGCTATGTGCTTTGTAGTAATGCACCTGAAAATAAAGACAACGATTTTACGTGGAAAGATTTCCAGGACAGGAACAATAATGAACTCGCAAGCATCTTCGGCAATTTTGTAAACAGGACTTTCGTGCTTATGCACAAGCTTTGCGGCGGTAAAGTACCAAAACTGCATGAAGATGTTTATGACGAAAGAGATATACAGGTAGTAGCAGATATAAAGGCCGCCAAAGAAAAGGTTGAAAGTTTTATTGAACAATACAAATTCAGAGATGCACTTTTTGAAGTAATAGATCTTGCGCGTAAAGGCAATAAATACATGCAGGAGAAAGAGCCATGGATCGTTGCAAAATCTTTGGCAGCAAACCCGGATGCACAAAAGTTGATTGATAACTGTCTTCATCTTTGTTTACAATTAACCGCAAATCTTGCTATTCTTATCAATCCATTTTTACCGGGCACGGCAAAGAAAATGTTGCATATGATGAAGGTTGTAGAAAAAATGCTTGAGTGGCATAATGCAGGCAGCACAAAACTGCTAAGCGTTGGGTATACGCTACGGGCTCCTGAACTGCTATTCAGAAAAATAGAAGATGCGGAAATTGCATCGCAGATAGAAAAACTTAAGAGCGGCCTGGTAAAAACCGTTGAAGTAACAGGCGGTAAGAAGGATGATTCAGGTAATCAAACAGCAGTGCAAACAACTGCGGACAAAAAAGCAACGATTGTTTACGACGATTTTGCTAAAATGGATCTGCGGGTTGGAAAGATTGTGGCTGCAGAAAAAGTGGAAAAGGCTGATAAATTGCTGAAGCTTTCTGTAGATCTTGGTTTTGAAACGAGAACCATTGTGTCTGGCATTGCCCAACATTTTAAACCGGAGGAGATTACCGGGAAACAAGTAGTGGTGGTTGCAAACCTTGCACCGCGCAAAATGCGCGGCATAGAAAGTAATGGAATGATTTTAATGGCAGAAGATGGAAACGGCAAACTGCATTTTGTAAACCCGGAAGAAAACATCAATGCCGGAGCAGGTGTAAACTAGGCTACATGATTATGTAGTTTTATGTACCGGGTAAAATAGTGAATTTTGCAGTACAACCTTAAGTTAACGCCCTTTTAGAAACAGTAAAGTAATTAATTAACCTATCTGTTATCAATGAAACCGCTTTTTAATCAAAGCGGTTTTTTATTTTTATAGCTGACAAAAACACCTACATTATGCAAATCGGATTTATTGGTCTTGGCAATCTTGGAACACCTATTGCCGAAAATATACTGGAGCAGCACAACCAGCTATTTGTATTTAACCGCACTGCTGCAAAAGCACAACCGCTGGTAAATAAAGGCGCTGTACTATGTGCCACTGTAAAAGAACTGGCACAACAATGCGACGTCATTTTTACCATGGTTTCAGATGATGCAGCGCTCAACCATATAACAAAAAGCGAAGACGGGCTTGCTGCCAACATGAAAGAAGGCGCAATCCATATCTCAATGAGCACCATACTACCGGCCACGGCCATATACCTGGATTCTTTACACCATGTGCACAGGAACATATATGTGGCAGCGCCTGTAATGGGCAGACCAGAAGCTGCACGTGCCAAAAAGCTAAATTTTCTTGTGTCTGGCAAACCGGTTACTGTTGAAACTATTACGCCGCTGCTGACAGCGGCAGGCGCCGCAGGTGTATGGAATATTGGTACAGCAACCGAAGCGGCAAATGTTGCCAAACTCTGCAGCAATTTTCTCATTATAGCTGCTATTGAAGCCATGGCAGAAGGCATTAACCTGGCGCAGAAAAGCGGCATTGATGCAACAGCCTGGATGAACATGATCACATCCACATTATTCGCCTCTCCCATTTATAAGAATTATGGCAACATTTTGTTACAGCAGGCATACGAGCCCGCCGCATTTAGTCTTAAACTGGGGCTTAAAGATGTAAACCTGATCAATGAACAGGCCGCTGAAAAAAACACAGAAATGCCTTTGGGCGGTGTGCTGCAGCAGCAATTACAAGAGTGTGTAAACAAAGGATTTGGTGAACACGACTGGACAGCTATTGCGCTGGCTTTGAAGTAGCCATCATATATTACCTTTTTTCAAAGCCTTGATTGCATAATCGCATGCTCTGGCTGTAAGCGCCATATAAGTAAGCGATGGATTTACACAGGAACCGGATGTCATGCAACTGCCATCTGTTATAAACACGTTTGGTACTTCATGCATCTGGTTGTAGGAATTTAATACTGCGTCTTTGGAAGATTTACCCATGCGTGCTGTACCCATTTCATGATTGGCATTACCGGGAAAGGAAATACTGCCATTCACCTGTATGTTACGATAGCCTGCGGCTTCCAGCATTTCAACACCGGTAGCTGCAATGTCTTTGTGCATGGCGTTTTCATTTTCTCTAAAGCTGCAGTCAACTGCTATAAGAGGTCTGCCCCATTTGTCTTTTTTGTTTGTATCTAACGTTACCCTGTTGTCGTTATATGGTAAACACTCACCAAAAGCATACATACTTATGCCCCACTGACCAGGTTCAGCTAAAGCTTCTTTCAGTGCAGACCCGATTGCGGCATCATGCTCCTGCCGGCCGCGGTAGGCACTAAGGCCATAATGGTACCCCCGCAAAAAATCAGGAGACTGGTCTGTTACATTACGGAAACGTGGAATATAGGCAGGCGTTGGTCTCCTTCCATAATAATAGCTGTCTTCAAAGCCATCAATATCCGCGGTAATAGAAAGACCTTTGTGATGATCCATCAGGTTCCTGCCTATCTGCCCGCTGCCATTACCCAAACCCGCAGGAAACCTGGTTGATGTTGAATTGAGCAATATAAATGTAGTGGCAACTGTAGCTGCATTTAAAAAGATTATTTCAGCATAATATTCTTCCGTTTTATTTGTTTCGGTATTAAGTATTTCCACGCCGGTAGCTTTCTGTTTACCTTCGTCATACAATACACGGTTTACAAGTGAGTGCGGCTTTACGGTTAGGTTGCCTGTAGCATAAGCGGCGGGCATTGTGCTGGCATTGGTGCTGAAATAAGCTCCAAACGGGCAACCGCGGTGGCAAAGATCCCTGGCCTGGCATTGCCCCCTGCCCTTTACTGCCCTGGTTAAATTTGCTGTTCTGCCAATAATTACTTTCCTGTCTGTATAAGCACGTTCTATCTTTTGTTTAAATGACCGCTCCGCGCAATTCAATTCAAATGGAGGCTGAAAAATACCATCCGGTAATTGCGGGATATTTTCTTTTGAGCCACTTACGCCTATAAATGATTCTACATAATCGTACCACGGCGCAATATCTTTATAGCGTATCGGCCAGTCAATGCCATGACCATCTTTTAGATTGGCTTCAAAGTCAAGATCACTCCACCTGTAGCAGGCTCTTGCCCATAGCAAAGATCTTCCACCTACAACATCACCTCTTATCCAGTCAAACCGTTTGATTTCTTCGTATGGATTTTCTTTATCGTTAATGTAAAAATGTTTGTTGTCTTCGCGGTAAGAATAATGCCTGCTTTGTACATAAGACCGCTCTTTGTCTGCTTTGCTCAGTCTCAGGTGATGATCAAATTCCCACGGCGCCAAATTGGCTGTCGTGTAGTCTTTAATGTGTTCAACATTTCTTCCACGTTCAAGCATAAGCACTTTTAAACCTTTCCCGCACAACTCTTTTGCGGCCCAACCGCCTGTTATGCCGGAGCCCACCACAATTGCATCGTATGTATGTTGCTGTTTTGCCTGAATGTTGAGTAATAAACTATCTCCCGGCATTGGCTATTGGTTTTTAAAATCTCAAAAGTTTAAAATTAGGAGAAAAAGAATTATGAGCCGGGCATTGGTACAAGTATTAAGCTTTTGTTGCGTCGCACTCTTCAACGGCTGAAGCGTTATTGGGCAGTGCGAAGAACAAAGCAACACAATATGTATGAATACTATGTTAGTTTGCCATTTACAACCAGGCAAAATGCGGATGTGAATAAAGCGCTTCGCCTTGCTGAAAAATGAACGGAACGTACAAGTGAGTGACACAACAGGTGATGCCACCTGCACAGCAGCTGGCAACAACAATAATTATATTTTATAAAGCACGTTATGGATGATCATATAACGCTTTACTATATACGAACAGCGGCAGCCGCAAGGCTGCCGCTCTTCGTACCTGATTGTATCAATGCTGCTCAGTATATTTTTTGAAATTATCGAGAATGGCCTGCCAGCCCGCCTGTTGCATTTCAACTGAATGCATGGTCTCAGCTTCGAAGCTCTCCTGCACTTTGGTCGAGTTGCCGTCAGCAGTAAAAATCACGGTTACCTGTCTGTTATCACCAAGTGTGTAAGCTATCAGGGCATGTTCCTCTACCGCATCGTACACACCACCAAAATCAAAACCAAAACTCCCGTCCTTTGCTTCCATGCGGTAAGAAAAGCTTCCGCCAACCTTTAAATCATTGGAAGCGGTGGGTGTATGCCAGTCTTCAGAAGCATTGTTCCATTGCGTAATATGTGCGGGACTGGTAAAATAATCCCATACCTTTTCCAAAGGTGCATGTACAATGGTTTCGATGGTAATTGTTTGTTTTTGCTGTGTGTTCATGGTAACCATTTTTATTTTATTGATGTTTATTGCGTACTGCAAACATCGGCCACGATACACAATAAAACGCTGTGTAAAAACGACCAAAATAAGGCTGATCACGACATTTACTCAGGGGAAGTCTGTACATCCCACTTTACGGGAATGTTATTTTTGGCTGCGTACGGTTTTCCGGCATCAGTAAGTGCCGTCATCAGTTTCTCAAATCCTGCTGCATATGTAGTGGTAATGTGTTGCGCCATTGCATCCAGCTCGTCTGCAGGTGCGCCTTCATCAAACTTTTTTGCCAGTTGTGTATATTCATTTTTATATACCGGTAATACATACGCATATACAGCTTTCGACGCACTCAGCATTTCTTTTGTTTCAGCTGTTTCCTTCAAATCTCTTACTTTGCTGTAGCTTTCTTCAATATAACTGATTTTACTTTCAATAACTTCTTTCCTTGTGAGCGGTTCGGTTTTTTCGGTGCTGCCTTCTACCAGTTTTACACCAGGGTTTTGCAATTCCTGTAGCAGTATATCATTCGCAAAACCATGCAGCACGTTACAGTTTAGAACAGCTATGTCGAAATACTTATCAGGCGTGGCGGTATTGCAGGCTACCAATAACGTAGCCGAAAAGAGTACAGCAGCAATTGTTTTCATGTTTAAAAAATTTACAAGATAAAAGTAAACGGTACTACACCGCTATGCACATCTTATTCTGTAAACTGTAGCGGAGTTGAAAAGGGCCTATAATAGTGGCAATAGCACAAACCTTTCACACGATTAGTAAACATCCGTCATTACCGGGGTCGTTTCCTTGCCCATCAGTTCTATAAATTTTCTTTCTTTTATCAGGTAGCCATTTCCTTTTGCGCAAAAATGCACAACCAGGTTTTCAAGGCTTAACGGGCTGCCTTCCGGTATATCGGCAATGTTGGTGTGGTGAATATTGTGCCCGTCTAAGATGATGACCAGCCCGCTTCCAATTGCTTCCATCCGGTCACCCTGTGTAATCAGCATGCCGGTATCTTCTCCCAGGCCTATACCAATGCACGATGGATTTGCTGCTACTACCTGTGCAAGCCTTCCAAAGCGGCCGCGCTTTTCGAAGTGAGAATCAAAGATCACATTATCCATAAAGCGCAGTCCGGTAGTTGTTTTTACTTCACCTTTCAAATGTGCCCTGGTAGCATTGCCCTCGTAGATCATGGTACTGCTCATAGCCATGGCCCCTGCAGAAGTGCCTGCAATTACAAAATTGCCCTGCTGGTATCTTTTATGAATGATTTTCAGAAATTCTGTACCGCCAAAAACTGCAGTGAGACGCATTTGATTGCCGCCACTAAACATTACACAGTCACATGCCTTGATGCGCTTAAGGAAGTCGCCATCATTTACGGTTTCGCGGCCGCGGATATGCATCAGCCCGATGTTGGTGCAGCCAATTTTGCCAAAAGCGTCGAGATAGTTATTGCCAACTTCGTAAGGAATAGTAGATGCTGTAGTGATTACTTCAATACGAGACGCAGGCCCGCCCGCCTCTTCTACAATACGGCGTAGAATGCCTAGCCCGAAAAAATTAAGGTTGTTCAAATGAAACACTTCCCGCTCATCGGTGCCTTTGTCTTCTGCGCCGCCTATCGCTATTAATTTCCCTTTTGGAATACTCATGCTTTTTTGATACTGGTTAAGCAAATATAAGTTTGCTCAAAAAATACAGTGGTTATAAATACCCACAGCCCTTAATAAAATACCATTAAAACGGTTAGCCGGCTTGTGTCTTGTTTGTAAATTCCACATGCCATGGGTGTTAATGTCTTGATTACCGGCCAGGTAATGCAACAGCGCTGTTATTCGGTCCTGTATTTTGCTTCATGTACGCCAGACAGGTTATTCAGTTGTTCCTTTATATGCAATAATGATTCCGGTGTTGTTTCTTTTTAAAACGAATGAGTATATTGTTTGTGTCGGCCTTATCTGCTTTTTGAATAACAATCTGGGTAAATTCCATATTGTACTGCCGAGTTATGCTTTCTATCTGCATAACCGGAGAATTTCCCACATCGGTTTTGATGGTAATTTCCCTGATAGGTTTTGGTTTGGAAAATTTCTTTTTATAAGGTTTTACCAGCACAAGGATAATAAGTACGAGGCTTGTGGTAATGCCTGCAGCAATGTATAAGCCGCCCCCGACTGCAAGCCCGATGCCTGCAACCGTCCACAAACCTGCAGCAGTGGTTAAACCTTTTACCACTTCGTTCTTCAGGAATAAAATGGTGCCGGCACCTAAAAAGCCAATACCGCTCACAACCTGTGCGGCTACACGTGATGGGTCAAGGTCAACATCCGGAACATGGGCTACGTCCTGGAAACCAAATGCAGAAACGATCATCATCAAAGCCGAACCCAGGCATACAATCATGTGAGTGCGTAAGCCGGCTGCCCAGTCAAGCCGCTCTCTTTCTATGCCTACCAGTGCGCCGAGTACAGACGCTATAACCAAACGTAAGAGTGTTTCCTGCCAGGTGATCATTTGCTGTAGTTTTTTGTGCAAAAACTGAAGATACAAAAAAAAGAAGGCTTTTTCCTACCTGGCAAGTAGAGCATGTTAGTTACCAGCCACTTGCAAGTACATCGGCAAGGTGTAATGTTTTAACAGCAGCATTTTTGTTTTTAATATATCCATCGAGGTGCATAAGGCAACTCATGTCTGTGCTGATTATGTAGTCTGCATGTGTATCCAGTGCGTTAGAAACCTTTTGGTCTGCCATTGCAATGCTGATGGGCTCAAACTTAACTGCGAAAGTGCCGCCAAAACCGCAGCATGTTTCCACATCATTCATTTCTGTTAGTTCAAGACCAGAAACTTTACTAAGCAGCCTGCGCGGTGCTTCTTTGATCCTGCACTCACGCAATGCAGCGCAGCTGTCATGGTAGGTAGCTTTACCATTAAGCACAGCGCCGGTGTCGTCAAAATTTAAAACATCTGTAAGAAACTCTGAAAATTCAAAAAGGCGACTGCCAAGCTCCCGTACTTCGTTGCTTTTGGAGGAGTCCTGAAAAAGTTTTCCGTAGTAGTTCCTTACAAAACCTGTACAGCTTGCACTGGGTGTTACAATGTAATCGCTGCCTTTAAAGTCTTTGACAAATTTATTGCATACATCTTTTGCTTCGTTCCAGAAACCGGCATTGAAGGCTGGCTGGCCGCAGCAGGTTTGATTGGCATTGTATTCAACGGTGCAGCCGGCTTTACGTAAAACCTTTACCGTATTGAATGCAATAGAAGGATAAAGCTGATCTACAAAACATGGTATAAAAATCTGCACATTCATATGCTGCGACGATGAGTGAGATGAAAAATTCTTTTGAAAACCAATATTTAAACAAGTTAGAAATGCAGTTTCGTTGCTGCAAAAGGTTTTACTGCACAAGTGTGCGACGCAACAGCAGCTGATAAGGATTACTGCTGCCGGCTACACAAAAGGCTATTTGTTTAATGAACGGTTGAGGCGGATCATTTTGATGGCTGTGACTGCTGCTTCTTCTCCTTTATGGCCGTGTTTACCACCTATTCTTTCTTTGGCCTGTTGCTCATCATTAACAGTCAGTACACCAAAAATGGTTGGCACTTCAAGCATCATGTTCAGCGACAACACCCCGTCAGTAATAGCCTTGCATACATAGTCGAAATGAGGTGTATCTCCGCGGATTACTGTACCCAATGCTATAAACGCATCTGGTTGGTTTTGAATACTATCGGCGTATTGCTTAATAATAAATGGTATTTCAACAGCGCCCGGTACTACCAGTGTCTTTGTATCAATACCTGCCTCCTTCAATATTTTTTTGGCGCCGGCTTCCAGTTTGTTTACGATAGGTGCGTTCCATTCGGTTTTTACTATAACTACAAAGGCATCCTTTAGCGCGGGGATGCCTTTGTTTAAAGCGTTATTTCCTTTTGTAGCCATTATTTTACACTAAAATCGTTTGGTTCTATACTTAAGCGGTAAATGTATTTATCTGCCTGGTAACCTTTTTCTGTTTGCGGGAATTTCTCTTTCAATTCTTTGTACACTTCCACGGCTTCTTTGTTCTTACCCATTGTTTCGAGCTTAAGACCGGCACGAAAGAGGTATTCAGATGCATTGAGCTGGTCTGCATCGAAAGTAGCGGCAGCTTTTTTATAGCTGGCAACAGCATCATCATTCTTACCAAGCTCCCCGTATGCATCACCCAGCGCACCATACGCCATCATCTGTATTTGTTTGGCATCGGTATTAAAATCTGCGAGGTATTTTACAGCATTGTTGAAATCGCCTGTTTTTAGGTAACAGATGCCTGCATAATATTTGGCCAGGTTGCCGGCTTTAGTGCCGCTGAAATTATTGATAACGTATAGAAAACCTTTACTTCTTGTTTCTGTATTCCCTTTAAGCGCTCTCACCAGCGAATCCTGCCTGAAATCTGCTTCTGCTTTAAAAATGATGTTGGCCGCTTCATCTTCTTTTGGCTGTACCACGAACGACTGGTAGCCATACCAGCCACCAATTGCAATTACTATCACCGCCAGGCCAATCAGTAGTTGTTTTGAATATTTCTGCCAGAAACTTTCCATTTTAAGCAAGGTATCGCCAGATTCTGCAACCTGCACTTTCTTCTCAGACATGTTTGAATTTTGAAATGATTATTAGGGATTTATAATGTTTGATTCGATAATCAAATTAGTCAACAATAAAAGGATACTGCTGGTCTACATACACATCTTTCAGCAGTTCGTCTTCCGCAGGCCATGGGCTTTCTTCAGCAAATTTTACACTCGCTTCCACTACATTATTGATGCGTGCATCAATAGCTGCAATTTCTTCATCAGTAGCAAAATTGTTCTCTTTAATGGTTGCCAGTACCAGCGTAAGAGGATCGCGACCCTTGTATTCATCCACCTCCTCTTTGGTGCGGTATTTCTGCGGGTCAGAAATTGAGTGACCTTTATAGCGGTAAGTTTTCATTTCAAGCAATGTAGGGCCACCGCCTTCTCTTGCTCTTTTCACCGCTCTTGCTACCGCATCGTGTACCGCTTCGCAACTCATGCCGTCAACTTTGTCGCCCGGCATATCGTACGCATCAGCAAGTTTGTATATATCAATTACGTTAGAGGTTCTTTCAACAGAAGTACCCATCGCGTAATTGTTGTTTTCGCAAATGTATATTACAGGCAGCTTCCACGTCATAGCCAGGTTGAAAGATTCATGCAACATACCCTGGCGGGCAGCGCCGTCTCCAAAAAAGCATAGCGTAACATTATCGGTGTTCCTGTATTTATCCGCAAACGCCAAACCGGTACCGGTTCCAATTTGTGCACCCACAATTCCATGGCCGCCAAAAAAATAATGTTCTTTGCTAAAGAAGTGCATACTGCCACCTTTACCTTTTGCACAACCTGTAGCTTTTCCATACAGCTCAGCCATACAAGCGTCAGCGCTTACGCCTTTAGCCAATGCCAGGCCATGATCGCGATACGCCGTAATAAACGGATCTTCCTGTCTTGTCGCCGTCATACACCCTGCCCCTATTGCTTCCTGGCCTATATACGCATGGAAAAAACCACGGATCTTACCCGCCATTTTATACATCTCTTCAGCCTTCAGTTCAAACTGGCGAATTAACTGCATTAATTCATACCAGTACATATACGTTTCTTTGGAAAATTTTGTAGCCACTTGCGTTTAAATTTGGTGGGCAAATATAGGAAAACAGTTTGTAGTTTATTGTTTTTGTATTGTGGGCCAGGCAGATGTTTTTCATGGCATCGCCTGTTGCGTCGCACACTTGTACTGCAGCTCATCTTGCACCTGCGATGCCATTGATTCACCTGCTTCCGTTGCTGATCATAAGTTCCGCGCACACAGGCCTCTAATTTCCGGAAAATCGTGCTAACTCCCTGAGGCTCTTATTACTGTCCTTAACAATCCTTTCTTATAAGAATTTGTCAAAGCTGTATGTAATGAACAAGTGTTAGTTTAATTGGTACAAGTATTGAACTTAATTGTTATTCATTCAACAACTAAATATTTCAAGATGAAAACAAAATTCAACACCACTTTATTCACCGTGCTGGCAATGACAACATTGCTCTCCTGCAGTACAAGCAGGAACGCCACTGCGCAATACCCTGACAACAATGACGGGTATTACGAAAATTATGATGATGACTATGCAGGTGACGATGAAGAATATTATGAAGATGACCCCTCAGAAACCGATGTAAATATCAACGTTTTTGTGGATGCACTGAGTCCCTATGGCCGTTGGGTAAACTCACCCGCTTATGGCCAGGTATGGATTTGCAATGAATCTGGTTTTGTGCCATACTATTCCGGCGGCCATTGGGCTTACACCAGTTACGGCTGGACGTGGGCTTCCAATTACAACTGGGGATGGGCGCCTTTTCACTACGGCCGTTGGGCGCATGACCCGTTTTATGGTTGGATGTGGGTGCCGGGTTACCAGTGGGGACCAGCCTGGGTAGGCTGGAGATCGGGTGGCGACTATTATGGATGGGCACCCCTTAGCCCGGGTATGAACATCAGCGTAGGATTTAACTTTGGTGGTATAGCAGCCAACAACTGGTGCTTTGTCCCCAGGCGCTATATGGGCTACAATAATTTCAACAGGTATGCTGTAAACAGGAGCCGAAATGTCACCATCATAAGGAACACAACTATTATCAACAATACCAATATTTACCGCAATACGAGGTTTGCAACAGGGCCGGACCGAAGGGAAGTGGAAAGATTTTCCGGCAGAAGGGTGAATGAACTCAGGATCAACAACAGGCCGGGTGCTTCAAGGGTTACCAACAATACAGTAAATATTTACAGGCCGCAGATCAATAAAAAAGAGATCAACAGGAATAATGTGAATATCAATCGCCAAAGAACCGGAGATGACAAACGAGTTGATACAAGAAGCCAGTCTCACGATAACAATACGCCCAACAGAAATCCGGGTATCATCAGAACACCTGAAAGAAGAAATGATCAGAAGCCCTTCGACAGAAAGCCCGATGACCGTGACAGGATCAGTGATAACAGGAACAATAACAGGGACATCAACAGGAACAATAATGATCAGCCGCGTGGCAATAACATAGATCGCAGGCAGCCTTCGCAAAATAATAATCGATTCCCTGACAGAAACTCTGATAACAGGAATCAACAGGATAACAGGCCCCCGCAAAACAGGCAACCGCAGCAAAACAGGCAACCGCAGCAAAACAGGAACGACAACCGTAACGACGATAACAGGAACTTTGGGCGCCCGGACGTTAACCGCAGCAACCAGGACAGGAATTTTCAGCAAAGACAGGAAATGAACCGCAACAGGAACAACGGACGTAGTTTTCAGCCTGCTCCGCAGCCGCAGCGCAACATGCCATCAAGACCTGCACCGCAGCAAAGAGAAAACAGCAACAGAAGGCCATCATAAAACATCAGGTATAGCACATAAAAAATGCCGGCTTTTGCCGGCATTTTTATTTAAATAATTATTCGTTACACTCCAAAGGAAGAACCGCATCCACAGGTTGAAGAAGCGTTGGGGTTTTCAAATGTAAAACCACGGTTATTCAATCCATCCTGCCAGTCGATCTGCATACCAAAAAGATACATTTCATGAGACTTATTAATTACGCAGGGAATACCTTCTATCTCAAAGAATTCGTCACCATCCTGCAGCTCATCAAAACCAAGTACATAACTTAAACCACTGCAGCCACCACCTTTTACACCAACACGTAATCTTTTAGGTGTATCCGCACCCTGCTCATTCATTACTCTTCTCAACTCCTTAATGGCACCCGCGGTAAAAGAAACCGGTGATTGTAATGCTGTTTCCATGTTCAGAAAATTTAAAGCACAAAGATACAAACCAACAATAAAACCACTCTTTTGTCAGTTTACGGTTTGCGAAAATATCCAACATATAAAAGATTAACAGAAACCTATTTTTGCAAAAATTATTTTATGCTCGATACAAACCTGCTCATTCTTCTTATTGCTGCCATGGTTATTATTGGTGGTGTATCTGCTTACATAACATATCTCAAAATAGGAAAGAACAACCGGAACAATTCAGTTCCATCCAATGAGCCTGCAAATGCAATGCGCCTGCAGGCTTACGAAAGATTGCTGATACTTACAGACAGGATTGCCCTGCCAAACATTATCAGCAGGCTAAACCAGCCAGGGCTTACTGCAAGAAACATGCAGCAGGTGCTGGTCAGTAATATCAAAGAAGAATTTAACCACAACATTACACAGCAGGTGTATGTAAGTGATGATGCGTGGACTGCCGTAAAAACATTGAAAGAGCAAAATATACTTGTCATAAACCAGTTTGCCAACGTGCTGCCGCCCGAGGCCACTGCCCTCGATTTAAACAAACACCTGCTCGAGTACTCTATGAACGATCCCAAGGGAAATGTACACGATATGGTGAGCCAGGTGCTCAGCTTTGAAGCAAAAAAAATAATGCAATAACATTATGAGCCCGGCTGCAGGTCTTTGTGGCATCGTCCCTTGCGTCGCACTCTTGTACTGTTGAAACTTTGGGCAGCAGTGCCACAGCCCGCCTTATAAAATCTTACCTGTTGTATTGCACCGCACTTTAATACAGCATGTTTGCGAACAAAACACATCGTTGTTGCCATAACAACAGAACGATGCAGTGAGTGACACAACAGGTGATGCCATAAAATACTACAGCTTGCTACCAAAAAAACGATAAACTTGCCGGATGAATAACGATAAAAGATATACGGACAGTGGTATAGAAATAAAATCGCTCTACACATCTGCTGATGCAGGAAAGGATACCGGTGAGCAGCCTGGAACGTTTCCTTTTACACGTGGCATACAACCAGACATGTATCGTGGAAAGCTATGGACCATGCGCCAGTATGCAGGCTTTTCTACCGCAGAGGAAAGCAATAAGCGTTATCATTATTTATTGTCGCAGGGTGTAATGGGACTGAGTGTTGCTTTTGACCTGCCCACGCAGATAGGTTATGACAGCGATCACCCGCTTGCAGAAGGCGAAGTTGGAAAAGTTGGGGTAGCCATAGACAGCCTTGAAGACATAGAAATGTTGTTTGATGGCATTAAACTCGAAGAAGTAAGCACATCAATGACCATTAATGCAACGGGATATATTTTGCTGGCATTTTATGTGGCACTCGCCAAAAAGCAAGGCGCCGATCTTTCGAAGATTACAGGTACCATACAGAATGATATTTTGAAAGAGTATGCAGCACGTGGCACTTATATTTATCCGCCCAAGCCTTCCATGCGCATTATCACAGACATTTTTGAATGGTGCAGCAAAACAATACCAAAATGGAACACGATATCCATTTCGGGTTATCATATACGCGAGGCGGGCAGCACCGCTGCGCAGGAAATAGCTTTTACATTAAGCAATGGAAAAGCCTATGTAAAAGCAGCGCTGGAGAAAGGCCTGGACATAAATGTGTTTGGTAAACGACTGTCCTTCTTTTTCAATGCGCATAACAATCTTTTTGAAGAAGTAGCTAAGTTTCGTGCGGCAAGAAGAATGTGGGCTACTATTATGAAAGAGCTAGGCGCTACTGATGTAAAAGCGCAGATGTTGCGCTTTCATACACAAACCGGTGGCAGTACACTTACAGCACAGCAGCCATTGAATAATGTAAGCCGGGTAACCCTTCAAACATTGGCTGCAGTATTAGGCGGTACACAAAGCCTACATACCAATGGCTATGATGAAGCACTGAGCTTACCGACAGAGGAGGCGGCAAAAATTGCTTTGCGCACGCAGCAGATTGTAGCATTTGAAAGCGGCGTAACCGATACGGCAGACCCGCTTGCAGGCAGTTATTTTATAGAAGCGCTAACCAATGAAGTTGAGGCGAAAGCGCTTGAAATTATAAACCAGGTAGATGCATTGGGTGGAAGTGTAAGTGCTATTGAAAGCGGCTTTATACAGGATGAGATAGCAAAGAGCGCTTACATTTACCAGCAACAGGTGGAGCGGCAGGAAAAAATTATCGTTGGTGTAAACAGGTTTGTGGTTGATGAAAAATACAATACACCACTGTTGAAAATAGATGACAGCATACGCAGTTTGCAGGTAGAAAAATTGCGGGCCCTAAAAAATAAAAGAAACAATCAGCAGGTTGCAGCATATCTCTCAAGGCTAAGTACGGCTGTAAAAAGCGGTGAAAACATTATGCCCTTTGTTGTAGATGCGGTAGAGCAGTACTGTACACTTGGCGAAATAGCAGATTGCCTGCGCAATGAATTTGGCGAATACCGATAACTATAGATTTTTAACTTCGGTAACCAGTTGTTGCAATACAGATTTAGCGTCTCCAAAAAGCATAGATGTTTTTGGTTGAAAGAAAAGTTCATTTTCAATACCTGCATAACCTGGTTTCATACTTCGCTTGTTTACAATAACGAGTTTGGCATCTTCCACTTCGAGTACAGGCATGCCATAAATGGGTGAACTCGTGTCTGTTTTTGCGGCCGGGTTTACCACGTCGTTGGCGCCCAGTACCAGTACGACATCTGTAATCCTAAATTCTTTGTTGGCGTCTTCCATTTCAAGCAACTTATCATAGGGTACATCTGCTTCTGCCAGCAGTACATTCATATGGCCGGGCATTCTGCCGGCAACCGGATGTATGGCGTATTTAACCTCTACGCCTTTTTCTTCCAGTATGCTTTCCAGTTCGTGACACACATGCTGAGCCTGCGCCACGGCGAGGCCATAACCGGGCACGATCATGATCTTTCTTGCATAGCTCATATTTATAGCAGCATCACTTAAGATTATCTCTTTATACGCACCACCCGCTTTGCCGGCTTGTGCAGCTATTGTGGCGGCGCCACCAAAATTGCCGATCAGGACATTTTTCAGGGACCTGTTCATTGCCTTACACATAAGGATGGTAAGCAATGTACCCGCAGCGCCAACAAGAATACCGCCGGTGAGCATTACTTTATTATCGTATAAAAAACCACCACATGCAGCGGCAACGCCGGTAAAAGAATTAAGGAGTGATATAACCACAGGCATATCTGCGCCACCGATTGGAAGTACAAAGAAGATACCGTACAACAGAGATAAAAATAATGTGAGATAAAATAATGCACCGGCGAAATTAAACAAGGACATGCTCCTTAGTTCGAATCCAACATTGTAAACACTTAAAGCTAAAATAGCCAACAGCAGAAGCATGTTAAAAAGATGCTGATTCTTAAAACTGCGATCCTTTACCTTCCCGTTAAGTTTGCCCCACGCAATCATACTTCCGGCAAACGATACAGATCCAATTATCAACCCAGCGAAGATGATGATAAATTCAAGTAAATAAAAGTTATGAGCGTGAAGCCTGGCAGCGCAATCTGGACATTTAATGAAGCCGTAATTCGTACCAAACAAATGGTTAAACTCTACAATACTAATTAATGCTGCGCAGGCGCCACCCATACCATTGAAGACGCTTACCATTTCGGGCATGGCAGTCATCTTTACTTTTTTGGCAGCCATTGTGCCTGCTACGGCACCGATAATTATGGCAGCAAATATCCAGCTATAATTATGCAGGCTGTTGCCTTCTTCGTCTTTGTACAGGAATATGGTGCCCAGGATGGCAACACTCATACCTGCAGCCGCTACCAGATTGCCTTTACGTGCAGCCGCGGGATTGGATAACATCTTTAAACCTATGATGAACTTTACACTTGCCAGCAGGTAAATGACCGTGAGCAGATTTATTTCCATGCGTAATTTTTTATAATGCGCAAAACATACGGTATGATGAATGTTTTACTATTTCTTTTTCTTAAACATTTCCAGCATTCTGTCTGTAACAACAAAGCCTCCAACCACATTCAATGTTCCGAGAATTACAGCAAGGAAACCCAATACTAATGCGGTATAATTATCGGTTTCTGCTTTGCCCATTACAATAATGGCTCCTATAATTACCACACCATGTATGGCATTGGCGCCGCTCATGAGTGGTGTGTGCAGTACGCTGGGCACGCGGCCAATTATTTCTATACCGAGGAAGATCATCAGTATTACAATGTAGATGTACTCCTGGTGCACGTGTATCCATGATAAAAAGCTACTCATATATCTGTTCCTGTTTTTTGTTCTTTATAATGATCAGCGCTGTTGTTTAAACTTCGCTGCCATCTTCGCGCTGCTGCATCATGTTATGAAAGTACAAGAGTGCGACGCAACGAAAGCTTCATACTTATTCAACTGCCGGGTTCATCATTGTCTTTATGCCATTGCAGATTTTACCCTTTCATTTACGACGGCGCCATTGTGCACAATGCAGGTGCCTTTTACCAGATCATCATCAAAGTTTAGTGAAAGCGCTCCTTCTTTACCGATAATGAGCTGTAAAAAATTCAGTATGTTCTTTCCATACAGCTTACTTGCATCTGCCGGCATACCTGCGGGTAAATTGCTGTTGCCAACAATGGTTACATTATTAAAATGTACGGTTTGATCGTTGACGGTTTTAGCAGTATTACCACCTGTTGCGGCCGCCAGATCAATAATCACGGAACCCGGTTTCATACGCATGAGCACCGCTTCAGGAATCAATACCGGTGCGGCCCTCCCCGGAATTTGTGCCGTGGTGATGATAATATCTGCTTTTACGGCCGCCTCTGATATTTTTTGTTGCTGTCTTTGTTTATATGCTTCATCCTGCTCTACTGCATAACCGCCCGCAGCAGAAGCATCGGCGGCGCCTTCCACATCAATGAATTTCGCGCCGAGACTCATTACCTCTTCTTTAACGGCCGGACGTGTATCGAACACTTCCACCACCGCACCAAGTCTCCTGGCTGTAGCAATTGCCTGCAGGCCGGCCACACCGGCGCCAAGAATCAGCACTTTTGCGGGCGGAATGCTTCCGGCAGCGGTCATAAACATGGGGAAATACCTGGGGTAGAGAGATGCAGCGAGTAACACAGCTTTGTACCCGGCAATGTTTGCCTGGCTGCTGAGTATATCCATGCTTTGTGCGCGGGTAGTACGAGGCAGCATATCCATGCTAAACAAAGTACACTGTTGTGAACAAACCTGTTTAATGAGCGAATGATTGATCAGTGGCTGGTAAGCGCCTATTAATACGGTGTTTTGTTGTAACAAAGAGATATCATTGGCAGGCAGCGGATTGACAGAAAGAATAATATCTGCACTGGCCAGTATTTCGCTGCGTGGCTTTATTTGTGCGCCTTTTGAGAGATATATGTCGTCTGATGCAAATGCTGACACGCCGGCAGCGGGCTCTACATAGACAATTACGTTTTTCTTTACGAGCGCTTCTGCCTGCTCGGGCATGAGTGCTACACGGTGTTCTCCTGTTGGTTCTTTTATTATTCCGGCAATCATGCTTTAAAATAAGCATTTTTTATTGCATAGAATTAGCCCGCTGTTTTTTGTTTGCAAACCGCTGACGTTTTTTAAAACCTTATCACAAAATCTTCTTTCGCTTTTTGTTCTTTACGAAAGAAAACAATGCCAATAAAAAACAGGTCTACAGCAAGTGTCACAGCATCATGCTGTTTTATATGGTTCCATGCAGCTTCCATTTCCTCGCTCCAGTGTATATCATCAAAAACCAGTATGGAATGTTCGTGTATGTGTGGTAAAAGTTTTTTGAAGTAGTTTATAGTGGGCTCTTTGCGGTGATTGCCGTCGATAAATGCGAAGTCGGTCACCGGCAGTTGTTCCTCCAGCACCTTATCGAGCGTAAGATCAAAATTGCCTTCCACCACTTGTATATTATGGATATTCAGTTGTTCAAAATTTTGCTTTGCTACAGCGGCAACTGCTGCTGCACCTTCCATGGTTATAACAGGTTTACTGGCATCAGCACTGGCCAGGTAAGCTGTGGTAATACCCAGCGAGGTGCCGAGTTCCAGTATGTTGCCCGGCTGGTAATAGTTTACCATACGAAACAGCAACTGCGCAAATTTTTTAGGTTTTAAAGAGCTGTTGGCTATAGCGCTTACTTTTCTTTCGTATGAGGCATGCACACGCGAACCAGCGCCAAAATCCTGCAGGGTTAACATTGTATTATCGCGTTTCAATCTGGCTCGCAGGTTTTCAATACTTGTATAGCAATAGTAAGTATTGTAGTCATTCAGCACTTTTGTAACAAAATCAAACACAAAAGGTGAATGAATGCCATGGCCTTTTCCATTAGCCGCCGTAAGCCAATACTTTAAATATTTGGTGCCAAGTTTAACCGGAGAATACATCAATACCTATTTTCGTAAGGGCGCAAAGTAATACATAAGAAAACGGATAACAGAAATATTTACAGAGAAATAAGTAGGGAAAAAGATAAAAAGTTTTGGAACATTTTGCCACGGAGACTATTTTTGCAGCCCATTTAACGGATTGGCCAATGGTGTAATGGTAACACAGCAGATTTTGGTTCTGTTATTCTTGGTTCGAGTCCAGGTTGGCCAACAAAAAAACAGCGAAGAAATGTCTTCGCTGTTTTTATTTGTGGTATTATCAGCCGTTGCGCCAATTAAAAAGCCACTGTGATTATCAGTGGCTTCTTATTAAGTGCAAAATGCAGTCGATTTTGGTTGTGGTATTACAAACTGCCTGTAAGAAAGAGCTTATTGGAAAGACCGCAAAATATTTTCTTCTTTTTAATCAATTGTTAGGGTGTATTTAAACTATTTTTAATATCAGCCCGGCGCTTTTTTTACAACAGTGGGTCAAATATTTATATCGTTGGTGTTTTCCTGTTCGTACACCACGCAAAGAAGGCTTTTAGATCTGTAGATAAATCACACGATAGCCGTCAACATCTATCTTCCTATCGCCAGGAACTGGCCCGCCTGCTTCTCAAAAGGATAAGTAATAACATCGTGCTCATCTTTATTGATAAACAGCTTGTAATAGCCTGATGCTAAATGACTAAGACAAAGCTGAATAAAATGACCCTTAAACCGGCCACGCCTTATCACATGATCATTTTCTGATTGAATGCTGTATTCTGCCTCGATAGTGAGGTTATCTTTGACTTCGATGAAGAGTAAGTCTTCTACTTTATTGATTACGATTGCGTCTAATGAGGATGCTAGCTGGGGATACATAAATATTGGATTTAATATACACAAGTTAGTAACATAAGAAATTGCATGCCATGAAAATGTGCTTAATTTTTGTGCGCTGGTTGCCAACACTTTTTCTCATTCTTTCGTACTGTTGGTCAAACTATACAAATCCATCATCTAAAATGCACTTATGAAAAGAAATCTATCTCTGTTAGCTGCTGCTGCCTTTGCATTACTGTCAATTACAGCATCGGCACAATGCGATCTTAACCCCGTCATTGCTCCCGGCCAGCTTATTTTGTGCCCCGGCGCCACAGATACACTTTCCGTAGCGGGCAACTTCGACAGCTACCAGTGGTTCAAAAACAACCAGCCCATCGAAGGTGCTACAGGCCCCTTTTACATCGTAGAACAATACCGCGATGCCGCCAGCTTTTTCAAAGTGTCAGTAACCAAAAATGGTTGTGCAGATACATCTAAGCGTGTATTGGTTGATGGTTACGTTTTCGCCTTGCCATACGTTATTACCACCGGCGAAATTGGTATTTACAATCCTTTAAAGGATGTAAGATTCCAGTGCCCGGGCGATAGTGTGATCATGACCATGGGCGATCCGTACAATGTAAACATACAATGGTACAATGCGGGCAAACCAATACCCGGCGCTACGGGGAAAACTTTCCAGGTTACGCAGAAAGGAAGTTACACGGTTTGCGGCTCACCGGCCGTATGCCCGTCTTATACAGATTGCCAGAACATTCCCATGAACTATGCCTTCGACAAAGTAGAACCGCTGATTACAGAAAGCAATGATACCCTCTTCGCATCAGCAGCAAAAACTTACCGGTGGTATTATAACGGAAGGCAAATACCCGGCGCCACCAAAAATTACATCGTGCCCGATCGCAACGGTGCTTACACAGTAGCCATTAAAACAACGCACGATTGCACCGGTATGTCGCCCGTATACAATTACAATGGTGCAGATGCGCTGATCGCGGTTGCTCCTAACCCTGTAATGAATACCCTGCATGTACGGGTAAAGAAAGCCGGCGTGGCATATATCGCAATTGCAGATTTATACGGCAACAGGTATAAACTTATACCATACAGAAACGACAACGAACTCATCAATGTAAGTGACCTGCGTATGGGTACCTACGTGGTTCAGGTGCTCAACAGCAAACAACAGGTAATTGGTTCAACAAAAATATTCAAACAATAAGCCTTTAAACTCGGTTTTGGTGAATGATGAAAACCTGCGATCTTGTGATTGTGGGTTTTCTGTTTTAAAAGAATAATGTTACCGCCATCAGATCTTTGGGCATCGCCTGTTGTGTCACTCACTTGTGCGTTCCGCCTTCGTGGCGGATGCAGCGTTCCGTAAGTAAAACAGGTGGTAAAAATTGACGGCTGTACTAAACTCCCGGCTTGCGGTATCATATTTTTAAAACACCTACATTCGCTGCACTCAATACTTTACTTTATATAAAACTTTTGCTATGCAGGCATGGAAAGATTACCAGGCGGCAAATAAAGACCGTTTCCTGGATGAATTGTTGGAACTACTACGCATACCCAGTGTAAGTGCACGAAGTGAGCATAAAAGCGATATGGAAACATGTGCAGCAGCCGTTAAGGAAAGATTACTGCAGGCCGGCGCCGATAAGGCAGAGATCGTAGCCACGCCCGGTCACCCTGTTGTATACGCCGAAAAAATGATCGACCCATCAAAACCAGTTGTACTGGTCTATGGTCATTACGATGTGCAGCCGGCAGATCCGCTTGAGTTATGGCACAGCGGCCCGTTTGAACCAACTATTAAAGATGGAAAAATATTTGCACGCGGCGCCTGTGACGATAAAGGCCAGTTTTACATGCACATCAAAGCGCTTGAAACGCTTATGCAAACAAATTCTCTGCCGGTCAACCTCAAGTTCATTATAGAAGGCGAAGAAGAAGTAGGCTCTCCCAACCTTGCAGATTTTGTGAAACAAAACAAGGAACTGCTGAAAGCAGACGTTATTCTCATCAGCGATACTTCTATGATCAGCATGGACGCACCAAGCATAGATGTAGGTGTTCGTGGTCTTACATACATAGAGATTGAAGTTACCGGTGCAAACCGTGACTTACACAGTGGCGTATACGGTGGCGCTGTTGCCAACCCCATAACCATTCTGGCAAAAATGATTGCCAGCCTGCACGATGCAGACAATCATATAACCATTCCCGGTTTTTACGATGACGTGGTAGAAGCAACAAAAGACGAACGCGCAGCACTGGCACAGGCACCTTATAATGAAGAAGTATACAAACAGGAACTTGGTGTAAATGCCTTGTGGGGCGAAAAGGGCTATACTACCAATGAGCGTACCGGCATTCGTCCCACTTTGGAAATAAATGGTATCTGGGGCGGCTACACCGGTGAAGGTTCAAAAACGGTATTGCCATCCAAAGCGTTTGCCAAGATCAGCTGCCGCCTGGTGCCAAACCAGAAAAGCGACAAAATGGAAAAGCTGCTTATCGATCACCTGTACAAAATTGCACCGCCATCAGTGCAGGTAAAAGTATCACCTCACCACGGCGGTGATCCTTATATGACACCGGTTGACAGTATAGAATACAAAGCCGCTGCAAAGGCCATAGAAGCAACTTTTGGCAAAGCGCCGGTGCCGGTGCGTGGTGGTGGCAGTATTCCCATCACTGCATTGTTTGAAAGCGAACTGGGCTGTAAAGTAGTATTCCTTGGCTTTGGGCTTGATAATGACAACCTTCATAGCCCCAACGAAAAATATGATATAGCCAACTTTTATAAAGGCATTGAAACCATACCATACTTTCATCAATTTTATGCAGAAATGAAAGCATAACAAATACTTTCCCCTTATAAAAAAAATCCCGCCAAAAGCGGGATTTTTTTATACAGTTTTTCAACTGGCAGGCTCAAGTATTTGTGTATACAGTTCATAATTTTCTTCATCAAAACAAACAAAAACAATTGCTTTTATTTTACCAAAGTTGCTGTCGGTAAAATCCCTTACCGCACGAATGGCGGTATTGGCAGCACTTACTTTGGGATATCCGTAAATACCGGTGCTGATGTTTGGAAAGGCGATGGACAGCAAGGCATGCTCAACGGCAAGATGAAGACTGTTTACATAACAGTTATACAATAACCCTTCTTCATTGTTTGTGCCGTCTTTCCAAACGGGCCCAACGGTATGGATCACTTTTTTCGAAGGCAGCCTGCCCGCATTTGTAATTACCGCTTCGCCTGTTTTACAGCCACCCTGCCTGTTCCTGATCTCCACACACTCGGCAAGAATGGCCGGGCCGCCGGCACGGTGTATAGCACCGTCAACACCGCCGCCGCCAAGCAAAGAGCTGTTGGCAGCATTCACAATTGCATCTACTTTTTGTTTGGTAATATCGCCGTGGATAATGCTTAGTGCAGCCATAGGAAAATGTTTTTCTGAAGGAAACTGGAACAGGAAACTAAAACAAGGTCTGTATGCCATGCGTAATTCTGAACTCATGCTGCAGCAGCCATTTCTTTCTCCAGACACCGCCGCCATAGCCGGTAAGACTTCTGTCGCTGCCAATTACACGGTGGCAGGGAATGATGATTGCAATTTTGTTTTTGCCATTTGTGGTGGCCACTGCCCTTATTGCTTTTACGTCTCCCACCCTTTTGGCCTGGTCTAAATAGCTGATCGTTTTACCAAAGGGAATATGCAACAACTCATTCCACACTTTTTGCTGAAAGTCAGTTCCCTCCTGGTGTACCGGCAGGTCAAAAACCTTCCGCTTGCCATTAAAGAACTCTATCAGTTGCTCAGTGCACTCATGAATAATATCACTCACGCCCGGCTCGCCGTAGCTGATGTTGTCTTTGTTATCCACAAAACTCAGTTCTGCTATATAGTGGTCTGTACCGCCGATCTTTAATAAACCCAAAGGACTTTGGTAATAGGTGTAGTACAGCGGTGGCATGCTGTTTTGCGAAGTCTGGTTTATAGAAACGTTGTCTGGCATAAGCTGGTGCGAAAGTTAATTATTTTTTACTGTAAAATATCAGCCACTAAATTCCCATGGCAATTTTATTATTATGCGCTTTATATAACTTGCGTTACAGTAAACATTTATCATGCAGATAGCAATCATCAACGGCCCGAATTTAAACCTGTTGGGTAAACGGGAGCCCGGCGTGTATGGCAATACATCTTTTGAAACATATTTCAGTGAACTGCAAGGCCGTTTTCCAGGTATAAATTTTCATTATTACCAAAGCAACGTAGAAGGCGAACTCATCAATGAAATACAGCGCGTAGGCTTTTCTTACGATGGCATTATCATTAATCCCGGTGGTTATACACATACATCTGTAGCATTGGGTGATGCAATCGCTGCCATTACAACACCTGTTGTGGAAGTGCACATCAGCAATGTACATGCACGCGAAGATTTTAGAAAGCTCTCTCATGTTTCTGCCAAATGCAAAGGCACTATTGCCGGTCTTGGTCTTAAGGGTTACGAACTCGCACTAAGGTCACTCGTTGAAAAATGATGATGTAGCCGGCTGTGGTGTTTCATGGCGTCAACTGTTGCGTCGCACCCGTGTACTGCAACGCTGTATGCAACAGCTCCGGGTGTAACAACGCATTTTTTATTCCCGCACTGCCACCCGTTTACACTGCGCAAATAAATTATTTTAACAAGATAACTGCAACACGGTATAATGATTGCGGCACAGATCCGTTAAAGATTTAACGGGCCGGTGAAACAGATGCTGGCAGCAAATGCTGAAATTTGCACCGGCGTACAAGAGTGCGACGCAACAAAAGCCCAATAGCAGCAATGCAGCTTTGGCCCATAAAACAAAAACTATGTACAGAATCGTATTCATTTGTTTATTGTTTGCCTTACCCGGCTACAGCCAGTATAAAAGTTTTAAGATTGGTGTAAAAGGAGATACTTTGAATATCGTGGACAATGCCGGCCTGAAGCAGGGCCGCTGGGTTGTCAGCGTGCCACCGCTGCGCGGAGAGCCGGGCTATGATGAAGAAGGCTATTTTAAAGATGATAAAAAAGAAGGTGTATGGAGAAAGTACAGTACCATGGGAGATCTGCAGGCCATTGAAAATTATAAGTATGGTTTTAAGAATGGTAAAAGTTCTTATTACACGGTGTACGGTATTGTAAGGGAAGAAAACTGGAAAGCGGTAAACCCCGATAATCCCTACGACACGGTGGATGTGCCTGATTTGAATACTGACGCGGTGTATAAGAGAATTGTAAAAGTAGAAGGCACCAATTACAGGCATGGCACCTGGACGTTTTATGATCCGCAAACAGGCATGGTGAGTAAAACGGAAGAATATATACTGGATAAGCTTGTATCATCTAAAAAGAATGGTACATATGTATTATCCGACAGTTTAAAATATGTGCGTGATACCTCAAAAGCGATTGCCAAACCAAAAGAGGTACTAGACTACGAAAAGAAGAATAAGAAAAAGAAAATACGGGTAAGAGACGGCGCCACCGGCGTTCAGTAACTGATCCACAACCTTGCAACTGCAAGGTTTTTTTATGCCGTGCCAAACGTAGTATTACGGTTTTTTACAGGGGAAAAAACACCGGTGTGTTTGCAGAGTGCAGAAAGTTTTATCTTTAATACGACCAGGTAAGAAGGAACTGCAGCGCCGAACCTATGACAATTACCAGCTTCTTTGCCAACCCCGCTCCTTTTTCTTAACGCACCAAAACTATTAGTATGAAAACTAAACTTATCCAACGCCTGGGAAGTGTTATTCCCGCCGCAATTGTCTTTGTATGTTTTACTATTTTCAGCAGCCTTGAAAAGGACAAAAAAGCCGCTGCTGCAAGCGATTGCGCAAGTGGCTACACCATGACCAATGCAAACCTCAAAAAATTTATGCTCGATTCTTTGCGGGGCATTTCATTTGAAGGTGGTGTGTATGCTAAAGCAGATCTGCTGGCTGCCATCAACAGTTTAAGTACAAGAGATGATTCCGTCTATCTCGTGAATGTACTGGTCAACTGCACCGAATCGAATGGTACCGACCTGGTACTTACATCCCGTAACACAGATGGTGTAATGTACGCAAGGGCAAAAAGAATATGCAATTGTCCGCCACCAAAGCCCTGTTGCAGAAATACAGCCTGTGTTGCCAAAATCAAAAGAAGCTGCATTACTTACCAGCCTTATCCAACAATCGCTGTGGGCGCAGCCGGCACGGCTATTACTTATGCAAATGAATAAAGTACCCGCAACAAAAAACGGTGGCACATATTACTAACCGCGGAGCCTGCGGGTATACATTCAAGCTGCCGGTAAAGTATCGCCTGCTTTACTGGCTGGTGATGTTTTGCTCCGGTGCTGTTGCGCAAACCGGTGGGTACAATTTTGACAATGTAAATGGTGTGCCGGGCATATCCGGTATTTCTGTAACTGCTGTTGTGCAGGATAGTACAGGATATATATGGCTGGGAACAGTTGACGGGCTAAAAAAATTTGATGGCTATACAGCAACAACCTATCGTCACAAAACAGATGACCGGTATTCGCTTGCAGACAATGAGATCGTAAGTTTATGTGTCGATGCTGATAATAACATCTGGGCGGGCACCATTAACGGGTTGAGTGTACTCAACAGGAAAACCAACCTGTTTCAATCTTTCATGCACGCTGGTAACAGCAATAGCGGTATATGCGGGAATGTGATTACCGGTCTAACAAAAGATGCAGAGGGCAATATATTGGTAGCCACCTACGATGGTGGGCTTTGTATTGCCAGGAAAGATAACAATACCTACAGTTTTACAAAAACATACCGGGCAATCAATACCAGCGCCCCTGTGCTTACACAACTTTTTTCAACCTGTTTTGATGCCAGTAAGAATCTATGGGCTGCCACAGAAAGCGGCCTGTTCTTTTTCAGTAAAGATGGCACTGTGTTGAAAAAGTTTACGGCCGCGGGCAACAGCGGTACCAACATTACCAATTCCAGTGTCTTTAAATTATGGCCCATGAACGACGGATCAGTCTGGATCAGTGGAAAAGGAATGCTGGACAGGATTACCTGCGATCCGGGAAACAACAACCGTTTTACTGTACGTCATTTTTTACCCTTCGTTGCCGGAACGCGCAATTTAAACAGCTGGAACATCAACGATTTTATTATTGACAGGCATAACAACGGCTGGATAGCAACAAATGATTTTGGCATCATAAAATTTAGCCTTGCCATAGACAGCGTGTACAATGTGGAACGATATCAAAGCAATGAAATGACAGCTAACAGCCTGGGTAGCTCTTTATGCAACGACCTTTTTGAAGACAAAACGGGAACGGTCTGGATTGGTACGGAAAAAGGTGTTTCCAAATATATTCCGGCCAAAAAGCGATTTAGTGAATATATGAAACCGGCACCCTTGCAAACGGGCAGAGATATATTGGCCATATTACACGATAACCGCCGGCGCACCTGGATAGGATATGATGCTGACACAATCCTGGTAACTGACATGCACAACAATAAGCGTCTCGACATGCAATTAAAACTGCCGGGATTGCAAAAAAATCTGATTGACCAGGTAAACTGCGTTATACAGGGTGCAGATAACAGCATTTACATTGGAACATTATTGCAGGGTGTGTTTGTACTAAAAGACACGCGGGGCAATTTAGAGAAGCGGCAAAACTGGCGACAGCTTAACAGGCAAAATACACCTGAACTTATTAGTAACGATATATTTTGTTTTGCCAAAGACACTGCAGGAAATATATGGATCGGAACATACAAAGGTGCCTGTAAATACCTGCCCGCAACAGGTAAGCTGATACCGGTTTACACATCCCCCACAAAAAAAGCCATGCCGGGCTACAGTGTTTTTGCTATTGCATGCGACAGCAAAGGCAATGCTCTTTGTGGCACCGATGATGGTTTGGTAATGCTGAAAACAGATGGCAGCACCACTGTGTACCGCCACATCGCAAGTGATACAACCTCGATCAGTCACGACCAGGTGAATTGTATTTATACAACAAAAAACGGGCAGGTATTCGTTGGTACAAAAACAGGGCTCAACCTGTTTGATATGGCAACCGGTAGTTTTAAACGTATCACAGCAAACGAGGGATCATTTGAAGAATCTGTAAGAAGTATACAGGAAGATCATTTGGGCAACCTTTGGCTGGGTACTTACCACGGGCTGGTAAAGTACAACCGGCAATTGCACACGCTCCATACCTACACAACTGTGGATGGCCTGGCTTCTGACCAGTTTTTAAACAATGCCTGTGCAATTGACGATGCCGGTAAAATGTATTTTGGCAGCAAAAAAGGGCTGGTTGTTTTTGATCCTGCCGCCGTAGCTGCAGACACCAATACTTACCCGGTTGTAATTACAAATATAAAAATACTGAACACCGGTTTAGATGCCACAGGAGATACGGCGCTGCAGCAGCAATTCAATGTATACCGGTCATTGCACCTTGACTACAGTCAAAATTTTCTGTCTTTTGAATTTGCTGCATTGAACTATAACAACAGTTCTTCCGGTTATATGTACATGATGGAAGGGCTTGATAAAGACTGGATAAAAGCAGGAACCAAAAGGTTTGCAGATTACACGGCCATAAAACCCGGAACATACTTTTTTAAAGTAAAGGCCGCAAACAGTGATGGAGTATGGAACAATACACCTGCCATGTTGAAAATTGTTATTACACCACCCTGGTGGCAAACCTGGTGGTTCTACCTGTTGATGAGTTGCACCATTACGGCAATCGTATATGCCGTTTACCGCATCAGGATTAACCAGTTGATGAAGTTGTACAACCTGAGGAGCAATATTGCCAAAGACCTGCATGATGATGTTGGCTCAGCGCTCAGCAGTATTTCTTTGTTAAGCAATATGGCGCAGCAGGGCAAAACCACCGCACACCTTCAGCCACAGGAAATTTTTTCACGTATTGGCGACACATCAAAAAAGATGATAGACCTGATGGATGATATTGTGTGGAGCGTGAACCCGGATAATGACCGCTTTGCTAACATGCTTGTGCGTATGCGTGAGTATGCAGCAGAAATGCTGGAGGCAAAAGAGATTGACTTTTCGTTTAGCGCAGATACCAACACCGGCGACCTGAAGATCCCCATGCAGATGCGCAAAGATTATTTTTTGATTTATAAAGAAGCCATCAACAACCTGGCAAAATATGCCTGCGCTTCCAACGCCGCAATCTGTATTACGCATCGTACAAAGGCACTTGTAACTATTATACAGGATGATGGTAAAGGTTTCGATCCACGAATGGTACATGCAGGAAACGGTTTAAAAAATATGCAGCAACGCGCTGCCCATTTAAAGGCGTCATTGAAAATTGATACAGCGCCGGCCAGGGGAACCACCATTACGCTAACAATGGTTGTACCATAAAAGTGGTAGTGCAGTATTCCTTACAGGTTTTTAATTTTACAACACATGATCAAAGTAGTAATATACGAAGATGACATCCACTTCAGGGAAACACTCTCCATACTGGTAAATGGTACCGATGGTTTTGAACTGAAAGGCGCGTATGAAAACTGCAGCGATGTAGAAAAGCAAATCAAAAAACTACTGCCTCATGTAGTGCTGATGGATATTCATATGCCCGGTACCGATGGCCTTGAAGGACTACAGAAGATACGGGGAATAGCGCCCGACACCCTTGTTATTATGTTTACCGTATTTGATGATAACGAAAGAATATTCCAGGCCATATGCAATGGTGCCAGCGGCTACCTGCTCAAAAAAACACCACCCGCCAAAATTCTTGAAGCCATTACAGATGTATACAATGGTGGTGCACCAATGACCTCTGCAGTAGCACGTAAAATATTACAGATGTTCCCCAAAATGCCTGCACGCAGCAGCGAGATTGATAAGCTGTCTGCCAGAGAACAGGAAATTCTGCAACTGCTTATGAAAGGCTTTAGTTATAAAATGATTGCCGGCGAATTAAACATAACGCTTGAGACTGTGCGCACCCATATTAAACGCATATATGAAAAACTCCACGTACATTCTGCACAGGAGGCCATCAATAAAATATTCCCGCAAAGAAATATATAAGATTTTTTGGTACCCGGCTGCAACGCATTCCTCATCGCCTGTTGCGTCGCACTCTTGTACTGTTGAAGCGTTGCCGGGCAAATGCGAAGATCCTGGCGTAACACATGCATCTCTCCCGCTGCCTGTATAACACACAAAACTTTTTTATGCTGTTTACACACTGCTTGTTAAACTTCATTTGCGTTTTACTTTTTATTTACTGTAGTGGCCTGTTGTACCATCATTATGGTACAAAAAACACAACACCGCACTGGCCTGTAACATAGAAGTGGTATTGCTAAAGCATTGCTGCCACAGCAACTTTGTATTGTTGATAATGCAATACACAAACATGATAAAACCCGCAGGCAGTTACTGTAAACACGCACTGTTGCACCCGGGAAAAACAGTTTGTTTATTGCTGCGCAGACACACCCGGCGCTGTTGCACAATGTTATACAGTACAAGAGTGCGACGCAACAGCAGCTTCATGCATATACTGCTGCCGGGCTCATCATTTTTTTCCTGCAAAAAAGCAATCATCATCAATAAAATGTAACAGGTATAAACACCAACACACACCAAAACAAAATCTATAAAACATGAAAACGAAAAAACTCATTGCTGCCACACAGGTTATTGCGGCCATTATTGCATGCAACACAGTGGCACATGCGCAATCCTGGAACATCAATGGAAATGCCAACATTGCTGCCGGTACAAATTATCTTGGCACATCAGACCCCAACGATCTTGTATTCCGCACCAATGCCCTGGAGCGTGGCAGGTTGCTTGGCGTTGGCGGCACCTGGCGCTTTGGCTCTGCTGCCAACAATATGCAGGTAGACTCTTTAGGCAAACTATCGTTCAATGGCAATGGCGTATACCAGGTTGCCGGCAACAAATATGCTTTCCAATATAAGAACGATCCGGACTTTGGCCTTTACTTCAACTCATCAGATGTGCGCTACGAGTTCAGGAACGGCACAGCGCAGCCCGTGTTTTACATTGATGCGGGCACAGGTGCATTATCTGTCGGCAATTTTGCTACAGGCGTTAATTACCTGCTGCCATCTGCAAGAGGTCTCAACAACCAGGTGCTGAAAACCGATGGTGCAGGAAATGTTTCGTGGAGCACAGATGCAAACACCACGTACACTGCAGGCGCAGGCCTCAGCCTTGCAGGCACAACATTTACGAATGCAGCACCGGACCAGGTAGTTTCTCTAACGGGTACAAACGGTATATCTGCCAGTGGCACGTATCCAAACTTTACCCTTAGCGGCAGCGGTTTGTGGCGCATCAGAGGCAACGATGCAACAAACCCCGCAACAGATTTTATTGGTACAACTGATCTGCAGGGGCTTGCGTTCAGAACAAACAACCTGGAAAGAATGCGTATAGCCAGTGGTGGTAATGTAGGTATTGGCACGGTCAATCCCAATGCAACACTGCACGTGGCTACCGGCACAGAAGCAACACTGGCCGGCGGTGGTTATATGATTGTAGGTACTTCTCCGGGTGGCACCAACCTGCAGTTTGATGACAATGAAATACAGGCAAGAAGCGCCGGCCTTGCCAATACACTCAATCTGAACCCCGGTGGCGGAAGCGTTTTTATCGGCGGTAACCTGGATGTAAACGGCTCTGTTGGCTTCGGATCTGTGGAAACATTCTCAGACGGCGGAAGTTTTACCATCAATTCAAATTCTGATATCAATCCTTCTACTGATAATGCGCGCGGCCTCGGCGATGCAAGCCTGCGCTGGACAGATGTTTGGGCGGTTGATGGTACCATCAACACATCGGATGAACGCGATAAAAAGAATATACGCGACCTCGACTACGGACTGAAAGAAATCATGAAACTGCGCGCTGTAAAATTCAACTGGAAAAACGCGGTAGCAAATGATGACAAGGTTGGCCTTATTGCGCAGGAACTAAAAAAAGTATTGCCTGAAGTAGTAAGAGATTACGAATACAGAACGGATGAGGCAACAGGGAAAAAAGAGAAAGTGCCCACAGAGCGCATGGGTGTAATGTACTCAGATATTATACCGGTGCTTATACGTGCCATACAGGAACAGCAGCAACAGATAGACGCGCTTAAAAAATTAAATGGTACTGGCGCAGTTGCTGCAACACCAACTGCAGAGCAGGTTAGCGCTGTAAACGTAAAACTCAGCAATGCCGCGCTGGAACAAAATGTTCCCAACCCGCTGCGCAGCACCACCAGCATACGTTACAACATTCCTGCAGATGCAGTAAACGCATCGTTGCTCATTACAGATATGGGCGGTAAAAACATCAGGCAGATCAGTTTAAAAACAGGGGCTGGTGTAGTAAATATTGATGCGACAGCACTAAACGCCGGCACATACAATTATACACTGATTGTAGATGGCCGTAACATTGAAACCAAAAGAATGATCGTTGCTAAATAAAGTGTAGTATTAGAAACACCCGGGCATCGTTTCTACGGTGCCCGCTTTTTTTCAGCCTAAAATATTTTTGTATGAAAACGCTAACCAATATAATAATTGCCTGCCTCTTAATCATGACCGCTTCCTGCAGCAAAAAAGCAGATGAACCGCAGCAGTGTAAAACCTGCGCCGCACACCAGGGGCCCGAAGGAACCACTATCGAAACAAAAGAGGTTTGCACAGATGATGAAGAAGCTGCCTTTAAAAGAACCTACGTGGAGTTTACGGTTGCGTGTGAATGATTGCTTGGTCAGCAGTGGTTTTTTATGGCATCACCTGTTGCCACGCTCGGTTCAGGGTTCCGTTTTTATGGCGGCTGCAGCGTTCAGTTTAGTACATCTGCTTAAGTTCATTGTTTGTACTTCAGTAATACTGCGCCCGTTATTTATCAACCATAATCTTTCGCACAAATATTGAAAGCTGTCCTGTACGGGAACAGCTTTTTTTTGTGCAATAAAACTGCATTGCAGCCATCTGCAACAGATACCGGCCACATGAAAATTTATCCGTATAGCATTTGATGAAATTGCCTGATGTTTCCTGTTGTATTGTTGCTACTTATTATATACGGTTGATGGTACTTATTTACATACTTCGTAACTTCCGTGTTCACGGTAAACGGTACGCATTTTCTTTTTCCTTCAACAGTATAGTGCTTTTTGCTGGCAGTAATGTTAAGCAGTTAATTGACAGCAGGCAACTCCACCAGTTCCTGTTGTTATATATTATCATTGTGAACAGGGCAAGGATTAGTCAGAGCTTTGTAAATTAAAATTTTTCAATTTTACTAGGTTTTTATTATAAAAACTTTATTTTTATTTACCAATACTATAAAAACTGCATAGAATGGACGAAAAAATGGATAAGCTGGATTTTGAGATTCTTAGAGAGTTACAGAAAGATGGAGCAATGTCACTCACCATTATCGCCAAACATCTGGATGTTTCCATCGGCACCATACGAAACAGGCTTTCCAGGTTAACAGAAGAAAAAACAGTACAGATCATTGGTCGTGTAGATCCTGCAAAAGTTGGCTTTCATGCATATGCCCGCATTTTTATCAGCGTAAAGCCGGCAAAATTTATACAGGATACGGCAGGCAAATTATCAGAACTGCCTGAGGTAAGTTTTCTTGCAATGATCTCCGGTAAATACGACCTGGAATTAAACGTTCAGTGTCGCAACAATGACCACCTCATCGAACTGATGGAAAAAATACATACCATAGAAGGTGTGTACGAAACCGAAACAAATATGTACCTGAAGGTTTTTAAAATAGCTCAGCCCGATCTTGATCTGGTTAAAGACCTCTGGACAAAATAACATTGCTGCCATTTACCATAAAACCAAACCGCTTATGAGAGTAAAACAACTGCTATTGTTTTTATTGCCATTGCTATTGGCTTTAAATGGCCTTACCGCAGCTGCGCAGGATGGCACACAGCTCAAAGGAAAAGTAACGGGCAAAGACGGGCAACCATTACCCGGTGTAACCGTACAGGTAAAAGGCAAGCCATCAGAAAACACACAAACAGATGGTGAAGGTGCATTCAATTTGCGTACCCGGGAGTTTTCGGGCATTCTTGTTTTTACAAGTGTGGGTTATGCGCTCAAAGAAGTAGCATTCAATCCGGCGCTTGTTTCTTTTGATGTAAAAATGGAAGAATCTGTCAGTGTTTTGAACGATGTCGTGCTTACCGGCTACATCAAGCAAAAGAAAAGCGATATTACCGGTGCCATATCTTCTGTAAGAAACAAAGAGTTCAAAGACCAGCCTGTGGCCAACCTGGCCCAAAGCATGCAGGGCAAGGTTTCCGGCGTGCTGGTTAGCCAGCCTTCCGGTACGCCGGGTGCAGGCTTACTGGTTAGCGTACGTGGCACGAATAATCCACTGTATGTAGTAGATGGCGTTCCCATGATCAGTGAAAGCAATTCGTCGCTGTCTACCTCTTATGATACCGATGGCAATGAAGTGGGCGCCGGCCAGAATGTAAGTTCTATCTCAGATATTAACCCGGACGATATTGAGTCAATAGAGATATTAAAAGATGCATCTTCGGCTTCAATATATGGTGCAAGAGCAGCAAACGGTGTAGTGTTGATTACAACAAAACGAGGTAAGGCCGGTAAAACAGATTTTGCTTTCAACAGTTTTACAGGTATTCAAACACCCGCACGTAAAATACCCTTTCTCAGCAGTTCAGAATTCGTGGCGTTAATTGAAGATGCAAGGGCGCAGGATCTTAAATTATACAATGAAGATCCTTCATTGTTTGGCGATGATTTTAACCCGGCCATTCTTACCAATACATTACCCGATTCCTGGAACACAGGCGTTAATACCAGCTGGTTGGATGAAATTTTACGCACTGCACCACTCAGCAATATTCAACTTTCTGCCCGTGGCGGCAATGAGAAGACGAAGTTTTTTATTGCCGGCAATTATTTCGATCAGCAGGGAATTGTAATTGAAAACTTTTTCAAACGTGGTTCGTTCCGTATGAATGTAGATAATAAGGTCAGTAACCGTGTATCGATCGGTGCAAATGCCAGTTTTACGTATTCCCGCAACCGCAGAAGCTTCAATGACAACACTTATACAGGTATTGTTACAAACGCAATTGGTGCATCACCGCTGGAGCCGGTGTACAATGAAGATGGTTCATACTCAGATTACACCGAATACCAGGCAAGCTGGCTGAGTGATAACCCGGTAAAATCAGCCAAAGAGATTACTGCATATACATCGGCCTATCGTTTTATCGGTTCTGTATTTGCCGATATAGATATTGTAAAAAATCTAAAGTTCAGAAGTTCATTCAGCACAGACTTTTCCAGTCTTACAGACGATCAGTTCTTTGACCCCATCACCACCGATGCAGAAGCCGTTGGTGGCAAAGCAATCAAAGGCAGTTACAGGAGCACCACCTGGCTCAATGAAAATACGCTGGTGTATCAAAACAGCTTCAAAGACAAACACGACCTTACGCTTTTTGGCGGTTTCACCGTACAGTCGTCAAAGATCAACAGTTCTTCTATCCGTGGCCAGGGCTTTCCTGCCGGCAGCGGCCTGCAGAATATTTCCAGCGCATCTGCGATCACCGCAGCGTCAGATCTTAATACCGGCTGGGGTTTGGTTTCATTCATCGGCAGGGCAAACTATGCTTACAATTCCAAATACCTGGTGTCGCTTAGTGCCCGTTATGACGGCTCATCACGTTTCGATCCTGCGGGCCGCTGGGGTTTGTTCCCTGCTGCCTCCGTTGGCTGGGTACTTACAAAAGAGCAGTTCCTGGATGATGTTGCATGGCTCACCAATCTTAAACTGCGTTTAAGTTATGGTCTAACAGGCGACCAGGAAATAGGCAATTTTCAATACCTCAGCTATTGGACACCCGGCCGGTACGATGGTTATGCCGGTCTTCGTCCACGAAACCTGGGCAACAAAGACCTTACATGGCAGCGCAACAAGATGTTGAACCTCGGTCTCGATTTTGAGATAGCCAAAGGTAAATTCAGCGGTTCTATAGAATACTTCAAAGGCAACCGTACGAAGCTGCTTGCAGAAGCTGTATTGCCCGCTACATCCGGCTTTCCGTCAATCACCATCAACTCTGGCGAAATTCAAAATGCGGGCCTCGAGTTTTCTTTAAATGCATATGTTATCCGTCACAAAGATTTTACCTACACCACTTCGTTCAACATCAGTTACATCAAAAACAAAATCAAATCGCTGTATTCTGATAATGAACTGGTAAGTGCTTACTCAGACCTTTTTCCCACACATATCCTGAAAGTTGGTGAATCCGTTGGTTCTTTCTGGGGCATTCAGTACCTCGGTGTAGACCCGCAAACAGGCGACCCTTTGTATGAGGACCTGAATAAAGACGGCACAATAGATGATAATGACAGTAAAATCTTAGGCAGAGCAACACCTGATGTTTTTGGTGGCTGGACGAATGACTTCCGCTACAGGAACTGGGACCTCTCCGTAGTGTCGCAATTCAGTGTTGGCAACAAGGTTTACAACCTCATACGCAGTACTTATCAAACACTTGGCTGGAGCGACCAGGGCTGGGATGAAGACGGATTTTTATACCAGGTATATGCCAACAATGCAACAATTGTAAACGACCGCTGGCGCAATCCCGGAGACCAGACTGATATACCAAGAGCGTCGCTCATCTTCTCCAATTACCTGCAAAACTCGTCGCAGTTCGTGGAAGATGCATCGTTCTTTCGCATACGCACGGTAAACCTGGGCTATACCATCAAAGCAAAGAAAACAAAAGCATTCTCATCATTGCGTTTATATGCACAGGTACAAAACCTGCATGTGTTTACAAAGTATTATGGTTTCGATCCTGAAGTAAGCAGCAATGGCGGCAATGCACCCGAAACAGCAGGTGTTGATTACGCAGCTTACCCGCAGGCAAGAACACTGACTTTTGGTGTAAACTTTAATTTTTAAGCAGATGATGAACCAGGCTGTAGTACTGCTATTAAGCTGTTGTTGCGTCGCACTCTTCAGCGCCTTGAACATTGCCGGGCAACGGGCACGGTCACGTTCTGTTCATGCGTGTACGCATGTTGCAGGAATGCATCGTTGCCGCACATGGCTCAACAGTACAAGTGAGTGACACAACAGGCGATGCCACAAGGTACCACGGCCGGTAAACAAATAAAACATTACTATGAAAGGAATTCAATATATACTCATCGTTGCAATGCTCATGCTTACTGCAACATCATGCAAAAAAATTCTTGATGTAGTTTCTCCCAACGAAGTGGGCGATGATGCCATCTTCTCTACTGTTGACGGGCTGCGCAATGCAAGGATAGGCATGTACAACACATTGCAGAACCGCAACTATTATGGAGGTTATTTTCCATTGTTTACGGAATGCTATACAGACAACGGCACCACGGGTGGCTACGATGTAATAGACCTGAACGATATTGCGGCCAGGACAGTGGGTACTGCCAATATCTATGTACAGCAAACATACAATGCAATTTACAATACAATCTATACAGCCAATAAGATTATCAATAACATTGACAACGTTCCGGGGCTTGGCGCAGATGAACATGATAACACACTGGCGGAAGCTTATTTTGTAAGGGCGCTGGCAGAGTTCGATCTGCTGAGAACGTGGGGCGAACATTGGGACAAGACTTCTGTCTTTGGCATTTCTGTTGTTACAACTACAGATGCGCCGGAGCAAAGCGTGGCAAGAAGTACAGTAGAACAATCGTACCAGCAGATCATTGCAGATCTTACGCAGGCAGACGGGCTGTTCAACAATTACCAGGGCAACCAGTATGCGTCGTCTGCTGCTGCCAAAGCCTTACTGGCAAGAGTTTACCTCTACTACGGCGATTATGAGGCCGCTGCAGAAAACGCCGCCGCAGTAATAGCGGAAGGAAGTTTTGCGCTGTTTGGCCCCGATGATCTCTCCAAAATATACACAGAAAAAAATACGGAAGAAAGCATTTTCGAACTCGTGTTTGACCCGCAAAATACCAGCGCTTTTAATGCTGCAACTTATCTTAGAGATGATGCATTGCGCAGTGATGTGATCTTTATTGCAAATGCTGATCTGCATACATTTTTTGAATCAAGACCCGGTGACAACCGCAGCAGCCTGGTAGATTTTGAAAATAATGATGTGAGCATTCAGCCGGACGGCCGTACACAAAAATACCGCGGCGAAACGACCAAAGATAACGCTGCCTACATTATACGGCTGGCGGAAATGTACCTGGTCAACGCTGAAGCGCTGGGCAGAAGCAGCGCAGGGCTGGCTGCATTAAATGAATTAAGAACAAGCAGGGGTTTGGAAGCATTGCAACTGTCAGACGTACCAACTGCAGATGATTATTTGCTGGCAATACTGGATGAACGCAGGGCGGAACTGAATTTTGAGGGTCATCGTTTGTCGGATCTTGCCAGGCTGGGCTTAACAGGTACTTATCTTGGTGAAGGCGTAAACCCGATCATGCCGATCCCTGCAAGAGAGATCAGCGCAACAAACGGGGTGGTAGCACAGAATGACGGGTATTAGCGTTGCAATCCTGAGCGGTGAACCGTAAGAAGTTGTTGGAAAAAAACATCATCAGACATCAATAAATAAGGAATCAAAACATGGTATTTAAATCCATATTTCCATATACGCTCGAAACCATTGCAGCATATGAGGTTATGAGTAAAGCAACAGTTGAGCAATACTTAAACAACAGTGCCAAAGCATTTAAACACTGGCGCAGAACCACGTTTGCGCAACGCAGCGCGTTGATGGAAAGAGTGGCTGACATCCTCATTGCCCGCCGCGACGAATATGCGGCGCTGATTACAAACGAAATGGGTAAGGTGCTGAAAGAGTCTAAAGCGGAGGTGGAAAAGTGTGCCGCGTGTTGCAGGTACTATGCCGCCAATGCAGAAGCGTTTCTGAAAGATATACCACAGCCTTCAGATGCAGCTAACAGCTATGTAACATTTGAGCCAACAGGTGCCATACTCGCCATTATGCCATGGAACTTTCCTTTCTGGCAGGTTTTCCGGTTTGCTGCGCCGTACATCATGGCCGGCAATGTAGCACTGTTGAAACATGCGCCTAACGTGTGCGGCACTGCACTGGCCATTGAACGCATTTTTACAGAGGCCGGTTTCCCGGAAGGTGTTTTTCAAACGTTGATCATTGATACCGATGTGGTCGAAGATATTATTAACCATGACATTGTGCAGGGCATCACACTTACAGGCAGTGAACTTGCAGGTTCAAGCGTGGGTGCGCTGGCAGGTAAAGCCATCAAAAAATCTGTGCTGGAGCTGGGCGGCAGTGATGCCGTCATCGTACTCGAAGATGCCGATATGCAGAAGGCTGCACAGGTAGCCACAATGTCGCGTATGCAGAATGCCGGCCAGAGCTGTATAGCCGCCAAACGTTTTATTACAGTTGGCAAAGCAGGCGATGCATTTGCGCATGCCGTGCAGCAGGAAATCAGCCAGCTAAAGCAGGGCGATCCTTTCAATGCCGCCACTACAACAGGCCCCATGGCAAGAGCAGACCTTGCAGCAAAACTGGATCAGCAGTTCAGGACATCCATAACAAAAGGCGCACACCTGGTAACAGGCGGGCATGTAAGCGGCTGCAATTTTACACCGGCGTTACTGACCAATGTACAGGAAGGCATGCCTGCGTTTGATGAAGAAATCTTCGGCCCGGTTGCCAGTATTATACAGGCATCAACAGAAGCGCAAGCTATACAACTGGCCAACGACTCACGGTACGGCCTTGCTGCCGCTGTGTGGAGTGCTGATATACAAAAAGCCGAAGCATTGGCAAAAGAAGTGGAAGCGGGTGCTGTATTTATCAATGCACTGGTAAAAAGCGATACGCGCTACCCTTTTGGCGGCATAAAAAAATCAGGGTACGGCAGGGAATTATCGTACTTCGGTATCCATGAATTTATGAATATCAAAACCATTTATATAGGGTCATAATATACCTGCCGGTTTATCTCCGTTGGTTCCGGCAGTGGGTGCAAACAGATTTTCCAATCACCGGTGGCAGGCTGCCTGCAACGGTAACAAAAGAATGCTTTATGGAAAGCGTAGCAACAATAGCTAAGAAAGATGAACTCTACCAGCGCAGGAAAAGGCTGGTACCAAATGCGCTGGGTATTTTTAATCCATCCAGCGTGGCGTATGCACATGGTGCAATTATGGTAGATGCCGATGGCAAAGAACTGATTGACTTTGCAGGCGGCATAGGCGTGCTGAATGCAGGGCACTGCCCTCCCGCTGTTGTAACCGCTATACAGGAACAGGCCGCACGTTTAATACACAGCAGCTTCAATGTGGCGGTGTATGAAACTTACCTCGACCTGGCAGACAAGCTTGTGTCCATTCTTCCGCATGGCGATGCTACCAAGGTAATGCTGGTAAACAGTGGCGCCGAAGCGGTGGAAAATGCCGTAAAAATAGCACGGCAGGCCACAAAACGGCCGGCTGTAATTGCGTATGGCGGCGGCTTTCATGGCAGAACCATGATGGCTATGTCGCTTACTTCCAAGGTGGCCTATAAATCTGGTTGCGGGCCATTTGCGCCGGAAGTGTACCGGGTAGACTACCCCGCATACAACGCAAAAAAACAAACGCTGTCAGAAGAAGCATTTGCAGCGCAGGAGATACAAAAACTGAAACTGTTCTTTAAATCCAATGTGCGCAGCGAAGATGTTGCTGCCATCATCATAGAGCTTGTACAGGGTGAAGGTGGTTTTTATGTTGCGCCCAAAGCGTACATACAGCAGCTTCGTACACTCTGCGATGAAGCAGGTATACTCCTCATATTCGATGAAGTGCAAAGTGGTTTTGGCAGAACTGGTAAATGGGCTGCTTATGAACATTATGATGTAACACCCGATCTTTCTACCTGGGCTAAAAGTATGGGCAGCGGTGTTCCCATTGCTGCGGTAATGGGCAAAGCGCACATTATGGATGCCGCAGTACCCGGTACCATTGGCGGCACCTATGCGGGCAATCCCGTTTGCTGTGCCGCATCGCTTGCCACCATCGAATACATGGAAGCAGTAAACATCAATGCGCTGGGTGTAAAAGTGGGCAACATTGTGCGGGAAAGATTTGAGCATTTCCAGCAAACATACCCGACTATTATTGGTGAAGTACGTGGCCTTGGCGCCATGCTTGCGTTTGATGTAATCAAAGATGGCGACGATACCAAACCCAACGCAGAGCTTACCAGGAAGATCATGGAAACCTGCGCAGCACGTGGCCTGGTCATTATTACCGCAGGCCTACATGGTAATGTTATACGCATTCTCAGCCCGCTGGTAATAGAAGAAGACCTGTTGTATAGAGGGCTTGATATACTGGAACAGGTAATCAGTGAAAATGTATAAAAGATGGTGTACCCGGCATTGGTATTGCATGGCATCGCCTGTTGCGTCGCACACTTGTACCGCAATACATGCATGAGCTGCGGGCTCCGGCTTTCGTACCGGCTGCCGGTTACTGTTTACAAAACATGTACGCACCATGCTGCGTTTTGCACCGGCGTACAAGTGAGTGACACAACCAAAGCTTCATAGTAGCAATGCAGCTTAACACATAAAAAAAATTATCATGGTTTTAAATTATATCAACGGAGAATTTGTACAGGCACAATCGGGCAAAACAGAAAAGCTCATTAACCCTGCTACAGAAGAAGTGATTACAGACATTACCTGGGGAGATGTGCATGATTGCAACGCAGCCATTAGTGTTGCTGCTGCCGCATTTGTTACCTGGAGCAAAACCAATGTATACCAGCGCAGCGCCATATTGAAAAAAGCTGCGGACATTATGCGTGCTAACGTTACCGCGTATGCGAACGATACCGTGCAGGAAAGTGGTAAACCTTTTGCCGAAGCAAAAGGCGAATGGCTGGTTGCGGCCAACCTGTTTGAATGGTTTGCAGAAGAAGCCAAACGGGCATATGGCAGAACCATTCCTGCTATTCGCAACGACAAACGTATGATGACCATCTGGCAACCGATGGGTGTAGTTGGTGTTATAACAGCGTGGAACTTCCCGGCCTATAACCCGGCAAGAGCATGGGCGGCAGCACTGGCTGCGGGTTGCACGCTTGTTACGAAAGGCTCGGAGTTTACACCGCTGTCCACTTCAAACATGGTAAAAGCATTGGCTGAAGCCGGCTTGCCGGCAGGTGTGCTTAATAACTTAAACGGAGATGCCGCTGCCATTGGTGATGCATTTTTAAGTAGTGAAGATGTAAAAAAGATAAGTTTTACGGGCAGCACACGGGTAGGAAAAATATTAATGGATGGCGCTTCCCGTACGAATACAAAACTGTCACTCGAGTTGGGCGGTAATGCGCCGGTTATCATTAACCATGATGTAAATGTGGAAGCACTGGCAGTCTCATCTGTTACAGCAAAACTGCGCAATGCAGGACAGGTATGTGTTTCGCCACAACGGTTTTTTGTGCATGCAGACATCTACGACCATTTTGTAGAAGTAGCCACCAACGCTATGCAAAATATAAAGGTCGGCTACGGCTGGGATGCAGACACCGCGGTGGGCCCGCTCATCAACCAGCGGCAGCAGCAGCAGGTATTGAAAGTTATTGAAGATGCAAAACAAAGTGGCGCCCATACAGCGTCTGCGGCTATACCTGCAGACAAAGGCTGGTTTGTGCCTCCTACCCTGCTAACAAATGTTGCTGCAGACAATGTGGCCGTAAACAGGGAGATATTCGGACCGGTGATGCCTGTTATCAAATGGCAGCACCGGGAAGATGTGGTGGCATGGGCCAACAGCACACCCTACGGGCTTGCCGCTTATGTATGGACCAATAACATCAATGACGCATTTTATTTTTCCGAAGCGCTGGAGTTTGGTATGGTAGGTATAAATGAATGGGCACCACATGCAACAGAGGCGCCTTTCGGCGGCTGGAAGCAAAGTGGCATTGGCCACGAAAGCGGCAGTGAAGGTTTATTTGAATACATGGAAAAGAAACTGATCAGCTGGGGCGGTTTAAGTTAAGCAGCTTTATATAACCAGCACTAAAAAATCAAGCAAGCATTCATGGACTATGGCTTTCTTTCACTCGTGCCACCGCTTATCGTAATCATCATAGCGCTGATAACAAGACTGTCGCTGGAGCCGTTGATCATCGGCTGTCTTGCCGGTTTTGCTATAATAGCCGGGTGGGGATTTTTTGATGCGTTTCTAACCAGCCTTCAACATGTAATGCAGGATGACCAGATGGTGTGGGTGATACTGGTATGCAGTATGTACGGCAGCCTTATTAACCTGATGATACGCTCAGGAGGTACGCTGGGTTTTGGTAACTATATGCTGCGCTATGCCAATACACCTAAAAGGTCGATGTTTATTACCTGGATGTTTGGCACTTTCCTGTTTGTGGATGATTACATGAATGCACTTACATCAGGCACAACCATGAAGAAGATCACCGATCATTTTCGCATCAGCCGTGAAATGCTGGCGTTCCTTGTAAGTTCAACTGCTGTTACCACCTGCCTTATTGTTCCTATCTCTACCTGGGTCATTTTTATTGGCAAGCTTGTAGAAGGAACGCAGATCATTCCGGCGGGGGAAGGTATTACTGCTTACCTTAATATTATACCGTTTATTGCCTATGGCTGGGTACAATACGTTGTGGTGGGGCTCGTAATATTTGGTGTTATACCTGTTATTGGTAAAATGCGCAAAGCCAATAAACGTGCGCTGGAAACGGGCCAGGTTATTCCGGATAATTCAGAAGAGTTTAAAACGGAAACCACGTTGTTTAAAAGCATTCAGCACCCGCATATACTCAATCTTGTTTTACCATTGGTGGTATTGGTTACATCAACGATCCTGCTGGATAAGGATGCACTGAAAGGCGTGGTGGTAACACTCGTTTTTACCGTGATATATTATGCGCTTAGAAAAGTAGCTACGTTCAAAGAATTATCAGAAGCTGTTATTGAGGGTTTGAAAAGTATGTTGTTTGCGCTAGTGCTGCTGGTAATGAGTTATATCCTGAAAGACCTCGGCGATCAGATGGGGCTTACACAGTATGTGATCAGGATCGTATCGCCGGTTGTAAGCAAAGCGATGTTGCCGCTGTGTGTGTTTTTGTCGCTGGGTTTTATTGCCTTTACCACCGGCAATTCATGGGGGTTGTATGCTATTGCTATACCACTGGTCGTGTCACTTGCGCAACAAATGGGTGCCAATGTATGGCTGTGTATAGGCGCAGTGGTAAGTGCTGGTGCTTTTGGTGCGCATGCCTGTTTTTATTCTGATGCAACGATACTTGCAGCACAGGGTACAGAATGCAATAACTATGAACATGCCATTACACAATTGCCCTTTGCATTGATTTCTTTTTCGGTCAGTTGCGTAGTGTATGTTGTGTTGGGTTATGTGGTTTAAACGGTACCAACTTATTTCATCTTAGAAATTATTGAGTGAATATTAACCACAGAGTTAAGAGAGTTTAGGTACAGAGTGTTTGGAGTTTAATTTTTTGCTGATGGAAAATTGAGAATCGACAGGTCTCCATTACCCGCTAAGTGAATAATTAAAAAATTATATCACGCAAGGTAATGAGCTTACCGAGCGAATATTAAAAACAGCATTCACCGTTCATAGTACGCCGGGGCCCGGCTTACTTGAATCTTCTTATAAAGAATGTTTGTATTACGAACTGGTGAGCACTGGAATGTATGTTGAGAAAGAAAAACCGATGCCGCTTATTTATAAAGAAGTAAAACCCGAAGTTGGTTATCGGATTGATCTGTTGGTTAAAAAAAGAATCGTGGTTGTGATAAAAGTTGCAGACAGTTTTACAGATGTATACCTGGCCCGGGTATTAACGTACCTAAGGCTAGCAAATGCAGAATTGGATTGTTGTTAAATTTTAAAGTGGCATCTCTGAAAAACGGTATAAAAAGAGTAATGCTTTAACTCCTTTCCTCTGTGCAATCAACTCATGCAACTCTGTGGTTAAACTGGTTAATTTATAAACCAAAAAAATGGAATACAAGGAAACCTTACCTGGTGGCATTATTATAACGCGCATGCAGGAGACTCATGCCACACAACTCGAAGCATTACAACGGCTGGTATTTCCGGCATTGTCTGAAGAAGAGCTGTTACATGCCGATCAATACCGGCACCACGTAAAGCTTTTCCCGGAAGGCCAGTTTGTAGCGTTAGACAATGATAAAGTGATCGGTGCTACTACTTCCATGCGTTACCATTTCGATATACAACATCCCGAACAACATACCTTCTTCGAAGTAATGGGTGGCGGGTGGCTTACCACGCACGATCCGCAAGGCGATTGGCTTTACGGCATAGATGTTAGTGTAGATCCTGCTTATCGCAACAAAGGCATAGCAAGAGCATTGTACCGTGCCCGGCAACATACCTGTAGAGCACTCGGGCTGAAAGGGCAAATGACAGTTGGCATGCTTAATGGGTATGCAAAAGTGCAACACGAAATGACCATTGAAACTTATTATGAGAAGGTAAAAGCAAAGCAGTTGTTTGACCCCACAGTATCTGTACAGGAAAAGATCGGCTTTGAAATAACCGGGCTGATGAAAGATTACCTGAATGATCCTACCTGTGGCAATGCAGGGGCTGTAATTGTGCTGGATGCCGCAAAAGAAGTGTAGTGATTTGCATTGATGAAGAAACAGGTGTATTGCAGTAAGCATAAACAGGAACGCTACAGTCGCCATAAAAACAGAACGCACAAGTGAGTGACACAACAGGCGATGCCATTTTTTCAAAAGCTGGTTACAAAAAAATAAAAAACGATAAACCATTCGATATGTCTACGATCAATCTTGTTACGCCTGTTCCCGGCCCCAAAAGCCTTGCTATGCTGGAACGCAGAAAAAACGCACTGCCGGCAGGTCTTGCCAAATCTACCGAAGTAGTAGTAGATAAAGCAGAAGGCGGCATTGTGTGGGATGTTGACGGCAATACCCTCCTCGATTTTGCAGGCGGCATCGGTATGATCAATGTTGGCCACAGGCCCGAGCAAATTACCAATGCCATAAAAGCGCAGGTAGATAAGTACATTCATACCTGTTCGCTGGTTACAACTTTCGAGCCTTACATAGAACTGGCTGAAATGCTTAACAGGCTTACACCCGGTGATTTTCCTAAAAAAACATTGTTGTGCAATACCGGTACCGAAGCAGTGGAGAATGCAGTAATGCTGGCAAAATATTATACCAAAAGGCCTGCTGTTATCTGCTTCGAAGGTGCTTACCATGGCAGGAGCATGCTTACCTTATCATTAACGAGTAAATACAGTTTATTCAAGAAAGGCTTTGGTTCTTTCGCCAGTGATGTTTACCGTCTTCCTGTGCCCAATCTTTACCGCACACCCGCCGGTATGTCGGAGCAGGAATACCTTTCCTGGTGCATCAACAACCTCGAGCATGCTTTCATTGCACAGGTAGAGCCGGAATCAGTAGCCGCAATTATTATAGAGCCGGTGCTCGGCGAAGGCGGCTTTATACAAATGCCTGCGCCGTTTATGCGTAAGATCCGTGAGTTGTGCGATAAGTATGGCATAGTAATGATTGCCGATGAAATACAAAGTGGCAGCGGCCGCACCGGCCAGTTGTTTGCCATAGAACATACCGGCGTGGTGCCCGATGTAATAACAGTGGCAAAATCGCTTGGTGCAGGCATGCCCATAAGCGCCGTTGTAGGTAAGGCAGCCATTATGGACTGCACACACCTGGGTGGTGTAGGTGGTACGTATGGCGGTAGCCCGGTAGCAGCAGCGGCAGCCATCGAAGCGTTGAAAATATTAAGTTCGCAGGAGTTTCTCGATCGTGCCACACATGTCGGCCATCTTATACAAAATGTTATAGATAGCTGGGTAAGCAAATACGCATACGTTGGTACCACACGTTCTACCGGTGCTATGAGTATTGTGGAATTTGCAAAAGATAAAAACACAAAAGAGCCGGATATGGAGTTGCCGCTCGAAGTGTTGAAAGACGCTGTGGCACACGGTATCATCTTAATACGCGCCGGCCTGTACAGCAATTGTATTCGCCTGTTGCCACCCATTGCAATGACAGACGATCAATTGCTCGAAGGTTTACAGGTATTGGAAGATGCCATACAAAGGGCTCATGAAAAAAGAGGAAAATAAGCAGTTGGTCAGCAGAGGTTTTTCATGGCATCGCCTGTTGTGTCACTCACTTGTGCGTTCCGTTTTTATGGCAACTGTGGCGATCTTTTTTACCTGGAGTGGTTAACAGACCAACCAGCAATGCCAGCACGAATTAAAATATCAAATACCAAATACCCGATCTTTCATGGAAGTAAAAATAGCCGGAACAGCAGCAGACATCAGCAAGTGTTGGGATGTTTTGCTGGTGCTAAGACCACACCTGGAAAAAGAAAAGTTTGTAGATACTGTTCTCGAAATGATGTCAGAAGGTTACCAGCTTGCCTATATTGAAGAAGATGGAAAAGCCGCATCTGCTATCGGTTTTCGTTACCAGCAATTCCTGTACATTGGAAAGCATTTTTATATAGACGACCTCGTCTCTTTGCCTGAAACAAGAGGCAAGGGATATGCGGGCAGACTGCTCGATTATGTGCATGATCTTGCAAGGGAAAAAGGTTATCGGTATGTGGCGCTGGACTCAGGTCATCACCGCTTTAATGCGCATCGTTTATATCTTAACAAGGGTTACAACATTACGGCACACCATTTTGTCAAGCAGTTATAATGGCAGACATTATTGTTTATAATTCAAACATACTTACGCAGGATAAGTTATTGCCGCTGGCACAGGCTTTTGCTGTAGCCGGCGGAAAGTTTATTGCCGTAGGCAATAATGAACCGGTGCTTGCTTTGCAACAACCGCATACAAAGCTGGTGGATGCAGCAAACAGAACCGTGTTGCCCGGTTTTACAGATGCGCATATCCACATCTGGAAAGTCGGCAACCTGAAAACATTTTTGCTGGATGTAAGAGGCGTAACAAGCATTGCAGCATTACAGGACAAGCTTTCGGACTTTATAAAAAATAATCCCGGCAACGGCTGGATACAGGCCAGGGGATTCAATGAAGCGAACATGCAGGAAAAACGTTTGCCTGTAAAAGAAGACCTGGATGCTGTAAGTGAAGACAGGCCTGTATGGCTGATACGCACCTGCGCACACATTGGCATTGCCAATAGTAAAGCAATTGCACTAAGCGGTATAGATGCAACAACACACATACCAGCCGGTGGTGAAATGCGCACCGGCAATGATGGAAAGCCAAACGGTATATTTACCGAAACGGCACTCGGTTTAATAGCCAATAAGATTCCACCTTATACAGCAGATGATTATGCCGTCATGATAAGAGCAGCGGAAAAAGAAATGCTGCAATATGGTATTACCGCCGCAACAGACCCGGCTGTAATGTCCGATCTGCTGGAATGTTACCACACCATGCACAACCATGGTCAACTGAAAATACGCATCAATGCGTTGCCGGTTCGTGTACCTGATGGCAGTGAAACCAGCCTGCCAATACCCGCCCGTTTTCTTTCTGACCAACTGCAGGTGCATACCGTAAAATTTTTTGCAGACGGCGGCCTAAGCGGTATGACCGCCGCAATGACACAACCATACCAAAACAGCACGTCTTACGGGGTGCTTCGCTTAACGCCTGACTTCTTTTACCCGCTTGCCAAAGAAGCGGCAGGAAAGGGTTTTGGTATTGCAACACATGCCATTGGCGACAAAGCAATTGATGTGGTGCTGGAGGTGTATGCACAGATCAGAACCGCATACCCGGAAATACTGTTGCGCATAGAGCACCTGGGCCTGCCATCTGGTGCACAGCTAGCTCTTATGAAGAAGCTTAATGTTCACTGTGTTTCCCAAAGTATTTTCTTAAAAGAACTGGGTAAAAACTTTGCTTTATATCTCGAAGCGGAAAGGCTGAACAGGATATACCCTTACAGGCGTGTTTTGGATGCAGGCATTACGCTTGCGCTTTCCAGCGATGCGCCGGTAGTGAAAGATTTCAATCCCGTTACCGGCATACGCGCAGCATTATGTAGAAAAGATGCGGAGGGAAACACCATTGGCCCCCGGGAAGCCATTACGCAAAATGAAGCACTGTATGCATATACCATGGGTGGCGCCATTGCCAACGGTACTTCGGATTTCAATGGCAGTATCAGCGTTGGAAAAGTTGCTGATTTTATTGTTTTGAACAGATTAATCAGGAGTGACGAAGACTTTGCAACGGAAAATGATCTTCATGTAAGCGCCACTTTTATCAATGGCGTTGAAGTTTTTTCCAGGTAAGCTGGTCGTTGTAGCATTGTGAAGACGGCACCGCAGACCGCAGCCGCCATGAAAAGTTACAGCTGAACGGATTGCGACGCAAGGGACGATGCCATAAAAAACTACTGCCGGTATCATGATATTATTGTGCGGCTTAATGATTTCTGCCGGTCAGCCGACGGATCGTAAAACCGTTTCTTTTGCAAATAAATCAATGCCCCTGGAAACCCTGTGCTTCGCTGCCTGAACCGGCTATCACGTTCCTCAGCTCAGGATGTGCTTTCTTTTCTTTTGTAAGCACCTTGTAGATGATTACAATACTCAGCAACATACAAGACGCACCGATGAGAAAGTGCATGCCCGGGAAATAAAAAGGGGCTTCTTTGGTGGTGAAATAACTGAAGGTCATCGTCATCAGCGGAGGGCCGATGATCGTTGTTAAACTCATTAAACTGGTAAGTGCTCCCTGTAGTTCGCCCTGCTGGTTAGGTGATACATGGCCTGCGATAACAGATTGCAAGGACGGGCCGCAAATACCACCGAGGCAATAGGGAATGAGAAATACAAACATCATCCACGATTGCGATGCGAATGCAAACAATACCAGCCCGATGGTATATAGTGTAAGACCCAGGTAAATGCTTTTTTCGTTGCCAATCTTCGGGTTTACCACGCGTGTAAGACCAGCCTGCACACCGCCTACCAATACACCCACAACGGCCAGTGATATACCAACCATTTTTTCGCTCCAACCAAAACGATAGATGGTAAAAAAGTTCCAGTTGGCCTGTATAGACTGAGCGCCAAGATATATCAGGAAGAAGCCGATGGCAAGGCCGCCGATCTCCGGGTGGCGTGTGAGAAATTTGAGCGAACCAAAGGGGTTGGCACGCTTCCAGTCGAATGATCTGCGGTTCTCCGGGCTCAGTGATTCGGGTAAAAAGAAATAGCCGTAAATACAGTTGAGTAAACACAATGTGGCTGCTGCATAAAACGGTGCACGTATGCCCCAGTTTGCAAGCAGCCCGCCAAGCGCAGGCCCCAGCACAAAACCAAGCCCAAAAGCTGCACCAATTAAACCAAAGTTTTTGGCGCGTTCTGTTTCGTTGGTGCTTACATCTGCTATATACGCTGTTGCAGTAGTAAAACTGGCGCCGGTGATACCAGCGATAATACGCCCAATGAAAAGCCATTCATATGCTGGTGCTATGGCCAGTATAATGTAGTCTATACCAAAACCCAGTAATGAAATGAGTAAAACCGGCCGCCTGCCAAACCTGTCGCTCAGGTTGCCAATTACAGGTGAGAAAAGGAACTGTGTAACTGCAAACGCTGACAACAATGCAGCACCGTAGTTGCTGGCAATATTGACAGGAATATTTTTAAGCTGTGCCACCAGGTCTGCCATTACGGGGATGATAAGCCCCCACCCCATTACATCGATCAGTAACGTGATAAAAATGAAACCAATGGCTGCTTTCTTATTCGTTGTTTGCATACGGCTCGTATAAATTGAAGCAGCAAAAATGCTGTTTATTCCCGTTACAAAAATGTTGCGGGAAAAAAATAATATCAGTCCGGTGGTATAGCCTGGCCTGGCTGCTAAAGGGTTGTGCCTTTAATGAGTATGGCAGCCTTAATGGACTGCTCTTTCAGGTGCAGGAAGTTTTTGCGGGTTTCATCGTGCATGAAACGGGTAAAGTCCTGTTCACTTTCAAAAGATACCAGGTGTATTTCGTATGGTTGCTCCATGCTGTTTTCAATATAGTCTTCCGCACCCGGCCTTACACGAAACAGGAGCCTGCCATTGTAGGTGGCAATCAATGGTATGGCAACCGCTTCAAAACGGTCGAAGACCTCTTGTTGCCCGGGGTGAATATAAATTAACTGTGTTATGTAGATCATGTGGGTGTATTGATCAATTCATGTTCCTGTATTCATTGGGTGTAACGCCTACCTTTTGCCTGAACAGCCTTGTAAAATGCTGCGGGTATTTAAAACCAAGCTCATAAGCCACCTGGCTTACAGACTTGCCTGCATCGAACACCCTTTCTTTTGCAAGATCAATGATGGTATGCTGTATATATTCCTGCGCGGTTTTACCCGTTTCCTTTTTTACAAGGTCGCCAAAATAATTGGGCGACAGATGCAATTCGCCGGCGCAGTATGCCACAGACGGCAGACCCAGTTGCTGCGGCTTGTTGGATGCATAATAATCGCGCAGTAACTGCTCAAAACTTTCCAGCACACCTTTGTTCACGTTGTCGCGGGTAATGAACTGCCGGTCGTAAAAACGCACACAGTACTGCAGCAGTAATTCAATATTGGCAGTTATGAGCGCCCTGCTGTGTTTGTCGATGGCCTGCTCCAGCTCGTAGGCGATCTTTTTTAGACAATCCACTATAATGACCGCCTCTTTGTCTGACAAATGCAAGGCCTCATTCACATGGTAGGAGAAAAAGCTGTAGGCGTGTATGTGTTTGCCCAGCGGAGTATTTACCAGCAGGTCAGGATGAAATATAAGGGCCCAGCCTTTGGTTTCGTACGGTGTTGCTTTTGGTTCTACACCCAAAATCTGCCCGGGTGCCACAAACACCAGCGTGCCCTGCTGGTAATCATAATGGCCGCGGCCATAACGTAACAATCCACATTTAAATTCTTTCAGGTATACCGCATATACCCCAAAGTTGAAGGTGGCTACCGGCATTGGTTTTGCCGCAGACAGGTCAATTACAGAAACGAGCGGGTGTAAGGTTGGTACGCCGCGCATCTCATTGTATTTTGTAACTGTATCAATTTTTACTACTGCCGCCATTGATATTATTGTTTATGTACTAAAGGTAAATATTACTATAGGGCGCACAAACTGGTTTAAATAAAAACAGTAATAATGGTACAATAATCAGTAATCTGTATACCTGCATTGTGCATACGTTGTCACAACTTTGCGCTGATAAAATGATGCATTATGGAAAAAAGAATATTGGGCGCTGGTGGATTGGAAGTATCGGCTCTTGGGCTTGGTTGTATGGGTTTAAGTTTTGGCTATGGGCCGGCAACAGAGAAAAAGGAAGCGATAAAATTGTTACGGGCCGCTTATGATAAGGGTATTACCTTTTTTGATACCGCAGAAGCTTATGGCCCTTATGACAATGAGATGCTACTCGGCGAAGCCTTTGCAGGTAACCGGGATAAGGTAGTGATTGCAACAAAATTTGGTTTTAAAAATGGTAAAACCACAGAGGGCCTGGATAGCCGCCCGGAAAACATCAGGGCCGTGGCAGAAGCTTCACTTAAAAGGCTGCAGACAGATTACATCGACTTGTTTTACCAGCACCGCACAGACCCCAACGTACCTATAGAAGATGTGGCGGGCACCGTACAGGATCTTATCAAAGAAGGTAAAGTAAAACATTTCGGCATGAGTGAGGCGGGTGCTGCAACCATTCGCAAAGCACATGCGGTGCAGCCGGTTGCCGCTTTGCAGAGTGAATACTCTATGTTTTACCGCGAGCCGGAAAAAGAGATCATTCCCCTGCTCGAAGAACTCGGTATTGGTTTTGTGCCATTCAGCCCGCTCGGTAAGGGTTTTCTTACAGGAGCCATCGATGCCAATACACAATTCGACAAGAACGATTTCAGGAACATTGTACCAAGATTTACAGAAGAGAACCGCAAAGCAAACCAGTCTCTGGTAAATCTCCTAAAACAGATTGCCGCAGCACTACAAGCCACACCTGCACAAATAGCGCTGGCATGGCTGCTGGCGCAAAAGCCATGGATCGTTCCTATACCAGGCACAACCAAAATGCACAGGCTCGAAGAAAACATTGGTGCGGCCAGCCTGCAGCCTGGCAGCAGTGATCTTGCCAACATCAACAGTGCGCTCGAAGAAATAAAGATTGTGGGCGAAAGATACCCCGCACATCTTGCAGCCATTACCGGTAAGTAACATATAAAACTACACAGCCTGCAACAACACGTAAGCGTGTGTTGCAGGCTGTTTTTATTGCAGCGTTTGGTAAACCGGTTTGTTGTCAAAATCCGCAAAGCAGCACATTCAGATTAATGTGATTTTGTAAAACCTGGCCGCGTTATAGCCTAACTGTGCAGGTACCTGTTGGGAACGTTAGCAGGAGAATAATCAATTCCATACCTGGCTATTAATAACAGCGACACAATTTCATAGATCTGTTTCTCCGTTCGCTGAAACTGCCGCAGCAAACCCATCATCGCATAGCTCAGTGGGTTTACACCGGGAATAAAAGTTTCCCAGTCGTAGCCTTTACCCCAGGTAAGACCTTTTACTTCTACAGAAAGGTCTGCATTCAGTGCCAGCAGCCACTTCAGCATATCTATACTTTTGTTCGCATCCTGGTTTACGGTGTGGAAAACAGGTGTTTGCCCGCCAAAACCATGTTCATCTAACCCGGCTTTCTCATTGATGTCTGCGCCGTGCCGCAACAATACATTGGCGCATGCCAGGTGGTTGTATTCTGCACAAATGTGTAACAGTGATACTTCATATAGCGGCGTAAAAACGCAGTCGAAAGAATATCTTTTTGTAAGTGCCCGTTTATCCGCTGTTAAAAGAGTGTCCAGCAGGTCAGCATTATCAGACAATACAGCCAGTAAAACCTTGTCTTCTACCTGCACATCAAAGTCAATAAAAACCTGTATACATCTTTTAAACAGTGGCCCGCGGCTGTACATATTGACCAGGCCATAGATCAGCGGTTTACCATTTACCACTGTATCCGGATCTACACCATTTTTGAAACATTCCCTGATGCCGTCGGCGGCATGCAGTTCAAAGTCTGTAAATATTTTTTGCAGGTAATCCATCAGGTAAGGTAGTTAGCATGTGCAGCGAAAAGGATGCTGATTAAATATAGCCAAATATTTCATGGTTTCAATGCTTTGTATGCATACCCGCCGAATGCAAAATCAATTATTATGAACCAGGCTGCAGTAAAAGCATAAGGCTCCTGTTGCGTCGCACACTTGTACGGCAGCAACAATATTCAGCAGGTGCGAAGTTGCAGGCATTTTTTTTCACCTTTATTCAGCTACGGTTTTATACGGTTTAAATCCATGATCTGGTTGACTTTTAGTTTGCCTGGTTCAGGATGAGACACATAACTGCCCGTACTTATTCTGTCTGCCAAACTTTTGGTAATGCCAATGTTATGTTCAGTTTTGCTCGTCGATGTCGATTGCAGAATAAAGTGTTTTATCGTTTGGATTGTAAACCTTCTCAAAGGGAACCAAAAGATTATCCAGTTGATTCGTACTAATATTACTTCTTTGGTCTACCACAAATTCAGTAATGTCTTCAATTTGTTGAATGGAACCTTTTCCGAAGATTTCCAAGTCTTTCCCTTTAATCCTAGTTGAATGGCTCTCCTGGCAAGCTTTTCTCCGTAAGGATTGTGATCTGGATCCCATTGTAGTCTAACCTCTTTGGAATCTAATTCATTTCGCCAAGTTTGAAAACTCGCATATTTCCCTTCTTGATAAGACGAAAAAACTGCTTGTGATAATATCGCTTCAAAATCTGCTTTTTTCAGCCAAAGGGCAAGGACTCTTTCCTGGTTTTCTTTTGATGCCCAGCCGCAGCGAAACATCATCCATAAAAAATTGGGTTTTATCCAAGACATTCGACTATAACTAAAATGAGCTCGTCCGAAATATTGATTTTCTACAGCAAAATCCGCTATTTGATTATTATACGTTGATACACTACAATTGATTCCTCAGCTTGATAAGCTAAAATATGCTGACCATTTTTAGGAAGTTCATTTTCAAGAGTGTGGTATTAGCCTGTTTCTATTTTCATTTGAAAGTTAGAGTACGTTTAAAATTGCCCATAACGGAAAAGTGTTGGCGATGTGGCGGTATTCAGTTTTCCGTCTGCCAAGTGCCGCTGCTGATTAAAGGTACAAAAGCTCATTGTTTCTTGTGTTGCTAAATGGTGGTGAATATAACAGCTTACGTTGAAGCATTTGTGAAGGCATGGCAATAGCGTTTGGTCAGCCGGTACAAATGCTTAATTTAAAAACTGGTGTTGAAGATAATTACAAATGTTTAATAGTGGAATGTCGGCGTGAACAAAAGATGATAAGAATTACTGCTGGACAAGTTTGCTGGTCAAGCCATGCTTTTACAAATGCATTTGTTGTAAGCCGTTTTTTGTCGCAAGTACACGGTCAAAATCTTCTTTACCAAACCAGTTTTCAATTCCTTCTTCAAGATTTGAAAGTCCCCAGCTAGCAAACTGTTTGGCTTTATAAAGATTTTTGATTTCAAAAATTATTGTCATAGCCCACGCAAATCTCATACCTGTTGTTGCAATAGTAACACCAGTTCTTTTTGTCCAGTTTTTATGAAAGTTTTCCATTTCGCTTACGTCAAATTCGTCAAGGATATTTGGCTTCTGCTTAAACAAGTCTATCACTGGAAATGCTTTTTCTTTTATTGACGTTATGATTTTAGTTAGTGTTTCCAAATTTGCGCTTTCTTCATCGGCATAGTCCCACCATTCACCTCTTGCATAATCTGTCAAGCCCATTTTAAATTCATATTGATAAACTTTCAGTTTAGAGAGATCTCGTTTACCGTCATAATCTTTGTCAATTTGTTTTGGATGTATAGCAAAGCCTGCTGAACAACTGCCACCCCATCTACTTGGGTCAATTGTAACTGCAATTAAATAATCTTCTGTTTCTTGAAAATATTCAAAACCTGTCCCTTTAAAATTGTAACGCCGCATTTCGTGTCCAAAAGGTTTTGCTATTTGTTTTTTAAAGTTGGCTGTAGTTATCATGAAGTGTCAAATAAAATGGCTTACAACACAAATATAAAAGTAATACTGCAACATTTTAAAAAATCATATATCATTGAATTTCATCACTGTTGATCCGCCGTTTTGATATTATAGTGTTACTATAATCCACTGTTTATTTTTTTCTCTTCATTATTAAACAAGTACCGATAAATGGTAATACCAACTGATGCGCCGGGAGGCCGGATAAAGCACATCGCTACAGTCGCCATAAGAACGGAACGCACAAGTGAGTGACACAACAGGCGATGCCACAACGTTCTGCTGCCGGTACACATACATCTGCTCTCCTATTCATTAAACCGTATGCATATTATTTGTTGTATAAGCAATAGATTTGACGCCAATAAATACAGACGGGAATGATACGTACAATGCTTACACTGGTCTTTGCCTGCTTATTGCTGATTGCCGCACAGGCACAGCAAACCCTTATAATACCTGGCTTTACGGGCTATGCCACACCGGCTGAAAACGATGAGGCCACAGCAATGTTCGTTGCGCCAAAAGGACTGGTGAACTGGACAAATACCCGCCAGCACATCAGTTACATGGGCATCATGCAGCAAGCGGGTGAGGCAGCACTGTGGCTGCACGTACAGAGCGATAGTGGCGCCGAACTAATCATTACTGCAGCGGGCAAAAAATTTTTGCTTACCGTACCTGCCGGTAAACTGTACAAACGCCTGTACATTGGCAGTATTACAACCGCTGATAGCGGCGCACTTGCTGTAGAGCTTACCTGCAACCGAAAAACGGGTAAAACGATCGCTGCCATACAATCGCTTGAAATGAAAACGGCGCATAGCAACCAGGTTTTTTTCAACATAAAAGAAAGGCGCAACGCGGCATCTGTACACCTGCTATATCCGCTGGCAGACACTGTAAAAGCCACGGCTTTTTACAACGAGCTGCGTGTACCTAAAGGCGCAGACGTTATACACAGCTATTACATGGCCTGTGGTTTTGCCAGGGGCTATTTTGGTATACAGGTAAACGCAGCCAAAGAGCGGCGCGTAATATTTTCTGTCTGGGATGCCGGTGACGAAGCGGCTGACCGCAACAAAGTGGCAGACAGTAACCGCGTACAACTCATTGCCAAAGGCAGCGGTGTTATTACCAACGATTTTGGTAATGAAGGCACCGGCGGCCACAGCCACTGGGTATACAACTGGCATGCAGACAGCACCTATAAATTTCTTGTAACAGCAGTGCCGGACAGTGCCACCAACACTACCACCTATGCGGCTTATTTTTATGCGGCTGACAGCGCAGCATGGAAGTTTATTGCTGCATTTCGTGCGCCAAAAGATGCGCAATATTTACGACACCTGTATTCTTTTACCGAAAATTTCAGTGGTGTGAATGGCCAGTTATACCGCCGCGCTTATTTTGGTAACCAGTGGATACAGGATGAAGCAAGCGGCAACTGGCAGGAACTGACAAAAGCGACTTTCTCCTGCGATGTTACAGGCCGTGCAAAAGACCGGGCAGATTTTGGCGGCGGCGCTGCAGGCAACCAGTTTTATTTGTGGAATGGCGGTTTTAAAAACCCTGATGTAGAATATGGCGACACATTGCTGCGCACGGCCAACGGTGTGCGCACACCTGCAAATGTGTATCATCACCTGGACAGTGTAGCGCAGGCGGCAACAGATCAGCGGTTAATACTCCATGCCATTAAAGCCGGAAAGATAGATACCACAGGCGCTGTACATGGTGTTTATTATACCATACTACAGGAAGGCAACGGCAGACAGGTAGCGCTTTCCGATACTGTGAAAGTATTTTACAAAGGTAGCCTGCTAAGCACCGGCGAGGTGTTTGATTCCACCAAAGAAACACCCGTTGAATTTCCGCTAAACAGGCTCATCAAAGGCTGGCAATATGCTTTGCCAAAATGTAAAGTGGGTGGCAGCATACGGCTTGTCATTCCATCAGGTCTTGCATATAGCGTGCGAAATGTTGCTGCAAATATTCCGCCCAACAGTATCATGGTATTTGATATTGAAGTAGTGGATGCGCGACAGTAAGCCTTATTTTACGCGGTTGTATTTCTTCAGTAATTCTATTACCAGGTTGTGCGGTAAGGCGTAAGCTTTATTGCCGTTGATACCTTCCATTGTTTCCGCCGCAACCATTGCATTAATGATGGCTTCTTCCACTGCCTGTACGGTAGCATCAAAAAGCGGGTTGATCTGGTCGTTGGGTAATTGCTCTACCGCTGTAAATTGCTCCCGGTTAAAAGCTGTTGGGTTGGCCGTGGAAAAAGCGATAAATATATCACCGGAACCATTCTCACCTCTCCCGCCAACAATACCTACACCAAGCGGCACCCTTGCAGCTATTCGCTTTAACTGGTGTGGCAATAGCGGCGCATCCGTAGCCACTACCACTATAATAGAACCATCACCTTCCTGCCGGTAAGATGGAGCTGCTTTAAATTCATAGTTGAGTGTGTCCTTTAATTCTTTACCTGCAGGCACACCCGCAATGGTTAAATTCTTTTTACTGCCAAAGTTGGATTGTACCAAAACACCTATGGTGTATGTTGAGTCCTGTATTTTCACCACCCTTGAAGCCGTTCCTGTACCGCCTTTAAAACCAAGACACATCATCCCTGTACCGCCACCAACATTTCCTTCTTCTAAGTAACCGCTCTTAGCACTGTCCAGCGCTTCATATGCGTTGCTTTCTTTTACGTGAAAACCATAAATGTCATTCAGAAATCCATCATAAGTTTCAGCCACAACGGGGTAAGTGTACCAAAAGTCTTCTTTGTACCAGCCTGTTCTTACAAACCATTTTAGTACTGCATCTCTTACTACGCCAACACTGTTGGTATTGGTGATCATGATTGGCGTTTCCAGAAAACCGGATTCTGTTATCCAGGTGGTACCGGTCATTTCTCCATTGCCATTCAATGAATACCAGTTTGCATAAACAGGATTATTATTGCGGCCACGTGGCAAGATTGCCGTAACGCCTGTTCTTACAGGCCCCTGCTCTCTTACATTTTTACCGGAGCCGCGGATGATGGTGCTGTAGCCAACTTCCACACCTTTTACATCTGTTATGGCATTGTATTTACCGGGAGTTCCATTGAATGGTATGCCGATATCTCTTGCTCTTGGTTTTTGTGCCTGTACCTGGCAAAACAACAACAGTAGAATATTTACTAACAAGTATTTCATTTTATTATACGCTTTAGAATGTTGAGAAAGATGCTCCGAAGGTGCGTAAAAATTGGTAGTGTATGTATTAATAGCAATTTTTCATGAATAGAATACTTAAGTCGGGTGAAGTGGAAACAAAAAAATACCGCCTTTCGGCGGTATGCTGTAGTCTTTCTTAAATGATTTAAAGTTTTATAAATTTTTTGGTATACTGCTCTTTGCCGGCCGTTACCTGGATAAAATAAGTACCTGCTTTCAAATGATTGACCGGTAAGTTAATAACCGGTTTTGCTGCTGTTGTTTGTTGTTGCAACACTTTACCAGTGTTGTCCAGCAAACGCCAGATAATATTACCTGTACCAAAACCATGATCAATATTTACTACATCTTTTGCAGGGTTAGGATAAATTCTTACCGGCTTACCTATAGGAGTATTCAACAGATCAGTATTTACCTGCTGCGCAGCAATACTTTGAACAGGCTTATACTTAACGGTACAATTACCTATTACATAAACGTTGCCCTTGCTGTCCAAACCTAAACCTGCGGGTATAATAATTCTGTTTCCATTTTGATAGAGATTCTGATACGTTAAAGCACCCTTTGCGTTGTACACATTCAAGGTATAGGAATAGCGATTATTAACCGGGCCATAAGTGTTACCGGCAACATACACGTTACCGCTTGCATCTGTCTGAATGTCAACGGGAGCATCACTTCCTCCAAGTGCACCTGCGTAATAATTCGTCCAAATGCTTTCTCCGTTAGTGTTGTAACCGGTCAGTACCCAATCAGTAAAATAGCCACCAGGTGCTACTGTGCCGGCAGTAAAACTGTTTCCTGCACTATCAACTGTATAGCTTCCCTGTGTATTAGATGTACTTGTTCCCATTTCTTTTTTGCTCCAGATATTGGTGCCTGAAACAGGATTTATTTTTGTGGTAAGCATAGCCGGCGCGTTTGCAAAAGCCACCGTATCAGTCTCTCCGTTTACATATACGTTTCCGGAAGCATCGGTTTTTACAAAAAAGTATTGACCACGTTTATTGGGTTCATCAAATGTATTTGTCCATTGAACAACGCCATTTTTTTTAAGCTTCAGAAGCAAAGGTTTATAGGTCATAAAATAATGATATTGGTCGTTGGCCCCCGCCACATAAATATTTCCATCTCCAAAAACGGTTACACTATTTGCTACTGTTGATTCAACCTTGCGAACCCATGTGGTATTTCCTGCATTGGTAATTTGCATAATAACAGCACGTCTCTCCCAAACATATGTCTGCGTATTTAACACGTCTTCATTGCCGGCAACTACACTTGTGCCGTTTGGCAATACATGAATAGCAGATGGGTAGCTGATGATATTTAAGCCGGGTTTGTACCTGTTTAGCCATAAACGTTGCCCCTGGGGGTTGTACTTCATGGTAATGATGTCACTTATCTTAGTATTGTAAGTACAGATGTTACAAAATGTGTCTTTACGTGTACCGGTCACATAAATATTGCCTGCATTATCAAGTGCTACCGCTTTCGCATTGTCTATCGAATCCTGGGTGGCATTAAAATATTGGATCCATTCTTCCTGTCCTGTAGGTGTAACTTTTCTTACAAACAGGTGGGTTTGGTAATACTCGTCTCCGTTGTATATCTTATAACCAACGCTGTATGTATTGCCGTTTTTGTCTGCGGTAACATCTGTTATGTAGGTAGTGGCAGTAGGGTCGCTATAACAATTGGCCCATCCACGTGTAAAACTTTGTGCGTTTAAGGAAAGAGTAAATAACAATGCTAAAATGTTAAGTACAAATGTTTTCATATATTATAAATATTAAGAATACGAATATATCATTGACTGCTTACAAATTTTAAAAAGTTTACTACATATTCATGTAGACGGTCTTTCAAAACCAAAAAAAGGTATGAGATAAAACTAATGCAATCAGTTATGCATCAAATGAGGAAAAAGTTTTCATTAAAGGCTTGCGTTTTAATATGGTTAACGATTACGGGGACACGCAACCTACGCTAAAGGGTTGCCGAAGATGTATTAAAAAGTAAAATGAAGGCTTTGAGCATCCCTTAAATCTAAACATTCTCCATCCACTTAACGAATAATCACAGGCTGTCTCTTACTATTGAGGCAGCTGCTGTTTTTACTTATACCATAAAAGTTTATCGGTAAATAAAAGATCGATCATTTGTTTAGCTATTGTGCTACAGGCTCACCGGCTGGAAACTTAGACATATCCATAAAAAATATCTCCCAGCTATGTCCGTCAAAATCTTCCAGTGTTCGTTGCTGCATAAAACCATAATCTCTTAATGCATGTGGTTCTGTACCGCCGGCCTGCAGCCCTGCTTCTACAATCGTGTTCATCGCCTCCACGCTGTCTGTGGACAATGAATACAAAGCGGCAAGAGCAGCCTTTGTATCAGCAATGGGTTTGGTAGCAAAAGTGGCAAACTTTTCATGCGACAGGATCATCACAAAAATACTATCGCTCCACACCATGCATTTGCCGGATTCGTCTGAAAACTGCGGGTTATTGGTAAAGCCCATGGCAGTGTAAAAAGCCATTGACCGTTCTACATCTTTTACTGCAAGGTTGATGAAAATTTGTCTGCTCATTGAAGTTTATTTTATCATTTGTGCCAGCGTGGTTGCAGGCTTTGCTGCCCTGCTACCGCAGTTATGCACTGTTACGGTTTTACGCTTTAAAGTTAAAGCATACGTTTTGTACAATTAGAGAAACCCGAAAGAAAGAAATGCTGAGTCGACAATTGCCAGCCTGCCATTAGCCATGCAATGTTATCGGTTTGTCGTTTAGCCTGTGGTCGGTTCGTAGTAAAATATCGTTGCACCTGAAGGCAGGGTTTTAGTCCTGATGAGTTTGAAAAATATCCGTTCTTTTATTTTGTCAAATAAACGCATGCCCTTTCCTTCAATAACAGGATGCACACAAAGTTGCAATTCGTCAATCAGATGGCTGTTTAAAAGTTCAATTATCAAACTCCGGCTACCAATTAAAATATCCCGCCCTGCTTGTTTCTTTAATTCCAGCAGTTTTGCTGCAAGGGGCTGTTTTGCTAATTCTGCTGTAGCCCACCCGGTATCTTTCAAAGTGCCGGAAAAAACTACTTTTTGTATTTTATCTATTGAAAAGGCAAATTCATTCATTGATGCATCTGCAGATGGATCTGTCAGTAATGTTTGCCAGAATTTCATCAGTTCAAAAGTAATCCTGCCGTACAAAATGACTCCTGCACTATTGATGAGGTCAGCATAATGCTGATGAAGTTTTTCATCTGCGATTCCTGCCGTATGATCGCAAATTCCGTCTACCGTCATATTGATTGCCGCGATTACTCTTTTCATATGTAGTACCAGTTGTTTAGAATTGGATTGTGCGTGGGTTGTGTACCTGCTGTTCGTTTCTCCGGGTGATAAAGATTTTATCGTACTCTTTCTATATCAGTGATAATGCCTCCTTTTATCATATTACTGTATCCGTTGTCTGGTAAATAGCTGGTAAACGAAAGTGCTGATTCATAATTTTTTCTTGCATTATCAAAGTCTAGCAGGTCTTCATAGCATTTTGCAATGTTTAAATATAACGAAGGCAATGCGCTTTTCGCGTTTTGATCATTTGATTGTAATGCAACGTGCAAAGCTATTTCGTCCCATCGCAACTTTTCTTCTACACTATTCTGATGTCGGGCTACATAATGAGCCGCAGTGAATTTTTCAAGGTCGTTTGTTGCTTCATTCCATGCCTGAAGAAAGCATTTGCCTGCCTCTTCTGAAAGGCCTTTTCCTTCCATTTCCATGCCTGACGTACAAAGTTTAACTACATTGTTATTCGGATCAAACACTATATCTGTTAATTTAAATGTGAGCAACAAAAATAACTGGCCTGAATTTCCCGGGTATCAAAAACTTTCGCCTCTTGTTAAAAGAAAAATCAAGCACAGCGCGAAGGCTTCTCATCCGAATGTTTAAAGGTCAGGTGAATTTATAAATCGGGCAGGCTTTTTTTTTGTCTTTATTATTTCCAATATAAAAACCAAAGCCTTTTACTCTCAGTTATATCGTTGACAGAATTCAGCGTACCAAAAACTTTGAGATGAGCCAACTTAGGAAAATAAAAAAAGAAACATAAAAATTCAAGACGGTTGCCGCTAACGTTAACGCATTGGCGATGTGGCGGTATTCTGTGTTCTGTCTGCCCGGTGCCGCTGCTGATTAAAGATACAATAGATCATTGTTTATTCTGTTGCTCGACGTTCTTCGTCGGCTGGAACTGATGCCGATTAAGGAACAAAAGCCGAGCATATATTCTTTGTCCCGCCATATTGCCAAACCTTTTGTTGGTAGCAGTTTTTGTCTGTCAATAATACGAGTATTGAAATTGTTGAGCTTTTTTTAAATAAAAATAGTTGTCGATTATTTTGTCTAAAGTCGCAACGTACTTTAAAAGTTCATTTTCTCTTGCTGCTTTCTCTGCCCTCTGCGGAATTTCATTATCTAACTCAGCTTCTCTATGGATAATCTCTTTCAGGGAAGTTAAATAAAGCATCTTTAATCTGCCAATGTCCGTCAATTTGTTATCGATGTCAGAAAACGATTTGTATTCGTAAACTCCATACTCAGCATATCCATTAATTCGATTGAATTGATGCCCAAAGAAAGTTCCTCCATATTGCAAGTAACCAAAAATGTCATTTATTGTTTGGTAAATGGTTATCAAGTTTTCTCGAACTGTATCCAAATTTTTGTCATTGTATTTTTGCCTTAAAAAGTAAGAGTATAAAATGTAGTAAGTGTCTTGTCCTTGTTCACTTCCAAAAGACAAATGCATTTTTTTACCGTTATCTTCAATGATGTCTTTGAAATATCCACTTTGTGCATAGGATATGTCAGGGTTTACTGGAATTGAAGAATATAAAGAAGGGAAGTTGTCAACTATTTGATTAAACTCCTCTTTTGAATACTTGATTGTGTCAGAATATTTTGATGATATAATTATACTGTCACCTTTCGCATAAAATTGAGATTTGTCGATAGCAGCTTTCTTAACAACGCTTGTGTCAACCTGTTTTGAGGCATTGTTATTTGTCTGACTATTGCAGCCAAATAAAAGTAATGTTATTATGAAAGTTTGGGTCTTGATAAAATTAGTACTTATGTTGAAGCATTGGCGTTGTGGCGGTATTATGTGTTCCGTCTGCCTGGTGCCGCTGCTGATTAAAGATACAATAGATCATTGTTTATTCTGTTGCTCGACGTTCTTCGTCGGCTGGAACTGATGCCGATTAGCGAACAAAAAGCCGAGCATATATTCGTTGTCCCGCCATATTGCCAAACCGCCTGTTGTAGGCAGTTTTGTTTTGTCAGTTGTAAAAGGTAACATCTGGCGGAGTAACCTGGTGTTGAAGGTTTCTATAATTGTTCGCATGCAACACACTTGTAAACTTGATAGCCTCTATCATTCCAAGCTGTGTCAACAAACTTGCCCATTTTAATTCTTTTGTCGTTAGCAATTTTCTTTGTCAACACCAGTTCAAACTCTTCAAAGTTAGTTTGTATAGGAAAAGATTTTATTTCATTATTAAAGCAGTTGTCACACATGGATAATTTCTCAATTTTTGTCAATATTCAGGATAAAACATATCAAACCTGATATTTTCAATTTTTAGTTCATGTCTTAAACTGTCAAAAGATTTTTTACTTAATGGTCCGTAAACTGGCTTGTCTTGAAATGAGTTGTTAGAAATTGTAATAACATAATAGTTTGTCGTGTCTGTATGAACTGTAACAATATTGCCTTGTTTGATTGGCTGTTGTTTAGCAATTATAAAATCTGAGTTGTGTCCTATTTCCGAAACATAAGCTGGTATAATTTCTTCACCTTTGTTAATGCTCCTTGTCTGAGGAATGTCGATCCAAACAGTTTCATAGTCACCAATAATTTTGTCGCTATCGCTGTCAAACAAACAGCTTGAAAATAAAATTGCTGAAAAAATTGTGATAATAAGTTTGAGTTTCATAACTGTAACGGTCTTTCCAAAAATTGCCTACAACGTTCACAGCTTTGTGTTCGGCAAGACATTTGGAAAACGTCCAGCCCGTGAATGCTGCTGATTAAAGATACAAAAGCTCATAAAATATTCTACTGCCGCTCAGAATTCCTTCAACCGGAACTATGCTGGATTTTTACTGCAGTTGAAGAACGTTATTCGTTAGCCCAATTGCTGCAATGCAGTGTTAGCAGCAGCTTTTTTAGCGGTTTAATAATTTGGTTGGGAAATGAGTTTTATTAAAGAGTCACATTTATTGTTGAATTGTGTCCCCCAATTGTCTCCATTTATTTTAGTAAAATATTCTTTCACTATTTTATTATATTTTTCTATTCCATTTATCTGCTCATTGCTTATACTGCACCCAAATTCTTCAACTTGAAAGGCAAATGATTTTGAAATAAGAATTTCGTCAATTAAAGGTAAACCATAACTGATAATTTGAATATTCCCATTTGAAATATCACGTTTTGCTGAAAAATAGTTATACTTCGTTGCAAGTCCGAATTTGTAGGTGATAGAAAATCCCAATAAACTTAAAGCAAAAACTATTAGTATTATTTTCAGGTTCTTTTTCATTTTACTAAAGATGAAGACTGTGCTGAATTCCATAAAGTTGCAGCTAACGTTAAAGCATTGGCGATGGATGTGGCGGTATTCTGTGTTCTGTCTGCCCGGTGCCGCTGCTGATTAAAGATACAATAGATCATTGTTTATTCTGTTGCTCGACGTTCTTCGTCGGCTGGAACTGAAGCTCAATAGCGAATAAAAAGTTGAGCACATATTCGTCGCCCCGCTATATTGCCAATGCACTGTTAGCGGCAGTTCTTTCTGAATCGAGTCAAGTCTAAAACTTCTGTTCGTCCAGTTGTTCTAATCCATTTTACAGTTCCGTAATCTCGGCTTAACCATACGGTTGCCTTATCTGGCTTAGTTGATCTGTCATAAACCAATAAATTGAGCCTGAGACAGTTTTTCAAAACGGTTTTCTCAATTGTCACATCTTCAAATTGAAAGTCCTTTATGAAAATTTCCATTACAAAGCTCCATTTTAGTTTAGCGAGGTCAAATGGCTTTGAAAACATTAAGTTGGATGTTACAATATGGCTGAAATCATTCTTTGTCAGCAAAGTTGGACTTTGATTCTCTGTCAATGACGCTAGCAATATAGTATCATTCCTAAAAATCATTGCAGAGCCAGAAAAACTCCTCAATTGAGCATAATTTCCAGTCGTGTCGTCTGCACTCGAGATATAATAAGCTGTTTCGTTCGCAATAGGAATTTTTCTCCAAACCAATTTTACTGTGTCATGCAGACCTGAAGCATGGAAAGAATTGTAAACACAATTGTAGAATAATGTATCACACTTTGGTTTAAAGTACTCGGACATATTAATACTACCAGTTTGTCCTTGTCCATTAAAACAAAAACCGAGGAAAAGTGAAACTGCTAATATTGTTCTCATGTACGAAGTTTGTCTGTCGGTGAATTGCCGCTAACACAAATATAAAAGCAATAAGCAATATTATTAACAAGTGGTATCTGGTTGAAATTCATCACTGTTGATCCGCCGTTTTGATGTTATAACGTTGCTATAATCCACTGTTGAAGTTTTTGTCATCTTTTTTAAACAGTAGCCACAATACCGTACAAGTGGGTGAGCTGCCGGGTGCCGGATAAACCGGTGCGCTACAGCCGCCATGAAAACGGAACGTACAAGTGAGTGACACAACAGGCGATGCCATGACATACTACTGCTGACATAACCATCATTTACACGTACTGTTACCCTAATCCCTGCTGCCTGCAATATGCGTACAGGACCCAGCAGGCCAGACTCAATGACGGGCGTTTGCGGATTGAGCATATCGAACCGGAATACTTCGTGTGTCTTTGTCAGCCGTTTTTCTACCGGTAAACCAAGATCGTGCACTACCCTGTTTGCCCACAGGTTGGCCACATCTATCGTAAGCGTATTGCCTGTTTCCTTTACCACACCCGTTATTTCTACCACCCAGGGTTTGCACCACAACGTTGCCAGCTTTACGCCGTTGAGGTAAACATCGGCCACCTCTTTTACTGCGCCCAGGTCTAGGAACAACCGCCGGCGGTTTGCAGTGTCTTTACTTATAGCAAATGTTGTATTGAACTGCCTGTTGTATGTTGCCGTGCCGGAATAATACCTGATGCCTTCCGTTTCACTTACCGTCCAACTGGTAAGTATGGGAAAGGTTGTTGTTGCCGGGCCGCCCCAGGCAGTATCGAAAGAGACCTGCCATGCATCGTTTAATGTTTGCAGCGGGGTTAGTACGGGAAAGTTAGCCGTTGCTTTTTGTACACCTGCATTGCCGACCGGCGTACGAAACACGATGAAGTAAGCACTGAATACATCCAGCTCCAGCGGAAGTGTGGTAGTGCCGTTTTGCTGTGTAAACAGCGGTGCTGCAAATACTTCGCCGGTTACCGCATTCCATATTTCCGGCTGTGTGTTGGCCACGCGAAAAGTAAAGTCTGCCTTTTGTGGCTGGTTGGTGCGGTTGGCTATAAAATAAATATCTGTACCTGCACTCCTGCGGTGTGTATAATCAAAGCGGCCGGGATCCTGCTCCTGGCCGGTAAATGTGCAATCAGGCTGCACACCATCTGCCAGCAATACCTCCCGTGGTGTTTTACCCCAGATAATGCGTCCTTTACCATAGCGGCGCTCGGTACAGGTTTTACCGTCGAGGTTGCCCCATATTTCGGCGACTATCTTTTGTACTTCCACATCGCACGCCGGGTAATTGTGCAGGCTGGCAGCACTTACCGGTGGCGGGCCTATAACCGTAGCGCCGGCATCAATTAGCTTGCGTAGTTTTTGCATAATGGGTAAAGACACCTGGTTGAGTGGTACGGCAGAAACCTGCAACTGCTGGTAGTTGCCCACCTGCTTTGCTATTTCCGGTACAGGGCTTACGCATTGCTGCAATACCAGCATACGGTAACTCATACCATCGGGCAAAACGATGCGGCCATTGCTGACTTCCATTCTGGTAAGCAATACATCAGGGTTTGCATAATCGCAATCGTAGCCTGCACCAAGGCCCGGAACGTTATATTTTGGTGGTACGAGCAGCGGTGGCCTTTCGCCAAGGTAAAAGCACACATCCCCCACAAACCGGCCCTGCTGCAGCATGTACTGGCAGCGGCTGAGGTAGGAAAAAAAAGCACCTGATTGTTTCCACCAGGTAATGTTGGGCGTAAAGTGCTGGCCGGCGCAGTATACATACCCGGGCATACCATCTGACGGTGGCTGGCAGGTGGCGGCATGCAACATAAACCGGTTAATGCCTTCGCAAAAAGCATCGTTGGCATAAGGTTTAAGATCAAATGGCCCGAGCGTCCAGTGTGTGCCATCTCTTTGTTGCTCTGTAAATGCTTCGGCTTCTGCCTGCTTTTTGCCATACACATGTGCGGCTGTGGCCGTTTGTTTTAAGTTGAGCCGCAGCGCAGGGTTTTTGTTGTAACCACCTTCTGCATTCCTTGTGCCATTTACCCAAAACTCACCCGCCACAATATCTGATGTGCTGAAATTTTTCAGTACATCCTGTGATGGTATGTCATTGGGGCCGCCGGCCTCATTGCCAACCTCAAGCCCATGGCTGTGGCAAAGTTCAGCAAAATGGCCATAGAAGTTTTCTGCAATGCAATCCTGTATGGTACGCTGAAAGTCGTCTCTGAATCTTGCTGTAACAGTTGTGTCGATTACGGTATAGCCGGCAAGTGCAGGCAGGTATTTGAACAGATCATAGCCGCGGAATTTTTTAAACTGTGCTGCAAAGTCCTGTGTCCAGGAAAGCTTGCCACACTCCCAGCTGTCAGACCATAAATAATCAATATGTCCACCTGCTTTCTTTGCTTCATCCAGCACGAGTTTGCCGAGCACATTAAAGTGCGCATCCAGTGCTGCCACGCTCAGGTAATCTATCTCGTACCCTTCACCGCCTTTAAACGTATCCCCTTCCGGGTAGGCTTTCCATTTACTCCAGAATTCACCTGTAAGCGTGTAACCGCTGCGCAGTATTACCCAGTTGCCGGGCGGCACATCCCATACCAGCCGTCCATCTGCCTGCATGGCTGTGGAAAGGTCAACGACCTGCCTTTCGTCAATGGTTTTGGCATTATCCTTCAGCCGGAAAGCCTGCACTTTTATACTGTGGTAATAATCATCTGTAATAACCGGGTGTGGCAGTACTGCTGCAAACCTTGCAGGGCCTGCTACAAGGGTATCTGCAAATACAATTTTCTTCATGGCGTTGTCTTTGGTAACCCATGGACCCATCATCGTCCAGCCACCGGCCATGTTAAATCCAAACTGTATGTGCAGCCTGTTGGCTTCCTTTACCGCATGCCTGAAAAGCGCACGCCACTCCTCACCCGGGAAGTCTACGCCCAACAGGGGTTCTTTACCACCATAACCACCGGTACAAATAAGCGTAACGGCACTGATGCCTTTGTCTTTGAAGGCTTCCAGGTCCCTGGTAATACCTTCCCTTGTAACCCTGTTATAGATCCAGAACCAATAGATGCGCGGTTTGGCTACGTCCGGAGGAGATTGAAAACCTTTCAACAGTGCATCATTCGCAGGCTGCTTTGGGGCTGTCTTTTTTTGCTGGGCACTGCACACGCTGGCAGCAAGCAACAGCAAACAGCAGCATACTACATTTTTACAAGCATAAGCATTCAACATCATGGGTTTATTTTGATCATTATAAACTTTTCAACAATGGTACATACCTGCAATGGCAGTACAGCTTACACTTAGAAGAGGGAGCAAAAATCCTGGTGCAGTGAATATAAAAATAATACGCGATATATAGGCAGGGTTATAGTATGTAGCCGGCAGCATTGCTACTATGGGGCTTTGGTTGTGTCACTCACTTGTACGGCTGGTTCTTTACGCGGCATGGTGCAACCGGCACCGGGTAAGAGCAGGTACCTCAAAGTTACAGTGGTTGGTGTGGTAAATCTATATTGGTTATAGTATATGCTATTGTCGTAGTCGTAGAAACGACCATTCGGGCTCACTGAAACGCTTTCTGTTTTGAACGTAAGTATGGCTGTTAAGGAATAAGCCTACAAAAGTATGCACACAAGAACAGCAGTTAGTAAAGGTCGTTACCAATTTCAACGATCAGTTTGTAACCTGGTTCAAAGATGGTCTTTACCTCAGTTTCACCAGGCTCGATGTAGCTTTTGCCAAGCGCATAGTCGGTCACCAAAACAATTTGAACACTTTTATAGTAACTGTCAGACTTGTCATCGGTAAACGCCGCTTTCTTTATCCCTTGCCGAGATGTAATTTTTTCACGCACGTTGAAGCCTTTAAATTTTGCCACCAGCTGCCGGAAGGATTTTTGTGCATCTTCTTTTTTGTCAAACTCAAACCACAGCATCATTTCGGTGATGTTGTCGGGCCATTGTTCGTTTTTGTACACCTTTTGGGTAATCGCCAGTTTCCCGGTATTAAAATATGTGTCGAAATACGGATGTGGGTTAAAATGGTACACCTGTGTTACTGTATAAAAAACCGGTTCCTTGAAAACACCAGGTGGATATGCAACCCATTTACCATCTGCAGGCGCTTTTTTTAGAACCGAGGGTACATGTGAAGCCACAAATTCGATGATTGCAGTGTCAGGGTTGTAGGAGAGCATGCCAAAATACAATTGGTCTGTATACGTGTCAAGGCTTTGTGCAGGGCTTTTTTGCTGTGTCATAATAAACAATAATAAGGGTAAAAGCGTTTCATTGGTATTGATGGTTGAATGTTTTTTAGTCAACCTATTTTAGGACGAGACAGTTAGCTGAGGTGCATCTGTGGTTGTCGTCACTCAATGTTAAAATTTGCAATGATGTAAATAAATGAAGCTACATTTTTTTCGTCTTTTGTTGCAGGCGTAAATTTCATTTTATCAGCAACTTCTGCAAATTCTTGCCCTTCTGTCATATATGCAGACTTGAATTTTACATCAGTAACATTTCCTTTTTCATCAACTGAAAGCCAAAGACAAGTTGAGCCTTCTACGTCTTGGTATTGTGGTTCAAATAGTGATTTAGGTATTTTAATAAGTTTCTTTATTTCATCTTCATTAATGCAAAGAGGATATGTGTCTGCTGTTGGTAAGTCTTCATCTTTCAACCATTCCTGTTTCATTAAATATTGAAATGATACCTTTCCAATAGGGTTGTCTGATTTAGGAAATGTTTTTATAGATATTGCTTTACCTTTTTTACATAATTTCTCCTCCTTTATTTTCCCGTTTTTGTAATAATTTCTTGTATATCCATTTTCAACTCCATTTTCCATTTCTTGGTAAAGACGTAAAACACCATTGGTAAATGTTTTTTGTTGTCCGTGCCGTTTATAGTTTTTGTACTCTTGTTCGTTATGGTCTAAATACCCTTCCCAACCACTACAATCATAAATATATAATCCTGTACCATCTTTTAAGGTTTGTTCCCCTTTCTCATTCCAACAGTTTTGAATTAAGAAATGGCCATTCTTAAACTCGGCTTCTAATTTTTTGCTTCCGTCTTTATGAAATTCAAGCCACTTCCCATCTCTTTCGTGAGTTGATACATAAATCCCTGTTTCTGCAAGCTGTCCATTGTCATACCATTCTTTATACTCACCAATTCTTTCGTCTTTGTCCAAAAGTTTGTGTTCTAACTTTTTTGGTTTCCCATTCTCGTAATACCAATAATGCTCAAACTGTTTTAATGCTGAGTCTTTTCGAATAGAATATTTCTTATTTCCATTTTCGAAGTATTCAACTCGTACTCCTGTTTGCTCGCCTTTTGAATATTGAATTTGTTCTTTTAATTTTCCACTTTCATAAAAACTTTTAAACTCTCCATTAATAATACCATCTTCCAAATTGAAAACTTCTTTGGGTGAGTTATCAGAATAAAATGTTTTGCATTCACCTGAATATTTCAGATCAAACCCTTTCCCATCTTCGTCTAAACAGATTTCATTTGGATTCTTTCTGATGTGTTTTTCTATTTTAGTCATTGTCTTGCCCTTGAGTTCATAATACTCATCGTCTAAGGCTGACATTTCTTCAAGTTTCTCATATAAATCACTATCGAACAAATCCTTTTCTCTAGCTTTATCCATTAGTTTTTTGTTCTTCTGATAAATATTCTCGGCTCTCTGAATTAACTCTGCCATTTTTTTGTCGCCAATGTATTCAAGACTTTTAATGATTGTCGGCACATAAGAACCATAACCATTGTAATAGAATTGTACAAACCCACCGTTTGTTACTTGTCCGTCAATGTACCACCAATAATAAAGAGCTTTTTGTCCGTATGACAGGGATTTACCTTTTTCAATTTCGTGGTCTCTGTCTTTAACAAACTTTGAAATTGGTTCAAGTACAAACCAACCAAAGTCAAAACCTGTTAGTTTGAAAAAGGCACCTTTATTTAGTTTAGGTCTGAAATGTGTTTGTTTATCAAACTCCCAATATGGGTCTTGTTTGGGTTTGTCTTGCCCGAATAAATTAAATATTCCCATTGTAAATATGGTGATTAGTAGTTGTCGCATCAGTTGGGTCGTCATTGCATCTCAGCTAACGAGCAGGGCTTTATGAAGGTTAGGAATTAGTATTCGTCTGCCCACAACCGCTGCTGATTGAAAATATAAAGTTGAATTTAAGAACTAAAGTTGAAAGTTATTTATCCAGCCCGAACCACAGCTTGGATTTACAATTAGCAGATGTTACCTGGTCATGCCCAACTTACATAAGGTCCAATGTAAGCTGCCGTTTTGTGTCGGTTAACTATGAACCAATACAACTAATCTGTAAGTCGAAACATAATGTCTGTACGCAAAACATATTTTATTCCTCGTCGAACAGAACTGCCTTCATGTTCTAAGTCATGTAAAAAAATCAATGCCGAACCTTGTATAGGTTGAATTGTTAAACTATTGAAGGTTGTCTCGCCACCTTCATAATCGTTATTTAAGTAAATCATAAAAGTGAAATAGCTTGCTTCAACTTCGTCACGAATAAAACTCTGGTCTCGATGTTTTTTAAACTCTTGTCCTGCTTGATATTTATAAAACCTGAATAATTCGTTAAGTCCAACCGCTTTGCTGTTCCCAATCTGTGACGGTGCAAATGGTTTCAATTTTCGCCAAATATTGTCTGCAAGAACTATGTCAGTATAAATAACTCTATAGTTGTTGCGAACAGCTTCAACAATTTTTTGTCCTTTTTCTGTGTCAACAGTTGCAGGCTCATAACCGATTGCTTCGCTTTTAGAGATAAAATCTTCACACTCTTGTCGTGTCCAAAAGTCGTCAATTGTAAATATGGTGTCAGTCAATTTATTTAGTTGCATAGAAGGTCTCTTTAAAATTGCAGCTAACGGTCAGGGCTTGGCGAAGGTTGGGAAATATATTCTGTCGCTTGCTTAGCCACTAAAGACTCGATTAGCTAAAGCCAAATTACTGAAGCTGGGTCAGAATTCCTACAGTTGATGGGCAATATTCGTCAGCCCAACTTTTGCCAAGCTGTTGTTGTGTGCAGTTATTCGGCGGTTTCGAATAGTTTTATTTGATTAATAATTTTTCTTCTCTGTTTTTCTGTCCCACCTAGATCTATAAACCCTCCACCGTAACGGCCGTTACCTGTTCGTCCTTGTATGCTTAAATAAAATCCATGAATATCAATTGCTAAATGAAGATTATAGCCCCACGATAATAGTGACTTTCCATACTCGTAGTAGTAATATGTTGCTGTGTTATCATAGACTGGAATTTTCATGTTTTCGAGAACCTTTTTCACTATTTCTTGCTTTTGCTCTATGTTTAGTTCGGAATAAATAGATAAGACTTTATATCGATTCGGTATAAGATAGATAATTGAATAAAGTGAAAATGCACAGATTGAAGTGCAAAGAAAATACATATATGAGGAGGTTCTGTGTTCTTGAAACTTCTTAATGTCAAAAGAAAGTTTATAAAAAAGCCAAATGCCAAATATCGAAAAGAAAGAAAATAATACATACCACATGTATCGATCAAATGTGTTGGCTTTTTGTACTTTCTCTTTTAGTTCGTAGTAAGACATCTTATATAATTACACACAACACAAATATAAAAGCAATAAACAATATTATTAACAACTGGTAGCTGATTGAAAATTATCACTGTTGATATGCGGTTTTAATATTATAGCGTTGCCATAATCCACTGTTGAAGCTTCTGTAATCTTTTCTAAACAAGTGGCCGATATCCAGCACAAATGAATGATGCGCCGCGAGCCTGGTAATTGCTACGCTACAGTCGCCATAAAAACGGAACGCACAAGTGAGTGACACAACAGGCGATGCCATGAAAACTATTGCTGGTGCAAAAATTACCTGCCAGAGCTTATATAAACAACAACTGCTGCTGCTAAACGATCATCTATTGATTGAACTGGCCAAAATGCCAGAGTATTCCTGACGGGTCGTGGAGAAAGCACTCTTTGCCCCAGTCGTAGTGTTTTACAGGCGTTAAACGTGCGCCCTCATACCTGTCGGGCAGGTTGAGTGTAGATAGCCTTTGGTAATATGCATCTGCATCTTCCACTTCTACAAAGATCATGGTATTGTCGATCCAATCTTTTACATAGGCATCCTGCAGGTAAAACGCAAGCGACTGCATTTTAAACACGGAAAATTTTGGATCGAGTACCACCTCTTCAAAGCCAAGTGCTGTGTAAAAACTGCGGGAGGTATTGAAATCTTTCGCGCCAATAAACGGGCGCATGGAAATGACCTTATGATTCATACGCTAATTTGTTTCTGTGTGAAATATACAACACAGTTTGTACAATGACCATCTTTTATGTGCAGGCCGTAAAGACTTTCTATCACTTTACGGCTGCGCAAACATTGTTCATTAACGTACGGCTTTTTTTGCCACGATGATCATGCGTGGTGATTTTCTTACGTTGTAACTGCCCAGTTGGTAATCGCCAAAGACTTCCTGCACCTGCATATCCTGGTATGCAAGCATATCTGTAAAATCTCCGAGGCTAAACTTGGCTACTTTTTCTGTATAAAGGTGTTTAAGATCGTGGCGGCCGGGCTTCTCTATCTGTATCTGTTTAAAGAAATGTGTATCATCCTGCCAGCGGGATATGTGGAAAGGAATCTCGTCGAGCGTTGTTGTCTCATTCTTTACCAGGTGGTCTTTTGCGTAATGTACATTCAGGTAATCGATGACAAATACACCGTTGTTTTTTAAACTCTGTGCTATTGTTCTGATGGCGTTGTTATGCTCCCGCTCTGTATGGAAGTAACCAAAACTGGTAAAGAAGTTAAAGGCAAAGTCGAAATAATTGATAAAGAAAGGCAACCGCATGTCGTGCCAGAAAAAATGGAGCTTTGCTGTTTCATGTTCCCTGGCTGCGGTGATGGCGTTGTTGGAAATATCAATACCGGTAACATCGAAACCTATCTCTGCCAAAACCCTGCTGTGCCGGCCTTTTCCGCATGCCACATCTAACATATAACTTTCCTGCTGCGGATTTAAGTGACTGAGCAATAGCTTTATAAAAGCTGCAGCCTCCTGTTCATTACGCTTATAATACAAAATATCGTAATAAGGGGAATTGAACCAGTCTTTGTACCACTCTTTTAATGCCATTGTTGTAATATATCTTCAAATTTATTTTACAAATCGCGGCTTTGCAAAAAACTTTTGCAGTGCACACGTTTGTTCTTTCGGATTAGCATTTTTTCTGGTATGTTTGCTGTTACCTAAATTGTTAAGTGATGGCGTTGATCAAGAGCATTTCAGGCATCAGAGGCACGATTGGTGGCAAGCCCGGGGAAACACTTAGTCCACTTGATACGGTGAAGTTTACTGCTGCTTATGGCACCTGGTTATTAAAGCATCAGCCGGAAAATAAAAATGTTGTTATTGGACGCGATGGCCGCATCAGTGGCGAGATGATTCAACGGCTTGTCGTAAGCACGCTCAATGCCGTTGGTATCAATGTTATTGATCTTGGCCTTAGCACCACACCTACTGTTGAAATGGCCGTGGTGCAGCACAAAGCTGCGGGTGGTATTATTCTTACTGCCAGCCATAACCCCAAAGAATGGAATGCCCTCAAACTGCTCAATCATAAAGGTGAGTTTATTAGCGGGGAAGATGGCAAAGCCCTGCTGGATATTGCAGCCGCAGAGCAGTTTAACTTTGTAGGCGTTGATAAACTGGGCACTTACACTGCAGATGAAAATGCACTGCAAATGCACATTGATGCGGTGGTAAATTACCCGCTGGTAGATGTGGCAGCCATCAAAAAACAGAAATTTAAAATTGTGGTAGACGCCATTAACAGTACCGGCGCTATTGCAGTGCCTGCATTGCTGAAAGCGTTGGGTGTAAAAGACATCACCATTTTAAACGAAGAAGTAAACGGCAGGTTTGCACACAATCCTGAACCACTGCCGCAGCACCTTACCGGCTTGTGCAACGAGGTCAATAAACAAAATGCACACCTCGGTATTGCTGTAGATCCTGATGTGGACCGCCTTTGCTTTGTGTGCGAAGATGGGTCACTGTTTGGCGAAGAGTATACACTGGTAGCAGTAGCAGACTATGTACTGCAGCACAGGCAAGGCAATACCGTTAGCAATATGTCGTCTACAAGGGCATTAAAAGACGTTACCGTTAAACATGGCGGCGAATATTTTCCCAGCGCTGTTGGCGAGGTAAATGTTGTTAGCAGGATGAAAGAAGTAAACGCAGTTATAGGTGGTGAAGGTAATGGTGGTATTATTGTGCCCGACCTGCACTATGGCAGAGATGCACTTATTGGTATTGCATTGTTTCTTACACACATGGCCCATACCAAAAAAAGCGCCACTCAATTGCGCAGGCTGTACCCCGACTATTTCATGAGCAAAAACAAAATTGAACTGGATAATGGCATCGATGTAAAAAAAGTTTTTGGTCACATACAAAAGAAATATAAAAACCATCCCATTAATACCGAAGATGGTCTTAAAATAGAGTTCGACAATGATTGGGTACACCTGCGTACCAGTAACACAGAACCTATCATCCGCATTTATGCAGAGAGTAATTTTGAAACCACTGCAGGTAATATTGCCAAACGTTTAATGGAAGATATACGCGAAAGCATGTAAGCAACACGCTTTCTTTACTCTTGCACTTTAATAGATTAGTAAGTTTTATTTTTGCACCCGGCTTTTGAATAAGCATTGCGCATCGTTGCGTCGCACACTTGTACGGCAAAACATTATTCAGCAGCTCCGGGTGTATCGCCGTTTATGGCAGCAGCCTGCCGTATAACGCAGATGGCACCAGCATTTTAAACAGTTTTAGATCACCAGCCAAAAATCAGGTAGCGCCCGTTGGTAAAATTGCAAGTGCAGGCGGGCGTAAGGCTTTTAAATTTTCCAATGCATGAACCGCATATATTTCGATAATGCTGCAACCACATCGCTGGATGCAGCCGTGCTAGATTCAATGATGCCTTATTTTACCACCCATTTTGGTAACCCTTCTTCCATTTACAGTTACGGCCGCGAAAGCAGGCTTGCCATTGAAAATGCCAGAAAGACTGTGGCAAAACTGCTCAATGCGCATCCCGCAGAAATATTCTTTACCAGTGGCGGCACAGAGAGCAGCAACACAGCTATTACTGCGGCAGTAAGAGATCTCGGCTGCAAACATATCATAACCTCGGCTATTGAACACCATGCAACCCTGCACACGGTAGAGCACCTGCGCCATGCCAATGAAGCTGCACTCAGTTACGTAAAATTGCTGCCCGACGGGCATATAGACCTGGAAGATCTCGAAAGGCTGCTCGCAGAAAGCAAAGAAAAGTCGCTCGTAACATTAATGCATGCCAACAACGAGATTGGTAACATACTCGATATACATGCAGTAGGCAATACCTGTAAAAAGTTTAGTGCCATTTTTCATAGTGATACCGTGCAGACAGTCGGTCATTTTCCTTTTGACCTGCGCAATACACCTGTACACTTTATTACCGGTGCCGGTCACAAATTTCACGGCCCCAAAGGTGTGGGCATGTTATACGTAAATGAAAATGTAAAGATCAAACCTTTTGTACACGGTGGCTCACAGGAGCGTAACATGCGTGCGGGTACCGAAAACCTGTATGGTATTGTGGGCTTTGCCAAAGCATTAGAGCTGGCCACAGCAAACTACGAAACAGAGAGTGCCTACATCAAAGACCTTAAGTTGTATATGATAGAGCAACTGCAAAAAAATATTCAACAGGTTGCTTTCAACGGCGATGTGTTGGGTAACAGCCTGTACACGGTATTGAATGTGAGTTTTCCCAAAACAGAGAAAAGTGAGATGATTCTTTTCAACCTCGATATTAATAACATCTGTGCCAGCGGTGGCAGCGCCTGCACCAGCGGTGCAGATACCGGCAGCCATGTAATAAGGGCTGTAAACAATGATCCAAACCAGGTGGCAGTAAGGTTTTCTTTCAGTAAATACAACACAAAAGCAGAAATTGACACAGTGGTCGGGAAACTAAAAGAACTAATATAAAAAAAGGGAAGCTCATCGCTTCCCTTTTTGCTGCAGGGTTTTGTAAGTAAAGCTTATTTATCAACGAATAATTGTTTTGAAGTGATGCCCGCATCTGTAACCACTCTCAGCCAGTAGTAACCACCCTTAACCGGCGTGCCTTTCACCGATTGCAGGTTCCATTGATAGTTGTGTTTACCTGCGGCCAATGCTGCATCAGCAATATTCAGTACCAGGTTACCCTGCATATCATAAATACTCACCCTTGCCTTAGTGGCTGTTGCCAGGTCAAAAGTTATATTCGCAAATTGTCTTGCAGGGTTAGGGGTAACCTGTATGTTTACTGATTTATCTTTCAACATTTCATTCAGTTTCTCACCTTTTGGTAGTTTTAATAACGACCTGTTGTTTTTTGATGAACCTGATGTACCAAACTCGCCGCTTTTAAGCATTGTTTGTTCAACAGGTTTGCATTTGCCCATGTTTGCCACAGCCGAAAAAGCTTTTGACATACCGCAGCTATTGATAAAATTTCCTGCCAGGGCCGTGTCTGCCACATCGTAGTCAAACGTAACCTGGTTTGCCCACAGCGAGCAGTTATCCGGCTCAGGGTTTGTAGCTATATAATGCAGCTTTTTTGTAATACAGCTATAAGTGCCGGTAACGGGCCATAAGGTACCACCGTACATACTGTAATCATGTGTACCGGTTACGTTCCACATACCGGGTTTATATTCATCAAGATAGAGAAATGATTGTTCGCCATAACTGTTGATGATACATACGGTACATTTCCTGGAAAAAGCAAATGAGGATAGTGTAAGCAGCAATACGCCAAGCATGAGGCGCAAAACGTAAAAGTTTTTCATTCGAAGTGGATTATGATATTGGATGATTAAGCACTGCCCGGGTGCGTTAGCTGGTTTACATGTGCGCACCAACCGGGTTTCGTGTTTTATAACGCAGCATACGCAATAATATTATACAGCCGTATTTATTTACCTTTTTTTCATATACAGTCTTTGTACGTACCGGTAATATAATGACAGTTGGCCGACGGTAGCTACCGGGGTAATGATTAATTTTAGCTGGCATTAACATCAACAACAAGTGAAAAAAAGGCTCATGAAATTTTTCCTGGTATTACTCATCATCACCTGCTGCTGGACGATTTTCGCACAAAGCTGTATGCGTTTCAGAACAAGCGACAGTCTTGCTGCCGCATCTTTTAGTGAAAAGCAAATTCCCTTCAGGGCCTTCTACGATACTATTGATAAACATGTGCTACATTATGTTATCTCAGGCAATGATTCTTTGCCCACAATCATTTTCATACATGGCTCACCGGGTAGCTGGAATGCATTTGAAGATTATCTTAAAGACAGCACATTGTTACAGCATTACCGCCTTATAAGTATCGACAGGCCTGGCTTTGGCTACAGCGAATTTGGTAAAGCACTCAACCTGCAGCAGCAATGCAGCCTGCTGGCCAAACTAATTACCCGTACAGCCAATGGAAAGCCTGCCTGCCTCGTTGGCCATAGCCTTGGCGGCCCTGTGGTGGTAAAACTTGCTGCAGAACATACCATTCCCGGTTTAACCAACCTTGTGATACTTGCCGGTTCTGTAGACCCGGCAGAAGAAAGCCCTGAAAGCTGGCGCGCAACACTGGACAGAACGCCACTGCGGTACCTGGTACCCGGTGCAATGCGCCCAAGCAATGCAGAGTTACTGTTTTTCAAACAGGATGTGCAATCAATGCCGGCGGATTTGCAAAAAGTAACCTGCCGCGTACTCATCATGCAGGGCGATAAAGACAGTTTTGTACCACCCGGAAATGCCATTTATGCGCAAGAACATTTAACGCATGCAAAAGAAGTAAAACTGGTATGGTTCAAAAATGAGAAACACTTTATTCCGTGGACAAAATTCAATGACATCAGGGATGCATTGCTGCACCTGGAAATGAATTGACCTGTTTATGTACCCGGCGTTAGTACTACTATGAAGCATCGTTGCGTCGCACTCTTCAGCGTACAATTCTCTTTTGAGCAAGTGCGAAGATCGAAGCGAATGAATACCGCATGCTTTATAAAACAGTTTGATTATCTGAACTTTGATTTATAAGAAAGACATTTCTTTCCGCCTCGTTAGTTTGTATTAATCGTTCTATCTTTTGCATATCTGATGCTATAAGAAAATCTGACTTTTTTAGATTCACCGGGCAATAGCGTTATGTCCCATTTAAGTAAACCTGTCTCATTATTTATATCAGCATTTCCACTATCAAGTAATTCCACTTCAATATCCTTATCAGTTGATAATGGAAACTGATCATTCAACTTCAAAAAGACCTGTTCGCTATTGTTATTTTTCATCATTATTTCGTAAGTAAATTTTTGCAGTTTATTACTTCCAAGAAATTTGACGCTGCTAAAATCTGCCAGTTTTTGTCTTTGAACAATTACGCGTTTATCTCTACCCAATGTTAATTGCATTGTATCTGTTGATGTATTGGGCTCGATCATGGTTTTTCCAATGTAAGTTCCTTCAAGAATAATATTTGCTTCACCCTGCAACAGGTTGAGTTTTTCCCAATCAACCAGCTTTGCGGTAAGATAAACATCTGCATCCTTCCTGGGTGCAGCAATGTGTTCATAAGATAATGGGATCTCTACAGTTTGTAGTGTAGCTGTTTGAGCTTTTCCATTCGTTGGTATATCGTATGGGATATCGATTTCAAAATTTACATTTAATGCAGTATTATTTACAGAAACATAATCACTCAATTCTGTTTTGAGGTCCACCACTGTTGCACCACCTGATGCCACACCTCCATAAATATTCGAAGCTTCTTTTGGTTTTAACACCTTTAAATTTTTAATAGAATTGGGATTTATTCTTTTAAACTCCTCGTCATTAATAATATTTCCGTTTAGAATGTATACCGGCTTAGGCACAACATCATTACTTACGCGCTCAGCATCACCATCCCCGGCACGTCCGTAACCGACAACAACTACTTCGCTCAATTGCGAAGCGCTGCCAATATTAAGGCCGGCTACACTGCCCTGAAGTGCCTGATCATTGAATGTAGAGAGTCCTCTTAATTTTATAGGCGCATTATTGGTTACATAGCCTACAAACCACGAATCCAGTTTAGGCGCAACTCCTTTTAGAGCCGGTACTGATGTTGACAAAGAAAGTTTTACCTGTTTCCAGTCTAAACCTGTTGTTTGCACTATTTTGGCTTTATAAAATAGCTTGGCTGCTTGTTGTACGTTTTCAACCTTTACATCATAGTAAGGAATCCAGTAAGCATTACTCGCAACATAGGATATTATAAATTCAGCTTTCAAAGTAACAGCAGCATTTACCTGGATAGCTAATCTGCCAGATGTATTGACGTTCTTTTTTGCTTCTTCATCTACCTGGTTTTCAATTTTATTGAGAAGAGTTGCAAGCTTTTCTTTTTTCTCCCTGAAGGTTGCCACAGCAGAAGACAGTTCAAACGATTTAGTTTGATAATAATCCATAAGTTTAGCAAGTTCTGTTACGCTTAAACCGTTTTGCTGTCCTTTGATCTCTTTGTTTGCACTTAAGACTTCCAATAAGTTTACATCGTTATCAATTTGGAGATTAAGCTTTTCAATTTGACGGCGAATGTTGACAAGCGAGTCTTCGAGCATTTCCTGTCGTGGTGTTTTTTCTTCATTTTTTTTGTAATTCGTGGAGAACTCTAATCCTACGATTGTAACCGAAGAAGGCACTTTTATTTGAAGACTATTTAAATCGATATTATTTGCGAGATTATCAACCAACAGTTGATTTGTTCCTTGTGTTAGCAGGGCAGTTGTAGCATGCGTTAGTTCTGCACCGGTTCTGTAAACTTTTACCGTTTTGAGATTTGCCTGCACAATATTACCATCTGTAGAAAATGCTTTCAAAAAAATGACTGTGCTTACGACAAGCAGTAGAATTGATTTGGTCATACAAGTATTTATGTATGGATGCAGGATCGAATAAGATTACACACATTCCCATGCAATGTTTTTTAGGTGTAGCTACCTGAGACAAATTATTTTGTTGGCGGCATAAGTTTCATGGTTTTGAATGACAGCTATACCGGAACGCCGGAGTCGCCATAATAGCGGAACGTACAAGTGAGTGACACAACAGGTGATGCCACGAAGGGCAAATGCAGGCCAAACTTTTACTTACAGGGTTTAACCGTTGCGGCCTTTTAACATGGGTACGAAGGAAAAATAATCAAACAACTCTTCGGTGCAGGAGCCGTCAGGCTGTTTGGTAATGCGGAGCATGCGTTGCTTGTCTCCTTCATCTACAGGTATTACCATTAATGCCCCTGCTTTCATCTGTGCAACTAATTTTGGCGGGATAAACGGTGCCGCTGCGGTAATGATTACTTTGTCGAAAGGCGCAAATGACGGCAACCCTTCGAAGCCATCTCCATAAAAAAATTTGATGTTGGGGTACCTGGTGATGTAGAAAAACTGTTTGTTTTGTTCGAAGAGTTTTTTCTGTCTTTCGATGGTGTACACCCTGGCGCCCATTTCTGCCAGTACTATTGCCTGGTAAATACTGCCTGTACCTATTTCAAGTACCTTCTCGTTTCTTTTTACCTGCAGCAACTGCGTTTGGTAAGCCACCGTGTAGGGTTGAGAAATGGTTTGCCCCTCACCTATGGGAAAAGCGCGGTCTTCGTAAGCGATCTTATCAAATGCAGAATCTAAAAAATAATGACGGGGAATGGTGTTGATGGCGTTTAAAACCTGCTCGTCTGTTATGCCTTTTGAACGCAACTGTTCTACCAGTTGTTTTCTTAAACCTTTGTGATACCAGTCGTCTTTATAATTTCTCATAATACAAAGCTAAACTATCAAATACCAGCCAGTCTTTTGGCAACAGAGGAAAAAGAAAAATGCTGTGGGCTTTTATCCACAGCATTTTGTTTGTATTTTTTATCAGTTGATGATAAACTTGTTTTGCTCCGTTATACCCTTCCATGTATCTGACCTGAATGGTGATGCGGGAAACCCTTCTTTATTGAAAAGGTTGTCTTCACCGGCATCATCCGTCCAGCCGAAACGCACTGCCACCGGGCTGGTTACCGCATCTGCAAACACCACAACTTTATCGCCCTGTATCATTGCTTTGGCATAATGAAACTGCTGATCTGCCCCGGCAATTTCAAACCCTTTAATGTAACCGTATTTATCTTTTGCCATTAAGCCGCCGCCTGTGTGTGTAAAAGATGCAATGATCTTATTGCCCTGCACTTCCATACCCTGGTACATTGGCCCCATGTACTCGCCCTGTGCGCCATATACATCGTGCAAAGCAATAGCAGCAAGCCTTTTGCCTACATCTTTTTTATTGCGGGGGTGTATGTCATTCGATTCGCCGATGTCTGTTGTAACAGCCATGCCGGTGTGTGGCAGAGACAAAGTCATCGTTTGTGCTTCTCTCAGTTCTGCCCAGGTGCTGCCGTTTTTGCTGTTGCCGTTTGCCGAATTATAACTGGCCAGTTGCACAAAGTAGAAAGGAAAATCTCCGCTGTTCCATTGTTTGCGCCAGTCTGTGATCATGAGCGGAAACGCGGTGCGGTATTGGTATGCCCTGCCTGCATTGGATTCTCCCTGGTACCAGATAGCTCCTTCGATTGCGTAAGGTATCAGCGGCTTAAGCATGGCATTGAATAGCAGTGTAGGGTAATCATTTGGGCCTACGCCTGCGCCACTTTGTTGCAGGGCGGTTACCTGGTATGGCCACTTGCCAGCCAGTGACAACACCTTGCCATCTATGGTAAGTTTAATATCTGATGCATCTCCGTAGATGCCACCACCGCCACCGGTATCATCTATGCGCACCGCGATAATATTTGTACCGGCTTTTAGAATGCCTGCAGCAATATTGTAGGTGCGTTTTTCATTCCAGGCATTGGTAGCACCAACTTTGATACCGTTGACATAGGTAATGTCATTATCGTCAATTGCGCCGAGGCTTACAGTGGCTGGTTTGCCCGCATCTGCCGCCGTTACTTCCACATGCCTGCGAAACCATATGGTGCCATCTACACCATCCAGCCCCTGCTGTTCCCAAAGGCCGGGAATTTCCATCGTGGGCCATTGTGCATCGTTGTAACCATTTGTTTCAAAAGCATCTTCTTTTAGCGGGTTGGCAAAGCCTGGTTGCAATGCCTGTATCTTTTTGGTAATGGCCCTGTTCTTTATGGCTGCCGCAGAGTCAAGGTTGAGATTGGGCATGCCTGCAATCATACTTTTAAATTCGGCGCTGTTTTCAAAGGCTTCCCTGCTTGTCCATGTTTCTGAGTGCGTACCACCCCACGAAGTATGAATAAGCCCTACCGGGATCTTTAGACTATTGTACAATTCCCGGGCGAAGAAGAAGCCAACCGCAGTAAAATCACCTACGGTCTCTGGTGTGCAAACTTTCCATTCGCCGGCTTTAATATCCTGTAACGGTTGCGCACTTACGTCTTTGGCAACCATGAAATGATGGATCATCGGCAAATCAGCTGTTTTCATTTCCTCTGCAGCATTGGTGGTATTGCGTACAGACCACTCCATGTTGCTCTGACCGCTACAGATCCATACCTCACCCACCAATACATCATTTATAGTCAGGGTATTTTTTCCTTTTACCGTGAGTGTATAAGGGCCGCCTGCAGGTGTAGCATCCAGTTGCAGAGACCATTTGCCATCTTTGCCAGCCCGGGCTGTTTTTGTTTGCCCGTTGAATAATACGGTAACCTTCTCCCCCGCTGCGGCCCAGCCCCATACGGGTAAAGGCTTGTTACGCTGTAAGACCATATGGTCTGCAAAAAGTTTTGGCATACGTACATCTGCATACAACGAGATCACGGAAAAAAAACACACAGAAAGGAGCGATAGTTTTTTCATACATGCAAATAATTGAGCAATGAATATAAATGAAAAATAAGAATAACTGTTATGTACTTAGCTGCAGCACAGGCATTAAGCTTTTGTTGTGTCACTCACTTGTGCTTTTACCGCTATACGGAGCTGTTGGATTCCAGGCCTCACGCTATATCCCTTTCCAAAGGAGCAGGATTTTGGAGGCTATGGTTTTAGCGTTATCCGACATGCAGCTTCGTTGCTGCATATGGTTATACAGTACAAGAGTGCGACGCAACGGAAGCTCTATAGTAATGCTACAGCCGGGCCAATAATAATTGCTTCAAAATAAAATGCCACGAACAACTCCGTGGCATTTACTTATAATTTTACAACTTACTACTTACAACTTACTACTTATAATAACTCACTTCAGCTTCATGTCTTCTATCACCGCTTTGATCCTGTCCATTAAGGCTGCATGTGTTTCGTCGTAGGCATCTTTACCGGCAAGTTTGGTATTTACACTAAAATAGAATTTGATCTTTGGTTCTGTACCGCTTGGCCGTGCAGAGATTTTGGTGCCATCTTCCAACAGGAACTGTAACACGTTGCTCTTTGGCAATGTAATATCCCAGATTTCGTTGGTAACAAGATTCTTGCCTACCTGCAACTGGTAATCTAACAGGTGCACCACTTTGGCGCCGTTGATGGTTGTGGGCGGGTTATTACGGAAGCCCTGCATCATTTCTGCAATCTCTTCCTGGCCACGCATACCCTTCTTGGTAATGCTGATGAGGTGCTCCAGGTAAAGATCATATTGCACATAGAGATCGATAAGTTTATCGTACAATGAGCGACCCTTGCTTTTTTCGTAGGCAGCCATTTCGCAAAGCAGCGCCACGGCAGACACCGCATCTTTATCACGCACTTTATCACCGATCATCATACCAAAGCTTTCCTCGCCACCGATCACATAATTCTCTTTGCCTTCTTTCTCTTTAATGAGTTCTGCAATCCATTTAAAACCGGTGAGTACATCGTAACAAGCCACATCATTGGCTTTGGCCACGTTGTAGATCATGTCTGTTGTTACGATTGTTTTAACCACCATATCATTAGGCTGCGCAATACCTTTGGCCTTGCGGGCTTCCATCATATAACTGAAAGCAAGCACGGCTGTCTGGTTACCATTTACCAGCACCCACTCACCTTTGTGGTTTTTGATGGCAATGCCCACGCGGTCTGCATCAGGATCTGTACCGCAAAGAATATCTGCATCTATTTCTTTTGCTTTCTTTAAACCGATGCTCATGGCTTCACTCTCTTCGGGGTTGGGGTAAACAACCGTTGGAAAGTTACCGTCCGGTGTGCTCTGTTCATCAACAATCGTTACATTGGTAAAGCCAAAAGCTTTCAGTACATCCGGCACCAGTTTTATACCGGTTCCATGTATAGGCGTATACACAATTTTAAGATCGTGTTGTGCAGCGATTACATCAGGATAAACACTCAGGCCTTTCACCATTTCCACGTACGCAGCGTCTACATCAGCACCTATGATGGTAATGTTGGCTTCACCGCCACTCCATTTTACGTCATCAACGCTGGTAATAGCCTCCACTTCGCGAATCACATTTTTATCGTGCGGGGGTACAAGCTGCCCGCCATCATTCCAGTAGGCTTTGTAGCCATTATACTCCTTGGGGTTGTGCGATGCCGTACATACCACGCCGCCATTGCATTTGAAATGACGAATGGCAAAGCTTAGTTCCGGCGTTGGTCTCAGTGCCTCGAAGAGAAAAACTTTAATATCATTAGCAGCAAAAACGTTGGCAGTAGTTTCTGCAAAAAACCGGCTGTTATTGCGGCTGTCGTGGGCAATGGCCACACGTATTTCGGTATCAGGGTAAGTTTTTTTGAGGTAATTGGCAAAACCCTGCGTGGCCATACCAACAGTGTATTTGTTGATGCGGTTGGTGCCCACACCCATGATACCGCGTAAGCCGCCTGTGCCAAACTCCAGGCTTTGGTAGAAAGATTCTGTAAGTTCTTCCGGGCTTTGATTTTGCAAGCGCTGTATTTCATCTTTTGTGGCCTGATCATAATTGCCATTGAGCCAGGTATCTACTTTTGATTGTATTGCAGCATCCATATTTAAGTCGGTTTTATTTGGACGGCAAGTTTAATGATTATTCGCCACTTAAAAGCGATTAATTTAATATGCTTTTCTGGTCTTTTTTTATTGTTTCCGGCAGGGTTACATGCCTTATTTTTGAGCAAAGGCACATTATGAAAGAACACATTGTTATCAGGAATACACATTCCCAAACGCTGGTGGTATTTTGCAGTCATATTACGTCCATACTCGAATACCGTAAAGATGTGAGTCTTTTGGTATTGGATACCGGTAAAGAGCACTATATACCACAGCCGGTGCAGGAACTGATCACAGAAATATTTGGCGCGTAAAAAAGGCAGGGAATAATTTGTTGGCCGGCAGCGGTATTTCATGGCATCGCCTGTTGTGTCACTCACTTGTGCGGTAGTTTTTTATGGCAGCAAATTAAAGATAAAATAATAAGTGAGTGGCAATGCAACGTCTCATAACCCACACACAAAGCTTGCGCAAAGACGTTGATGCGAAAGAGTGATCTTTAAAAAATATATAAGTGCTTATATTTTGTTTAACGGCTATTGCTTTTCATGGCATCACCTGTTGTGTCACTCGCCTGTGCTGTAGTCTTTTATGGCAGCAGGGGGAAGATGAAATAATAAGTGGTTGGCAACGTAACGTCTCATAACACACACAGAAATCTTGCATGAAGAAGCTGCTGCGAAAGAGAAAGTATGTTCAAACTCTGGCATAACTGAAAATTCCAGAATTTATAAAACAAATCTTATTCCCTGAATCTACTCAAACTAGTTTTTTAAAGCAATCTTTCCGCTTAGTAAAATTGTTTTTGTAAAAAAGCACGGTGCAACGAAGAAGCCGTAAATAATTCTGCCCTTTACCAACAGAAAATAAATGATATTTTTTAGATCCCTCTATTGTCGATGAGGGCACAACCCGATAGGTGCAACATTGCTTTACCCGCATGATTATGTAGCTGCTCCAGAGTTATATTGATCATCGCTTATGTTACTTTTGAAGAATACATGTAAATCAACTTTATGAAAAACATCAAATCTGTACCTGCTGCTTGCGTATTCATGTTGGCTTTATCTTGTTCAAAGGAGAATTTGCAGAAGACATCATCTCAATCCTTACAATCAACATCCCAGGAAATTGCAACAGCGGAATGTACAGCCGGAGTGTGGCGTGGTATTTATGCAAACGGAGATACACCCGGGGAAAATTATGACACAGTAACTACTGAGAATTTTGTACGCAATGGCATTGCGTGGATGAAATTCAGCCCTTATGATTTTTACTATTCCAGCCTTGAGTTGGATATTCCTCAATGCCACACTTTTTCAGGCGATAGCACCAGATTGGAAGTGTCTTTAAAAAATCCATCTTCTCAGCCCTATATTTTTCATGATTATGATGTAATTGTTACACTCATAGGTACAAAAGATACTGCAATCGTTTACTTTACCAGTTGGGCATACAACTATGCAAAAATTGGCTCGATAACGCACTCAAATAAAAAGGCTCTTATACATGTTTTTGAGGACTATGAAAAAGTAGTACTTGAAACAAGGAACGAGACGATGAATGTGTATATTGGCCCTAATGGAGATCAAATAGTAGGGTCCGTTTTTTACGGAACGCGTAATAAAATAGGCAAAGTAAAATCTATTCATGTTGGTTTTAAAGGTGGTGGTTCAGTTCATGGCGTTAAATTTTTAAACTCTGCTACGGGCGGCGCTATTATGTATGAAGATTTTACAAAGACCGGGCAGTCTAATATTATATGGTATTAACAATCCGCGGAACTTGATCATAATATTAGAGTACCAGAATGTTATGTATTTTGTTTTGGCATTGTTTGCTATTGAGTTTAATGATTGTATAACTTTCTTTATAAATGCACAAGAGCCCGACGAAAGTTGAGCTGCCAACGCAACGTCTCATAACCCCACACACAAAGCTTGCACAAAGACGTTGCTGCGAAAGAGAGTCTGTTGGAATTTTCATTCTGGTTCTTTGAATCCATGCCAACCTGTTTCAAACCATTCTACAATAGCCTTTGATGGCAAAATACCGCTCATTGGCAAATGTTTGTATTTATCAGTAAGTTCTCCAATATGCGTCCTTTTTTCAGGATCATATTGCCATATAAACCAGTTGTAAGATTTCTTTACCAAAGCATAAGTATCATTTGTTTGCCTGAAAACAGGAAATTGAAAACCAGCTTCCAGTGGCATGTTTCCTAATTTAGACCATAGCCCATCTTTTAACCCTTCAAATACTCTTGTATGTGCAATAAATTTTATGGAATATGTTACTATATTTTCCATCATAGGGTGTTCATCCTGTTTTGCAAAATAGTCAAATGCTCTTATTACATGCCCCGCCATGTAGTTGTCATCTTTGTATAAAAATTGGAAATATCCTTTAGTCCCATTCTTTAAGGGCACTTCAAAAATATCACCTGATGATATGGTAAATCCTGCTTTTCTTAACCGTTTATTTAACTCCATATAAAATACAATTTGCAGTTCTAAGACTGTTGATCGCACAGACTGCTGGCTAGAGCACTAAAAATATCACTTAATGGACTAACAGGAGCATCAGGTGTATTACCTCCCAATACGTACCAGCTATTGGCTTGCAGGTTAAACTTATCACCCGCCATTACTTTTAAAATCATGGAAGCTCCGATCTTGTTACCATCTCCTCTTACCAGCGAAGCCTTTTCATTAGGATTGCTGTAAACATTATCAACCGGATAGTTTCCAGGTACGGTTGTTCTTGTAGCATCCAGGTTCAGGTAATATAAATTTTCACCTGGCGCATTACCTGATTCAAGTGTTGCCATCGGATAGGCATCTGTTCTTTGCTCTTCTGTAAGCGTAGTACGGATGTTCCCTAAGTGATCTTTAATAAATATGTAAGTGCTTATATGTTGTTTACCAGCTATTGCTTTTCATGGCATCGCCTGTTGTGTCACTCACTTGTGCGGTAGTTTTTTATGGCGGCAGAGCGAAGAAGAAATAATAAGTGGCTGCCAATGCAACGTCTTATAACCCACACAGAAATCTTGCATGAAGGCGTTGCTTTAAAAGAGAAAAACTTATATTTCGTACCATTCTTCTGGCTTAAGTGGGTTATGTTTTTTCCAATAAGCAGATTTTTTGTTGATCTTTTTAGCAATCGCAGCAAACTTATCATAATCAATATGTAAGCGTTTTTTTTGCGTTTTTCGTTTAAAAGCTTTTTCTTTATAACCCTCTATGATGGTTTTTACCATAGCCTCCAACGAATCAAAATAACTTATTGGTTGCTCAATATATAGCTGAGGCACAGAATACATGTACAACTTGCCATAATGAGTGCCCGGCTTATTATTAAATAAAATGGATTCCTCCCCATTATCGGTTATTATCTCGATTAACAGTGGATCATAAAGTTTAAAACTTGACTGACTTTCTTTGATTGACTTCAAGGACTGTAATCCTCCATATTCCATCATTTGACAATATGAATTTTCTTTTTCCCCGTTTTTCCATCGAAACAACGCTTTCAGATTTTCATCATTAATTTTTAATTCCCGCAAGTATTCATCTATTTCCTTATCAGGTAACGGTGATTGCAATTTTTCATAATCCTGCATATTGTAATTTTTAAGCGTGCCATCCAATTCTTCAAGTAATGATTTAAATGTTTGCGTTTGCATAATTAAATTTAAAAATATTTATTTATTACTCCTGAAGGCTTAAAGAATGATAACCCAGCCCCACTCTGCAAGTAAAGATAACACAGCTTCAGTCGCTGTTCCTGTTACAACAGGAATCATAACAGGGTTCAAAGGATTTTCTTTTTTCTTGGGATGAAATAAGGGGGCCCCTACAGGAACCGGAGAAGGTAGTTTTGGTGAAGGGAATGGCACCCAAAATTCCTTTCCGCCCTTAAAGTTATTAGCAGCATAAAATAATTTAAGGGCTACCCCATGCAACTGATTTTGGGATGCGGGAGCAGGAAATGTCATTGCTTTAATCCCTCCTTCTATGGTTGATGCATACGGCACTTCATGCCGATCTATCAAACCTTTTTTCTTTACTTGATTTGCAGTATTTCCTTCATTTACGTCTATAGCAGCAGCACTAATTCCTTTCATCTCCAAGCCATACGGGTAATACGCTTCCTCCTGCAATAACGGTCCCCGTATATGCGTCACCTGCAACTGGTCAAAATAAACACTGATGTTAGGCGTCTTATTGCTCACATATATGTACAGGTAGCTGTTTTTAGTAATTTCGCTGTCTGAAATCATGTTAGGTTTGTAAATATCCCCTCCCCGCCTGCACGTGTTGAAGCTGTTGCATTAGCGCTTCCATTGTCGCCATCGGATAGGCGTCTGTTCTTTGTTCTTCTGTAAGCGTAGTGCGGATGTTCCCTAAGTGATCTTTAACAAATATGTAAGTGCTTATATGTTGTTTACCAACTATTGCTTTTCATGGCATCGCCTGTTGTGTCACTCACTTGTGCGGTAGTCTTTTATGGCGGCAGCGAAGCGGTGTAGTTGGCTGTGTGTGAATGGGTCATACTAATCCGCTTAAACTACCCGCAGAATCCCTTTCGGGAGACTCTGCTGCAACGAAAAAAATGTTCTGCAGCAACCATTATCACTGCTAAAATATTTTTTCTCCATACAGTTTATTGTATATTTTCTTGCCTTCTCCAATAAGAAATAGTAAGCTCCATCCTTTTTTTCGCTAATAGTGACAGTAGTTTGAAAAATTTTTCATGAATGTGAGTTGAAGTATTATAAACACCAAGAAATATTTCATCCAGTAGGGGGCCTATTTTATCATTTTCGCTTTCACATAGTTCATCAATAAATTTTGCACATCGTTCAAGAACATCTGCATTATTTTCCGTTAAATTTTCTTCTATAAAACCTGAAAAAAAAGAAAATACAACGGTAGACATTTCTGTAAATTCTTCTTCCTCAAAAGAAAATTCAGGAATTTGTTTTTTAAGCTCATCAGGAATGTTATAATAATTAATCATGTTATGTTACTATTGGAATCGTGAAATTAAATTTAGCAATTCCTGGCTTATAGAACCATAATTAGAGCCAGTTCCGGTAGCAATTTTAATTGCACGTGTTGCCTCAATTATTTGTCGAACGACAAATTGTTTTTCCAGTTCACTCAATTTTGAAACACTTGAGCTAAGCAACTTGGTGAAAAAAATCCTTGCGTCCACGACTTTTTGTAAATGACCGGTTGGGCTTAGTAAATTGCCTGTTATAGCCTCATGTATTAAAGCATCCGCAGAACTCCCATTACCAACTTTTGCATCCATTCGATAATATTTTGCAAGAAAATCTCTTAATCTTATACTCTTAAAAAATCGTTGATTGCGAACAAATTTAATCATGTTCGCTGCTGTACGATATTTAGATAATGCTCTTAGACTACCAAAACTAAAGAGCCTGCTTTCGATTGGCTTTAATTTTCCTGCATTTAAATCAATATAACCATCATCATCAATTTCAAAAATAAATGTATGACCATCAGCCTCATTACCATATGGAAGAAACACTTCAAAATCTCTGCCTGTAATGTCATAATAAAGTGCTTTGGGCTGGGATAATTCAGCCAAGCTTTTTTGAACTTTTACTTTAAACTCTATATGCCAACCGCCGGACGCACCATGACTACTCCCCCCGCCGCCGTCCCCACCTGTAAAACTGCATTCCCAATTATTAGCCCCGCCGTAATCACTACCGCCACCAAAAGGTTCATAGTGTCCTGTATTAAATCCGATCCATGCCCACATGCTCATACCACCAAACGGATTTGGTTCCGGCTCGTTCTCAATTGGTACAGCAAATGCTAATCCGGTAGGGTCATTCCAAAATATGGGATCATTAGACCCATACAGGTACGGACTTAAATCAAAATATAATTCTCCAAGCGGATCCACCCCCGTAAACCTCCCCACCTGTGCATCATACCTTCTAAATGGAGTTTCATAATAATCTACATCAAGTCTTTCCTCTAACTCCGTCCCCGCATTAAACTTATACCTATTTGCAGCAGTGGTTGCCGCAGCGGCACTAATACCTTTCATCTCCAACCCAAACGGGTAATACGCTTCCTCCTGCAATAGCGGTCCCCGTATATGTGTCACCTGCAACTGGTCAAAATAAACACTGATGTTAGGCGTCTCATTACTTACATAAATATATAAGTAGCCGTTTTTGGTAATTTCCCTTTCAGTAATCGTGTGGGTTTTATAAACCCCGCTACCCACCACCTGTTGAAACCCACTATTCTTACCATCATTGGTTAGAATTGGGTTCATCTGCTCATCAAATAAGATCCAGTTCAGGTAGGCCTTTGGTCTTGTCGTTACTGTACTTGCATCCCTGTCTGTTAAAAAGCCTGATACGGATGGATTCAACACCGCTGAGGTTAACTGGCTGCCGGTTATTTTTCCGCCTGACAGGCCGGGCACACTATTCACAATAGCACTAACGATATCACTTAATGGACTAACAGGTGCATCCGGTGTATTACCTCCCAATACGTACCAGCTATTGGCTTGCAGGTTAAACTTATCACCCGCCATTACTTTTAAAATCATGGAAGCTCCGATCTTGTTACCATTTCCTCTTACCAGCGAAGCCTTTTCATTAGGATTGCTGTAAACATTATCAACCGGATAGTTTCCAGGTACGGTTGTTCTTGTAGCATCCAGGTTCAGGTAATATAAATTTTCACCTGGCGCATTACCTGATTCAAGTGTTGCCATCGGATAGGCATCTGTTCTTTGCTCTTCTGTAAGCGTAGTGCGGATGTTCCCTAAGTGATCTTTAATAAAGTAATCATATTCCAGGCTGAATGTTACAGCCATGGTGCTGTAATTCATCTTCATCGAATTCCTGATACGACCTTCTTCATGTAACACATATTGTAACGTATCAGTACCACCATTGTTGGCTATTGGTATACTGCGCTGGTACACAAATCCTGCAAGGTATGTTGTAATTGTTTTTAAACCGGTTTTTGTATCACTTGCTGTCTTTTGTAATAACATGCCCCCGGCATCGTATACATATGCAATACTTCCTTTGCCATTCACATTGATGTTATCGGGTTTATCCAAAAAATTATACGTTATACCACTACCTCCGCCTGAACCATGTATATGCTTGTTGTTATCTCTTATAAGATTGCCATTTACATCATACACATAATCATTCGTTGTCAGGCTCGTATCTTTAAAATCTCCCCATGGGTCAGTGTCGCTAATCAGATCCTTCACTTTCGCCAGTTGATTACTGTTGGCAAGGTAAGTATAGCCCAGCGAGTCAATCGTTACCGCTGTATTGATCTTCATGCCACGTTGGTTCATCGCTGTTATATTGCCATTTGCGTCATAGGTAATACCAAAAACAGAAAAGTCCATTTTGTCTTTTGTCCAGGCACTGGCACCTCCATTCTGTTGTGTAAAATCTGCTTTTGTTAGCCTGTTGGTGTTATCGTAGGTATAGCCATAAGCTCTCGCTATACCATCACCGGCAGCCTTCCATTTTACACCCGCAATATTGCCATTATATTCGTCTGTGGTAAATCCAAAGTCATAGTGGAGTACTTCCCCAAAATAAGGGTTGGTGCCCGAGCCGTTTTCCACGTAAGCTTTGTTTATACCGTTCAACCAACCCCTTATATTGTAGGTATAATCCTGTACCGATAAATTATTACCAAGTGTTTTTGATTTTACCTGCCCCAGTTCATTGTAATTAAGCGTACTTACAGTTTTATCAGCACCGTTATCTATTTTTTTAATTATGCTCTGCAGCCGCTGCCCGTTATAATAATTATATTTTGTAAGCAAAGTATGCGTTTCGCTGCCTGCGCTGCTCTTCTGGTGTGCAAGATGTGATCTCAACAATTTTCCTGAAAAATCATACTGTGTAGTTGCAATATCTGCACCACCGCTATAGTTGGTTTGCTTTGATTGGATCGCTCTTCCGTTTTCATCATAGAGCGTTAGAGAGTATAAGTAATTGCCCGAACCCAGTATCATGGTTTTACTACCGGTTACCATACCTCTTATTCTGTCAGTCTTCGCGATCTGCTGCGCATAGCCCGGACTGGTATTATACGTCGTAATAAAATTGGTGCTGTTGATATTGGTCGTTACCAGGTTACTATTTAAAGGAGTGGCGCTTGTCCAGGAATAATCATCAAAGTAAGTTTCCGATAATACAGTGTAAGTGCCCGTAAGCGTTGGGTAATCTGTCGCTGCTGCAGCATTGGTTTGCACCTGGTCTTTTGTAAGACTTGTGGTAATCAAACCTGTTTTACAGGGTCTTAGTTGTGCATCGTATTTTATAAATGTCCATTGGTTGGTAAGGCGAAGGTTTTCATCCTGCGTCATTACCAGCCTGTCAAGTTTATCATATGCAAAATACGTATCACCTTTACCAGGAATATGTTTCATCAACAGTCTTCCGCGGTTATCATACCAATAGTGGTAACATAGAAGATCGTACACATCACTGTTTGCAGTCAGGTTCCATAAGTCTTCTGCATCAATGGAATTAACAGCTTTGGGTGATAATACGGCCCTAAGATGATTCAGTTCATCATAGATGTAGTAGGTGCATAGCCATCCTGTATGGTGTGACGATGGGGAACCGACAAGTTGGGTTTTGGTCAGTATTTTTTTACCCTGTTCGTCTGTGTAAACAACGGCCTTTTTGCCATGCTCATCTTTTATCTCTTGTACAGCCAAAACCCCTGCCTGGTATACTGAACTGGTAAATGGTATATCATTTTCGTTGTTGATATTGATCTGCCAAAGTCTTACGCTATCCGCCAGAGTGTTAGATCGTACGCTAATGTTAATACCGTTATGGGCACCACCCCAACTGTTTCCTGGCGCATACTGGTCTGTCACTCGGTTCAAAGGAGACGATTCCATTACCGTTTCGCTGTAAATAACGCTTTCATTAGGAAACAATGACTGGTAAAACGTTGAATCTTTTGTCAAAGCACTTGCTTTAAACTTGCCATCGGTAGTATTTCCGGATTGTACAACAAAAGGCAGGTATTGGATGGGCATTCTTCCGAACTCGTCATAGACCATGGCAGAAACCACATCATTGCCCAACGGAGATGCTTTTTTTGCCACTGTTTGTAATGGCCTGCCCATTTGGTCAAAATATTGAGTTGTAACGCTTACATCTGTAATTGCCGCATTAATGTTAAGCAGCGAAGTATCCTGCATGGGTATCAATGCACTATACACACGTTGGTAGCTGTTTGCTTTTTTCAGGTTATATGCAGGAAGGTTCTTTTTGTAAGTTGCAGCTGCAGGTGCGGTTTCGCTGTTGGGTATATTTTGGGCGTGCAGGCTGGTTGCAAACCCAAAACAAAAAAGGGCTATGGTAATAAAGCGCATTGGTTTAAAATATAGGTTTTGTAAGCAGTTTTATAAGCTTTTATTCTTTAACCGGTGCAACTGGTATGCTGATCGCTTTTATTATATTGCTGTCCAGCGGCAATACTTCATTGGAGAAAACACCCATTAATTCCCCATTTTCGTCCACAAGGAATTTATAAAAATCTGCCTGGATTATTGTGCTTAAAGTGTTGTTTAAACTGTCCTGGGTTAGCCATTGAAACAATGCAAGCTGGTCATTGCCAGTTACAGAAGTTTTACCCGCCAGTATAAAATGTGTATCATACTTTGTTGTCATCAGGGATTTGATCGCAGCATTTTCCAGCGGCTCGTTGCCAAAACTGTTAGAGGGGAAAGCAATAATGACCAGGCTGTCATGGTATGTGTTGTACAATGTCTCTAACCCGGCAAATTGGATACTGTCACCGCTGCTGGCTGTATTAACGATCAATACTTTTTTCCCAATGAAGGAAGACATGTTCACCGTATTATCATCTATATCAGTAAAGCTGTACGTTGATATTCCTGAAAGAAAAAACATCGCTCCGAAAAGCATGTAAAATATTTTCATTTCTGTTGTTTTAAAAATTACAATTACCCGTTTGTGTGGTGCAGGCCGTGCTATTTATTTCGGTGTAATCCTGTGTCTGAGTGCAATCCTCAAACATGTAATAATAGGTGCATTCCCACATATATATGCCGTCTACCGTAATTCGGCGCGTGGATTTGTTGAAGCGTACCCCCTGGGATGGAAATCCATTAATACATTTATAATTTACCGGCATACAGTGGCACTCCCCGTATCTGGCGGGCGTAACAAACTTTGTATTTCCGTGTGTCGGGCTGTACGGGTTTATGTCTGTATATATTGAGTCATACTGCAGGTTGCCGGTACAATAATATCCTGTACCAATCCAGTCCGGTAACATCGAAACACTGTACACCGAGTCCGTGTACTCATATTTTTGTACAACATTCCTGTTCCTGTCTCTCACTACTTTTATCCTGTTGAGGTTGTCATACTCAGTATATAATACAGTATTATTGGCATCAACAACGGCGACTGCACCAATAAAAGGCTCATAACTGTACGTTACCATGTTCGCATTGGAAGGATGAAGCCGTAGTTCATCAATGGTTCCTGACCCGGAAACGGTAATCTGTGTTACACCTGTTATTGTCTTGGAATACAAATACCAGCCATTATAATTGGTAACAGCACTGCCGATAGAAGAACCATTTACATTAACCGAAGCACCTGACCTGCCCCAAACCGAAACGATATAAGTTTTGTTGCTGGTCAACCCGCTTTTTACAATGCTGCCGTTACTTAATGCATAAGCCCATTTTCCCGAGTATGCATTTGTATTTGACCTTTGCGTACTGTTTACTGTCCAGTTGCCATTACCGTCACTTTCAAAACTGGTATATGCGACATCAGCATATGAAGCATTTGATATTTCGGCTGTTTTATATAAGCTGTTATAGTCAGTAATTAATGAACTTGATATGCCTGTCACAGTATTTGTTATTTGAACGGGATTACCTTTGCTATCATAATAGGGATATTCAGCCTGTTGTTTAAAATAGGTTGTATTACGATTGAGCTGTGCAGGATTAAAGTTGCCTATCGTTGTACCTGCAACCGGTTTATTAGTTTCCAGAGCATAGGTTTTAAAAGGCCTGATACTGTTGTTGGATAATTGCTGCGGCTCACTGATTACGGCTGATAAAATCCTTGGGGTCGCGTCACCCGTAATCCATTGCTCTGTGGCAATAATTGGTGTGATTATACCACTATCTCTTAGTTTACCTATTACACCACTTATTGTATAATCGTGTGGATAATAAAATCTTTTTTCAAGATTAAGTCCACGGGTTCGATCGTAAGCAGTGATGATCTTTTTTACCAGGTAACGGGCGGTATCATATTCCATTTCTGTTTTAGCAGTCAGTAGCGAGCCATTATCATTGTACGTTGTATCATAAATGGCTGTTTGAAAAACGTTGCCACTCTGCGGATAATATTCTTCTGCCACATAAACATTCTTTTTAGAAATAACCTGGTTACCGGAACCTTCAAATATTATATTCTGTGCAAGACCTAGCTTAAGGTTGCGATCATCAGGATTTGTGTAACTAAAGGTTTTAATACTATAAACAATAGTAGACTTCTTGCGTAACGTGCCTGCATTATCATAAGCTTTTACTGAAAGTGGTAACCCTACAGCCCATGTATTCAGGTCATTGGGTGCATAAGGAAATGCAGGTACTGAAGTCTTGCATCCGGCGTGCTTTAGAGTGGTAAACTCATGAACTTCTTTACCTGTGTTTTTCTGAAGAGTACCATTGATTACTTCTACACGGCTGTAACCAACCGGGCCGCCTTGGCTGAAATCCAGATTGTTCATTGGTTGCTGCCCTATCGCTAAATAATAACTGCGTAGCCGTACAGCGAGTGTTGTGTTGTTTACAAATGTTTCGCGGTAATCATAATAAGACATCGGCAATTCCCCGATCATGCCGGAACTTTCCCCATCCTCCAGTACGTATCTGTATGTTTTGATACCAATGCTTCCGGTATCCGAAAGATCATTTTTATATTTTATCTGCTTTACCCTTAACCCTGCTAGGGGCAATGTTTCCGCTATATAACTATGATTGTACCAGCTGATATAAATATTGAAAGAGGATGTAACGGAACCCGAACCCAAAAATTTGGTTTCCATTACATAGTTACCGTCGGGCAGGTTGGTAGCCCATTTCTTCAAGCCATTATAGTAAAGATCGAAAAGTGAAATGGTCGTTGAATCAAGTGCGGCAACAGCACCGGCAGAGGTTTTTATTTTGCACGAAAAATTACAAGTGCCGTTCAAAGGCGGAGACTGTGTTCTCAGCAGTGCAGTATCAATTTTGAAACTTAATACTTGCCCATCTCCGTAGCTATTTGTGAAATTAACATTGTTTGTTACGGTGTTATTAGAAGGAACGCTATAATATTTATACGAGAGCGACGAAGGGTTTTTATCATTAAGTTCATAAGTATATTCGATAACACCTCCTTCCGGATTTACCATTTTATTCAATACACCTTTTTGCGTTCTTATTGCATTTGGATACCTGTTTTGCCAAACCGCAGAAGGGTAATTATTATTGGTAAAGTTGGTCTTTAAGTGCGTAGTGGTGCCAAGGTCAAACCCCCAATCGTCCACATTGGTGGAAACCACCCCCATTTCTTTAAGAAATGTGCCCCTTACCCAAGGAATTGAACCTGTATCTGTCCAATCATAATAAAAGCTGTAACCTTTTGTTCGCTCCTTTGCGGTATAAGGTACTACGCTTGTTAAAAAAAGAGTATTGGCTGTGTCTTTGTAATTGAAATAGAAGCCGGAACGGAAAATAGTATCGCTGATAGTTATTTTTTCAAGTACGCCATTATCGGCCTCAGAATAAAATTCTTTACTGTAATAAAAACTGACTACTCTTTTATCTGGAAGAGTTATAGATTGAATTTTTTTAACGGTCTCTGTTTGATTACCTGAATAATTGTAAGTTTTATAAATGGACGTATAAGGAGCCGCCATCAGGTATGTCAGCGGGTAACCGTATATACTGCTCAATGCTTTACTGGTGTAAGCAAGACGGATAGTATCCACCCCGAACGCAGAGATGATCTCGCTTAAATTCCAGTTTGTATTGATATTGCTGTAGCCCTGGTGCATACCTGTGCTGTAATGTGTGGTTGATTCTGCGTCTTTGAACAGGTAACGGATCCCGTCTTCGGTTGTGATAGTGAATGAAAGTATTTTGGCAACGGAAGCATTCGGGTCAAATGCAGGAACGATTTTTAGTTTGGAATAGGGTACCAGTATTATCTCTTTGTTTTTCCTGATATAAAATTTTCCGCTGGTTCCATTAAAATTAAACTGAAAAACATCCTGTTGCGTATCGAGGGTGTCGTAATGATATTTATCAGCATTGCTCCGATAGTCTGCTGGTAAAGTTGGAGTATACAAAAAACCTCTTGACGGAATATCATCCGGTGTTCCGCGTACAATCCTTGTAATAACGCCTCCGCTGCCAAGATACCATCCTAATCCAACAGAGGACGCTTTTTCATTTAGTCGTATGCCACCTGTACCAGTATAATATAATCCAACACTAACGCCAATGCTGTTGATACTACTATAATTGAAAATAGGTACAGAAATAGCCGGCTGACCAGTAAAAAGATTTACCTGGTCAGCCATGAATTTACTGGATGCTTCTGCTCCTGCGGACATTGGCGTTCCGTCAGAAAAATTTGGCCCGTCCTGTGCCTTTAGCTTATTGCAGCATACCGCTACAATTACAATCAACAACCATTTGCGCATATAGAGATGTTATTGCTTTTGTTTTAAAAACCCCAGCCAACCCTGAACTTAAGTCCCTGTGAAGCTGGCAGATGTTTGTTGTGCAGAAAATCATACAGTATTTGTATCTTCCCTTCTCTGCCTTTACTGATCTTGTATTTTTTTGTAATGCCTGCCAGAGCGCTTTGCTGCCATACATCAATGTTTGTATGGAGATCACGCAGGTTTGAAAAAGTCTGCAGGTAATTATATTCAAACCCTGCACTTAGCCAAAAGCCGGCTTTTGCTTTTACATCTGCATATCCCCTGAAACCTGCACCCTGGCTTGATAATGATATATTGTTCCATCCGTGACCCCAGCCAATCTTATAGCTGGCTCCTAGCCCGATCACTTTATTATCACTGAGCTTATATCCTGCGGTTATCGCTATATCTGTTGTTGCAGGTAAAAAGCTGGTACTTTTTTCACTTTGAAAGTTGAGGCCATACTCCAACCTTTCCAGAAATGATTTGGTCTTTTGTTCATTGGGTTTGAACCCGGGCATAACAAGATCGCTGCTGCTGCCGCCTGTTTTATCAACCTGCCTTTTGAGATCAGCTATCTGCTGTTGAGCAACGGCCGTTTGTTCCTGGAATAAGCCTGCCCCTGCTGCAGGGTTAGTTGTTGGCAAAGTGATTTGGGTACCGAAGCGCTGTTGCATGAGTTGCTGCATGCCTGCGGCTGTCTGTAATCCAGGAATAGGATTGCCGCTTGTTTCAGGATTTGTGCGCATAGGGAATAGTTGAGCGAGGTAACTATGCTTATCCCAGAACTTTTGGAAAGCAGGTAATGTTCTTACTGTACCGATCAATTTTTCTTCGAGTTTCTTTTTATCACGAAGTATTGACTTGTACTCTTCTATCTGTTGCTGATAGTAGTAAGCTTTCCTGTTGATGCTGGCTAAGCCTTGCCCCAATGCGCTGTTGGATAGCGAAGACTTGAGTTGAGACAACCGTTGTTTTACAAAGTTTTGGATCTCATTTGCCTGTTGTAAACGACCTTGTAAATCTTGCAGGGAATTAAGTGTCTGTGATAGCTGCTCCAATTTACCAGATGAAAGTGCAGATAGATCTTTATACTGTGACAGAAATTTTAAGACCGTGTTTGCGCTATCTATATTGGGTATATATTCTTTTAGTTTTGCGCTTGCTATATCTACAGGATTATCTGCCAGTGTTTTTAAACGGGCATATTGTTCCTGCGTTTTCTGAAATAATGCTTGTGCTTTCAGACTATCAACCCTACTGAGTTTAATTTGAAGTTTTTCTTCTTCAGCCTGTAGTGATTCAATAAGTTTCCGGCTGTGCTTATTTACACTCGCTGATAATTTATAATACTTATTGTCTAGCTTCATGAGCACAGCAAAGGGCACTTCATCTAAATTGATTTTAGATGAATCATTATCATATATACACTGTTCTGCTTCCTGGCTGAAACAGTTTAGGGTGAAACAAAATAGCAACAGCGCGATAATATACCGCATGGATTTGGGTTTAGTCCGTTAAACACTTATTTTATGTCTTGGTGTTAGGCAGTTAGCGACTTTGAGGAGTTACATGTTCTGACAATACAAAAAAACTAATATTATAAATATTTATATATTAAATTGTCATTAATGCACAGAAATAAAAAAGCCCACAGCCTTTAACTGTGAGCATGAGTAATATATTGGGAGTCGAATCCGAAGCTTTAAGTTGTAAATCTATTCTTTCACAGAATAAAACTTATCTAAACCAACTTTGTATAGAGTGTTCTCGAACTTTAGTCCAGGCAGAATCGTAAAATCCATCCTTGATTGTAATTTTCTCAAGTATCATTGTAGTATCCGTAAGAGTTTTTATCGTTACTGTATCGTAAGGAGTAGCATCTCGCTGCCCAGTGAAAATATCATAGCGCGTTTCAGAATATTGATCTTTAGAGATGAAATCATAAAAGGTTGTTAGGTGATCTGAGGGATATGGCTGAGGAACTTGCGAGTAATATGTTCCATCATCATTGAAAGTCATAAAATTGGTGGTTTCTAAACTCCAAAAACTGGTATCCATAACGTACAAATATTCACCAATGAAAGTTCCGTCCAGTCGATATACAGAATCCAACCAATTTAAGTTATGCCACGTGCCTAAGATCGCTGATTTATTCTTGTTGACTTCTTCATCTTCTTCTTTTTCAGGTGACGTCTGATTTTTACTACACGCGGTGGTAAAAAGAACTAACATAAAAGTAATGTGAAATGCCTTCATGGTTTTTAAAAGTTAAGGGTAAAAAATATTTAAATCTTACTAACGTACAAATATATTTCTCCAGTATGACTTGAATTGAGGAAAACCAATAATTATTTGTTGCTTTATGTCCGACCAGTTGGAAATTAGCGTTCTAAAAGCGATTACATACTAATGTAAATGGTGTAAGTATTAAAAGTGCACGATAAATCAAATGATACTGCATGAATGATAAACAAAAAAGCTGAAAACCTTTATTTCTAAAGACTTCCAGCTTTGTAGCGAGATCGGGAGTTGAACCCGAGACCTTTGGGTTATGAATCCAACGCTCTAACCACCTGAGCTACCTCGCCAATCGGGCGGCAAAAATAGTGGTTTTAGATTTAAAATTCCAAAGAAAAAAAGCCGTTTTTTATTTGCGCCGGCCACCAAACTGCGGGCAAACAACACTCCTTAAATCACCCTGCCTGTTCTGGAAAAGACTTTTGAAAGACAAGGTTAGCTCAAAACCACCACGCAATTGCGATGCAACTGAAAGCTTGCTGATATTAATATCATAGCTCGTACCAACGGTAAACTTGTTCAAATGCAGTTGAATCACCGGTATTACTGCATCATCCAGCCGATACAACACACCGGCAGTTATTCCTTTGTCATCATCTTCATACACAGAAATATCATGCCGCAACAATAAACCTGCCTGGAAAGAACTGATGCCAACATATTCAAAATCTTTTTTATGCTGGCCAAAATAATCGCCATACACTATAAGCTCATCCCTGTCGCTAACCCTTGCAGACAAGCCCGCATTGATGGCAAACTTTTTATTCAGGATGATTTGCTTGTCTTCCACATAACCAACCTTCGGGTTGTTTACATGAAACAATGCAGCACCAAAATAAAGATCCACGTTCTCATTAACCGATGTGCTGTAAGTTATACCCGTAGAAAGATCGAAATAGTTTACACTGGTATTGGTAAAAACCTGCCCCGAAAATGGCAGCACCGTAAAGCTGCCATCGCTGTTTGTAACAAACTGGTCGTTCAGAACAAGTTTTGAGGGGTCAAACCTTTGCTGCATTAAACCGCCCATAAAACCAACTGATAAAAATGAATTTGCAGACACCGGTATGCTAAGGTTCAAAGCCGGCATTACCTGCGTTTTACTAAATTCAGATGTGCCCGCCACATCTCTCAAAAGCTGCAAACCGGTTGTTAAAGTAAGGTCGCGGCCCATTACCTGCACGGGAAATTTTATCTCGCTGCTAAGGCCAAACGTTCTGTAAGGCACTGTAACGCTTTGCCATTGATTGCGGTAAGATGCTGTCAGCCGCACATCGCCCGTAAAAATACCCGCCAGTGCAGGATTACGCAGCAATGGCTGATCGTAAAACTGCGAAAAGCCCACATCCTGTGCCAATGCAGCTGCATACACGTGCATCGCAATGCATACGCTTGCAACAATCCGGCAAATTTTTGTTCTAAACATCATTATGCAGTTAAATTTTAGTATCACCGTTTTATTTTAAGCTTCGCTGTATACATGTTTTTTGTGTATACCAGCAGTAGTATTTCATGGCATCTTCGTTGCGTCGCAATCACTTTATCTGTAGTGCCAATGGCATCTTTCCTCAGCTCAATCTTTGTTCAGGAAGATGAACGGAATGCGACGCAACGATGCTTAACCAGGGAACAGGAAGCTTGTCACCAAAATGCTTTCTTCTTTATCGCACATTATTTAAGCAACGTAACATTTCCCTTGTATGTATACGGCACACCATTCTCGCAAACAACATCTACTGTATATACATATACACCAACGTCTGCAGGTTTGCCGTTTACCAAACCATTCCACCCGTATGCTGCACTGTTCGGCGCAAAATTGCTGCGTTCAAAAACAAGTCTGCCCCAACGGTTGAATATGCGGAAAGACTTTACCGATGAAATACCTGTTGCCCTCACCATAAATACGCTGTTTGCTGCACTGCCATTTGGTGTAAATGCGTTTGCCATAAGCACCTGGGAGCGCTGGCAGAATACTTTCACGCATATTGTATCGCGGCCTGCACACCCATAATCATTTGTTGCAGTTACGTAATAGCAGCCGTTATTCTTTACCGTTGCAACCGGCGCATCGCAAAGTGTATTATTGCATTTTATATCCTGTGCCGGTGTCCACGTATAACGCTTCATCGGCAACACATTTGGATCGTTAACGTTTGTAATTGTAGTGGCAAGATTTAACTGGTAACCGGTGGGGACAGTGATAGAATCAACGGGGAACTTAATAACCGGGTAATTACCGATCCTGATAAATGTATCTGCCGTTGCACTACAACCTGTTTGTGCAGCATTAACGGTTACCGTATAAATACCGCCATCCTGTACTGTCACATCATTGATAAATGCATAAGCATTGCTTACGGGAAAACCTCTTCCAGGCCCGTTCCATGTAAAGCTTAAGGTACTGTTACCAGGCATGGAGCTTGCCGCCTGCAGGCTAAGATCATCGCCCACACACAACGGGTTTTTTGTTGTTATCACAGGTTTGGAAGGCGATTGCTTGATTGCAACAGTAAAGCTGGCAGCCGGAGAAATACAATTGTTTTGGATAGCGTAAACGATATACGTACCGGCATAAGAGGTAAGGGCAGATGGAAATGAATAAACGGTATTTCTGGTAGTGTCTGGTGTTGAACCAAATGCAGGCCCTACCCATACATAATCGATCGGCCATACCTGAGAGCTTGTTGGTGATGATGCAGAAAGGTTCAGTACGCTTTCCGTACAAACAGGACCATTATAGCCGGCAATCGGTTGTGCCGGTGGTGCAGGATCTGTTAATATAAATACATCAGGAATTTTCTGAGAAAGGCAGGCGTTACTTTCTACATAGATATCACTGTATGTACCTGCAACGAGCGGGATAACGATTTTTCCAGTACCATCACTTCTTGCGGGTGTGGTATAGGTTGTTTGAAACCTGGTATAATGAACAATGAAATTTGTATTGGGCATCGGGTTATTATTCAGGTCAAGTACGTTTAGTGTAATGGAACCTGAAGGAATACCACACTGGGTAGGATTGCTGAAAGCTGAACTGACGATTTTAGCTGTTGCGTTAACAACAGCGATAATTGTTGATCGCGGACTTTCACAGCCGTAGATATTCGATTGACTTGCGTAGTAAGTAAAAGTGGCCGGGTTATTTGTATTGATTACCGGCGCAGCATTTAACGGTTGCAAATTTTCGTTGTACCAGTTGACCGTATTACCAGGAATTGCTTTCACGGTTAAAGCCTGGGGTGGTGTGCGCATGCAAAAGTTGAAACTGTCAGCGGCTAACGCAACGGGGATTGGATTAACCATCAGGGTAAGGTCAATAGCAGTTCCGTCGCAGGGATTTTGTACAGGGTTTGTCGGCACCACATGAATGGTAAGCGTTTGACTGATGGTACCTGTATTTGTAAATGACAATGTTATCGCAGCATTTGGATCGGATGCTGTACCTGATGATACGCCTGATACGCCCGCAGGAAGGTTCCCGGTTATGCTCCATTTATAAACTGTATTGGCAACAGTTGAAACAGGTTTGAAAACAGCGGTTCCGCCGGAGCATATAGCTTGTGTAAGCATTGAAAATGATATAACAGGGCTGTCATCAATAGTAATTGTTGTAGTTGTTTCGAAACCCGGGCATGGTGCAGCAGGTGCGATGGTATATTTAACCTTATAAGTACCGGGTACACTTGATGATGGATTTATTTCTCCCGTTGTGGCACTGAGAGAAAGCCCTGTTGATGAACTGTATACGCCTCCCGCAGCGCCCGAAAAATTTACCTGCTGTGGAGTGTTGATGCTTCTGCAAAATGAAGGTGTAGCGTAGCTAATCGCCGCGGTTGGTGTTTTATTGATGGTGACCTGTGTTGTGGCAACAACCTGGGCACAGCCTCCGCCGGATGGAATCGTGTAACTAATTGTATACACACCGGGAGCAGCACCGGACGGATCTATCTGCCCTGTAATGGTATTAACCGGTAATCCTGTTGCAGGACTGATGGAGAATGTTCCGCCGGTTGTGCCGTTAATGGTTACATCAACTTTTGGATTAGCTGTTGTAGCAGTGTTCTCTACATTACAAAGATTGACCACCTTATAGCTGATGCTTGCAGCAGGTGCTTTTGTAACGGTAACACTTGCAGAGGTTGTAAAACCCGGGCAGGGCGCAGAGGCAGCAATGGTATATGTAACCACATAACTACCCGGTGTACTTGATGCGGCAGTTATTACACCTGTATTAGCATTTATTACCAAACCTGGAGTAGAACTGTAAGTGCCGCCTTGTGATCCTGAAAGTTGTACAGCTACGGGATTATTGGAGGTACATACAGGTGGATATGCGATTGTTGCCTGCGGTGTACCGTTTACAGTAACGACCGTGGTTGTTACAAAATCAGCACAGCCGCCGCTGCCTCGTATGGTATAAGAAATGGTGTATGAACCAGGCTGTGCACCGGAAGGATCAATTGTGCCATCTATGGTGTTAATGGGTAAACCTGCAGGTGAAATAGCAAATGTACCGCCTGTATTACCGGTAATGTTAACCTTAACAGGAAGATTGGGATTTGAACCACTATTTGTAACATTACAAAGGTTTGCAACATTATAACTGATCGTTGCAGTTGGTGCCTTTGTAACAGTAACGTTGGTCGTTGTGGTAAAGCCCGGGCATGGTGCAGCAGGCGGGATGGTATATGTAACAACATAATTGCCGGGCGTGCTTGAGGCTGCATCTACTGCACCTGTAGCTGCATTAACTGATAAACCTGCTGCTGATGAATAGGTACCTCCCTGTGAACCATTTAGCTGTGCGTTTACATTGCCGCTGGCGGTACATATTGGCGGATAGCTAATCGTTGCCGTTGGTGTACCATTTACGTTTACAGTAGTTGATGTAGTAAAATCTGAGCAACCACCGGTGCCTTGTATTTTGTAGAAAACAGTATAGGAACCTGCACTTGCCCCTGAAGGATCTATTCTGCCCGTTAAAGGAGTAATCGGCAAGCCCGATGCAGGCGAAACAGAGAATACCCCTCCGGATGATCCGGTAAGCCTTACATCGATTGGGAGGTTTGGTGTTGTGGTTGTGTTGTTAACGTTACAAAGATTATCCGGTGTGTAGCTGATAGTTGCGGAAGGCCCCGGTTTTACCGTTACGGTAATTGATGCCCTGGGTCCTTCACCACAACTGGTTGTCTGACTAACATAATAGATCGTACTGCCAACAGTGGCTGTTGACGGAACAGGTGCAGCGGAAGAGCCGGAACCGCCTGTTGCTGCTGTGTACCAGCGCAGCCCTGTGCCTGTAGCAGATAGCGGAGCAGCGGATTGGTTCTGGCAATAATTTACAGGTGTAATAACAACAGGTGCGCCGGGCAATGATGCAACATTTACAGTAATTGCAGCCCTTGGGCTTTCGCAACTACTGATGGTTTGGCTAACATAATAAATTGTTGTTCCAATAGAAGCAGTTGACGGAACCGGTGCCACAGTTGTTCCGGTGCCACCGCTGGCTGTAGTATACCAAAGCAGGCCGGTACCTGTTGCGGTAAGTGGTGACGCAGACTGCCCCTGGCAAAGTTGTACCGGCGTTGTTACACCTGGTGCATTGGGTATCGGATGAACTGTTACAGATATGGCTACTCTTGGACTTTCACATTGGTTTGCCAATGTTTGTGTTACATAATAGGTAGTAGTGCCCGGTGTATTTGTTGAAGGTGTGGGTGCTGTGGCACTACCTGTACCGCCTGTTGCAACCGTGTACCATAACAAACCTGTGCCTGCTGCACTTAACTGTTTGGCTGGTTCATTCAGGCAATATTCAACTGAGTTTGCTGATACAACGGGCTTTTCAGATACATCCTTTACAATAATTGTTTTTGTTTTTGTATCATTTCCACAAGTAGCATTTGAGCTTGTGAGCGTGACTGTGTAGGTGCCCGCCTTTGCGTAATTGTGGCATTCTGGTGTCTCAGCATTAGATGTTTGACCATCACCAAAATTCCAGGCGTAATTGCTTGTTGTATTACATGTAGTGGAACCACTACTGCCATCACTTGTAAGATTCTCAAAACATACCGGTGTACCAACACAACTACTGACGGCGTTGAAATCGGCAATTGGTTTTTTTCTTATTACAATCTGATTCACGGTGTAGGTTGTGGGAAAACATCCGTTTATAGCGTTAAGTGACGCTGTGAAGTACGTTTGGTTTGGGCAAGATGAATTTGTATAAGTATAAGAAACTTCTTTATCCTCATTTGAATTGTTTAACGGATGTTGTAATGTTACAGGTTGAGACCCGTCGCCAAAATTCAGTTCATAAATTGTACCTGTTGAATTATTGAACCAATTACCTATTTTAAATACAATTGTTGCTGGTGCACATAAACCTGTCGTCGGAGTTGTTGTAGTAATGCTGGCCAGGGGATTTGCTCCATTATAGAATTTATATGTTTCACTTTTAATACATCCTGACGCAGTGGTCGTAGTGAGCTTTATTGGAAAATAACCCTGGGAATTGTACGTGTGACCAATTTGATTATTAAAAGGCCAGTCTGTTTGGATGAAATGGGGAGTGTTATCACCCCAGTCAATCTCAAACTTACAGCCGCTCCCAGTCTGAGCGGACTTATTAGCTACTATTAATTCATAGGTAGCTTCTCCGTTACAGTTTGTGAAGGAGTTGGCAGGATTTTTTACATCTTCCAAAATTGGATCGGGTAATGCGTTTATGGTAAGCTTATTTGTTGTAGTATCACTCCCATTATTGGTTACGACGATAACAGTTCCTGTTTGCGCTTTGGCTGAAACAGTCGCTGTGATAGATGTTGGACTGTTAACGGTGTATTTGGATGCAGTGTCAGTACCTAGTTTTACAGTCTTCACGTTGCTGAAATTGCTGCCGGTAATGGTTACGGTACCGCCCTGGCAGATTGTTGTTGGTGTAAATGACGTAATAGATGGCACTTGCGCAAATGACGTTACAGTCATGAGTATGCACACTACAAGGGTAAAGACGATACGCCTGTTTATCCCGAAAAATATTTTCATGCAGTTGTTGGTATGGTTTACGGATTCCCTGAGATATTAGCGGTTCAGGTAACATCTTAAGGATTAGGTGGTTCGTTGCAATATCGAGATTCTGCAGCACAACGCAAAAGTTTTTTCACCATATAATGTTGTGCTTTTCACGGTATTGGTAAAAGCGCTGCAGCCTATTTGCGTGATGTAAACAGGTTTTTTGTAGTGATACCACCAGTAACAGTTTTGCTCGTTTTAGCAATAGCACAGCTATTTTTTGCGGCGTATGAACACGCGGACTGAAGTCGCCATAAAAGGGGGACGTACAAGTGAGTGACACAACAGGCGATGCCACAACGGCTGATGCCGGCTACTTACCTGTTTTTTTAGCACGGTAATTTTTTATGCAGCCTGCAATACATGCACAAGTTGCTCTGCTGACAAAGGCTTCTCGAGATAGCCCTGTACATACATGTTTTCTGTTGCCGCCTGTTTATCACGCGGGTCTACGGATGATGACAACATGTATATCTGTGTATGTGCTTTTACAGCGTTGCCAAAACCTGCATACTGTTTCAGGAAATCCCACCCGCTTATGACCGGCATATTAATGTCGAGGAAGATGGTCGTTTTCATATTCAATGCGTCAATGGTTTGGTGGCTGATGTGTTGCAGTGCCAGTTCGGGATCGGTAAACGTTTCTACGATGGCGTGCGGATATTGCTGCTCGATGATAAGCTGGCAAAGCAGGTTGTTAATGGCATCATCATCAACAATGAGGAAATGTAACGGCTGCATGGCTGGTGTTTATATTGTTTAGTTGTCAAATTCAATTGTAAAAGCGGTGCCCTGGTTTACACTACTTGCTATGCTGATCTTTCCACCAAGTGTTTCCACCTGTGTTTTGGTCATGTAAAGCCCCACTCCTTTTCCATCGGTATGTGTATGAAATCTTTTGTAAAGTCCGAAAACCTGTTGCTGATGTCTTGAAAGATCTATGCCCAGCCCGTTATCTTTAAAAATGATTTTTGTTTTGTTCCCGGTATTTTCGGTAGAAATTTCTATAACCGGTTTTATGTGTGGCTGCCTGTATTTGATGCTGTTTGAAATGAGGTTGAAAAAGATGCTGTAGAGATAACTTTTGAAAGTTCTTATTTCGCCTGCCTTTGAAAAATCTGTAATAAATACAACGTTCTCTTTCCTTACCAGGTAATCAATACACTGTTGTACGCTGGTTACAAGTTGTGCAAAACGTACGGTTTCTTTTCGTTCCGTAACCTCGCTTTTTAGCTGCAGAATATAATTAAGGTCTTTGATCACATCATCCAGCTTTTTTACGCAGGTAAGCTGGTCTGCTTTTAGCCGCTCTCTTTTTTCCGCACTTAGCTGCATGGCATGTAACGCGTTGGTAATACCAAGTATGTTTGCAACGGGTGCCCGCAGGTTGTGCGATACGATGTAGGCAAACTGTTCCAGGTCTTTGATCTTTTGCACAAGATCCTGTGTTATCCTGCAGTGTTCCAGTTGCGCCAGCTTTCTTTCTGTAATGTTTCTCGATACCCAGAAAACAGTGCTATCGCTCAGCGGCGAAATACTGGCTTCCATCCACGTTTCAGCATCCTCTCCGCTAAGCCTGTATTCGAAACTGACAGGCTGCTGTTGTTCTATAGCAGCTTTCACACAATTCAAAATTTTTGCTGCTTCATCATGCGGTAAAAAAGCGGCAAGATTCTGCCCTGTAAAATTTGCCTGGTTGTGCATGCTTTCAAAGTAACCTGTAGGCGCAATACTCAGGCAATCGCCATTCGCAGCAAGTACCACAACAAGATCAGTCATGGCAGCAAAAAGGGAGCGCAACTCTGCCTCTGATTGTTTCAGCGCCAGGGCAGTACGTTTGCGGTCATCTGTTTCATGAAAAAATGAAATGATTCTTTTTACACCTGCTATGGTTGCTATGGTGCAACTAACTTCCACCCATATTTTTTGGTGGCCTTTTGTTGTAAGTTGCCATTCCTGTGTATGATGCCTTTCTGCACACGAGGCTGCTTCATCATGCTGTATGCCTGCCTGCAGTGCGCATGGGCTTATTAATGCAATAGCTGCCGGTGAGGCGTTGAGCAATTCATCATGTGTAAAGCCAGTGATCTCACAAGCCCTTTTGTTGGCATTGATAAGCGCACCGGTATTTATGTCCAGTATAAAAATACCTTGATTGGCCTTCTCAAATATTTCACGGTAATTTGCTTCGGCTTTTATAAGTGCAGTCTCGGTTATTTTCTGCGCTGTTATCTCAATGGCCACGCCCAAAATTCCTTTCTTCAGCGTATCTGCCGGCGTATAGCAAACTTTGGTTGTATGAAAAATATGTGTGTCGCCGTTCTTGTCCGTAAAAATATCTTCCGGAAAAATACCCGGTTGCCCCGAAAGCATAACTGTTGCATCTTCTGAAAGAAATTTCTGCGCTTCCGTAGCATGTGGCGCACAATCAGCAATATTTTTATGAATAAGTTTTTGCGGGGAATCGTAACCGTATAATTCTGCAAAACGTTTGTTTACAAAGTTAAAATTGCCCTCACTGTCCCGTGCAAAGATCAGGTGTGGTACAAGATCTATGATCTGCTGCAGGTTATGCTGTGTACGCTGTACGTTATCATGTGCAGTATAAAGATCGGTAATGTCTATATGCATCAGCAACAGGCCGGGTTGCTGCAATGGCTGTGCTCTTGCAGCAATTAACCTGAACCATCTTTTCTTTCCTGCTGTATGGCATGGGTAGATCATGGAAAAACGATCCTGCCTGCCTTCAGCCATTTTCTGCAGAGACTTTACAAGCTTTGAATCACTACCTGCTGCGGCAAAATAATTCTGCCCCACGCCATAATGTTCACTGCTGAAGCCGTTGTTGTCTGCAAATAATTTCCAGTTCTTATTAACGCACTCAATGGTTCCTTCGTTATTGACCAACACAAGGCTTGCAGGTATGGAATCGAACAATGAATGAAACCGGTCATTCAGGCGGTCTGTATTTACAGCGGCATCGTGTAACAATAAAGTATATAAAGAGCGGCCTCTTGTGCAGGTAAACATCAGTGCTGCAACCATACACAACATTGCGGCAGTGCAAATGATAAAGGGGGTTGTAACCGGGCCGGCATGTTGCCATGCGTATATTAGCAGCAACGCTGCACAGCCGGCTGCAAGCATTGCCAGCAGCGCAATACAAAAGGAAAAAGTTCTTTCCGCACATTTCTTTCCATCACGGTAGTTTTTTATACTGCTTAAGATTTTTTGGGATGCCGGCATTTGTATAAATGGCATCACCTGTTGCCACGCTCGGTTCAACGTTCCGCTTTTTATGGCGGCTGCAGCGTTCACGTTGGCAAGGTCGCTGCAATACGTTTGTTACTTATATATTTCAGTGAATGCTTTAAGTGGTTTGCCAGTCGCCGGCAAAGCTTTCAGGTATTTTCATTCGCTGGCGCGCCAAAGCAATTGCAAAATTTCTATTACAAGCGGGTAGCCATAATATTTATCAATCATAAAGTCTGCACCGTTTTCCATACATTTTTGTTGCAGGTAATCATCTTCATAATTCGTCATGATCATTACCTTGGTGGCGGGGCAAATCCTGTTTCTTTCTGCCAGTATAGATAATACACCATTGTCCGGCATATTCATGTCAATCAACATCGCATCTGGTTGTACAATCGTAAGCAAATGGCGGGCAATTACAAAGTTTTGTGCCCTGTACAATGAACTGCCCGAAACTGATTCGAGGATCAGTTCTTCCATAATATCTACGATCGTAGAAGACGTGTCTATGATTAAAATGTGCAGCATTACAAATGCAAAGGACGTTCATTTCACAGGTGTATTGCATAGCCGCCCTGTACTTTTAAATGTCATAATACCGGTAATCATTTTGTAATAGTTTTACTACATGCTCAAAAAATCAATGTCTGAAATGATATGATGTTGTATGGCGTAGCGCGTAAGTTCTGAATTGGTATGTAAGTTAAGCTTGGACATAATGCGGTTGCGGTAGGTGCTTACAGTCGTAACACCAAGAAAAAGTGTTTCCGCAATGTAGGTGATGGTCTTTCCTTTAGCCAGCAGTTTGAAGATCTCGAATTCGCGGTTACTCAGCAGCTCATGCGGTTGTTTATTGTCGTCTGGTAAAAGCAATAACTTCTCCGCTATATCCGCAGTTATATATTTTCTTCCCAGTTTAATTCTTTCGATGGCATGAATCAGTTCATACGGTGCTGCGTTTTTATTTAGATAACCAGATGCGCCTGCCTTCAAAACCCGCAGTGCGTAAATATCATCGGTGTAAATGCTCAAAATAAGCACCGGTATTTTTGGTTTTACCTGTTTGATAAACTGCAGTGCCTCGAGCCCGCTTTTGCCGGGCATTTCGAGATCGGAGATCACAAGGTCAAAGTCTTTTTTTGTTACCTCTGCTACCAGTTTATCACCATCATTCACTTCGGTAATTTCTACAGTGGGGTATTCATCTTTTAATAACTGCATGAGGCCCATTCTAATAAAACTATGGTCGTCTGCAAGTATGATCTTTTTCATATCGGGGAGTTAAACAGGTTGTACAATGTTTGGTAAAATGGCTTTTATGGTTACACCTTTACCCGGCAGTTTAACGATAAATTCACCGCCTAAAGACAATACGCGTTCCCTCATACCGAGCATACCAAACTTATCGTTTGCGGGCATTTGATTATGTTCAAATCCCACACCATCATCACTCACCGTTAGTGTAATCGTTCCGTTTTCATCCGTAAGCCAGGTCACCACATGCTTTGCTTTCGCATACTTGGCAATATTGTTAAGTGCCTCCTGGTATATTCTGAAAAGGCATGTAGTTACAGCTTCTGTTGTATTGATGGTTGTTGCGGGTTTATGAAAAGTAAGTTTCACTTTCGTAAGCGTAGTAAACTGGTTTCCCAGCCAGTCAAGGGCGTCCACAATACCATACATATCGAGAATGTTTGAGCGCAGTTCATTTAATATTCTCCTTACTGAGCGGTTGCTTTGATCCAGCAGTTGTATGATATTTTTTATTTTCCCTTTAACGGGTGAAGCATCTGTCGTCTTTCGATCTATCCAGGCTATATCCATTTTTATGGCCGTAAGCTGTTGGCCAAGCTCATCATGTATTTCCCTGCCTATGCGTTTTCTTTCTTCTTCCCTTACAGACTGCAAGTGCGCCGTAAGCTGGCGTAACTTTTCAGTCGTTTGTTCTATTTCATTCTGTATGAGCAGGCGTTCTGTAAAGTCTACAGCAACCACTACAGGGCATTGCTCGTTTAGGTAGCTGATAGTGGTTACGCTGAAAAAATAGGGAATACGTTTATGCTCTTTGGTAAGCAGGTTGCGTTGTGCGCTGGCGTGACCGTTGCGCATAACCTCGGCCATTTTTTCCTTTATATAGCCCCTGTCTTCCACTGCAAAAAGATCTGTGGGTGTCATCAGCATAAGCTCTGCCGCATCAAACCCCGTCACATCCTCCAGGTTCCTGTTCCAGCGGATGATTGCACCACCCGGCCTGTGAATAAAAAATATCGCAGGAAGGCTATTGATAATAGATTCTGAAAAATCTCTTTCCTTTACAATTTCCTGTGTCGCTATTACTTTGTCTGACACATCGCGGTAATTTGTTACAACTGCATTTACGCCTTCTACATGCAGCAGGTTGGTAAAAGTGCCTTCCATCCAGTAAAAGCTTTCATCTGGTAACATATACCTGACAAGAAATGCTGCAGGCTGTGCAGGCTTTGCCATTGCCTGTGTAAAAGCCATCCTGATTTTTTCCAGGTCATCCGGGAAGACGTGCATCATAGTTGTTTTGGGGTCACTGCCTGCAAGCATGCGTTCACCTGTCGGGCTCCGGTACAATACACGCATTTGTTCATCGATCAATGATATACCTTCGGCACTATGTTCGATCAGCGACCTGAATCTTATCTCGCTGGCGTGGATCTTTTCTTCTGCTTTTATCTTTTCACTTACATCCCTGATATTGAACAATAAACCCCGCACGTCAGGATTTTCCAGCAGGTTGGTTATTACGGCATCCAGCCAGATGTAGTGCCCGTTTTTATGTAGCGTGCGAACGAGAATATTGAGGCTTTTGCCTGGCGTTTCCCGCACAGCAAGTATGGCATCTATAAATGCCTGTTTATCATCCGGGTGCAGGTTGCCGGATATTACACTGCTCAGTTCTTCGTTGGACCAGCCGGTTATTTTCTCTGCCGTCGGGCTGCGGTAAACCAGTTGGAAAGATTCATCGAGCAGCCCGATAAATTCATGGCTGTTTTCAATAAGCGACCGAAAACGTTTTTCGTTTGATACCAGTTTTTGTTCCGCCATAACGCGGTCCGTTACATCCCGGAAATTGAATACGACCGCTCTTATATCTTCATCCGTCAGTTTGTTCACCAGCGCGCCTTCCACATGCAGGTAATGCCCGTTTTTATGGAGGTATCGTATCGAAACCTGGAACACCTCATCAGGTTTTTGAAGCATTTCCTGCATTACCATGGCCGCCCTTTCCTGATCATCAGCATGCAGGTTCGCCAGCACGTTAGACAATGCGGGCTCATCACCGTTCCACCCGGTAATGCGTAATGCAGATGCGCTCCGGTAAACGATCTTCAGGTCTTTGTCAAACAACGTAAATGCGTCTGCACTGTTCTCTATCAATGACCTGAAACGTCTTTCATTGCGTTCCAGTTTTTTCTGTGCATTTATTGTTTCCGTTACATCGCGCAGGTTGAACACGATTGACTGCAAGGCTTCATCGTGCAACATATTTACTGCAGTTCCCTGCAGCCAGAGGTAATAATCGCCTTTTTGTAATATCCTCAGCGATAATGCCACGGCTTTTCCGGGGTTGGCCATTATCTGCATAAAAGCTTCGTTAGCCCTTAACTTGTCTTCAGGATGCAGCAGCTTGATAACAGATCTTCGTACCAGTTCCTCGCGTGACCAGCCGGTTATCCTGTCGCACGAAGGACTGAGGTATACAACTTTAAAGTCTGCATCCACCATGGCGATCATATCATTGTTGTGCTCTATGAGCGCCCTGAATCTTTTTTCGCTTTTATACAATTCAAAAGTGCGTTCCTCAACCTTTGCCTCCAGTTGTTCATTTGCATTTTTTAAAAAATCCTCCAGCCTTTTTCGTGCAGTAATATCTTTAACCATGAATGTAAAAGATGCTATATCGCCATTGTCGTTACGCGTACAGTTGCCGGTTACAGCACCGAAAAAACCTGTGCCATCTTTGGCTTTGTAATAAACTTCTGCCTCCCAATGATTATCGCTGATGATCTGCTGTTCCACTTTTTTGATGTCCGCCATTGAAAATGGCAGAAACCCGATTTCAACAGTTGTTTTTCCAAGTACTTCCTCTTTGCTGTAACCAAACATTTTTTCGGCTCCCCTGTTCCAGCTTAATATCCGGTGTTCTTTATCCCTGGAAAAAACAGCTTCTGAAGAATTTTCTACAATACTTGCCAGGTGATCTACCTGCTTTCTTAACTGTACCTGTTTGGTAATGTCTATGTTGACTGCAACATACCCTGTTATGTCGTGCTGTGCATTCCTGATTACCGTGTTGGATGTGCGGACATAAATCTCCCTTCCATCTTTTCGCTTTCTCTTCAAAACACTCCGCCAATATCCTTCTTCGTTAAGCCGGGCTAACGCTTCCTGGATTGCCTCCGGACTAAGATCTGTTTCAAGAAGTTCGTTGGAGTTTTTCCCGATTGCTTCCTGGCTGGTAAAGCCATAAATAAGCTCTGCCCCACGATTCCAGCTGGTAATAAGCCGGTCTGCATTCAGGATATAAATACCGTCATTGGTCAATTCAATCTGGCGATGGAGATTTTCCAGTTGTTCCTGCACACGCCGCTTTTCTGTTATGTCTTTGGTTATTTTGGCATAACCATAAAAAGCCCCATTATCATCGTACAATGCCGTTATTACAACGTTTGCGAAAAAAACGGCGCCATCTTTCCGTTTTCGCCAGCCTTCTTTTTCGAAATGTCCTTTTTCGCGTGCTGTAGTAAGGTTTATTACAGGTTCATTTTCTTCCAGTTCTTTCGGTGTGTAAAAAATGTCTATACGTTTGCCGATTACTTCTTCGGCAGTATAACCTTTTATGAGGGCGGCCCCTTCATTCCAACTCGCTATCTTACCTTCTTTGTCAAGCAAAAAGATGGCATACTCTTTAACGCCACCTACCAGGAGCTGGAAATTCTTCTCGCTTTTTTTGAGTGCTGTTTCTGCAATTTTTCTTTCGGTGATATCTCTTACGGAAACTGCAAAAAGCCGTTTGTCTCCTGCGTTTACAGGGGAAAGGCTGATTTCTACGGGAAAAGTTGTGCCGTTCTTTTTGAGCGCTTCCAGTTCTAAGCCGGCGCCCATATAACGAACCTTTGGAGCATGACCATAATTTTTTACGTGCTGCTCATGTACAAAACGTAACGATGCAGGAATCAATATTTCAACAGGCTGATTGATCAGTTCATTGCCTGCATATCCAAAAAGCTTTGCTGTCTGGTTATTGACCATTACAATCGAACCCGCCTCATTCACTGCAATCATTGCATCAGGAGCTGTTTCGAAAAGCTCCCGGAACAGCAGTGCTGCGGCCGTATGTGTTGTTTGAAAAACCTGCAGTTTTTGTAACCAGTTGAAAAAAAGGAATGATGCTACTGTTAACCAGATGATGAAGGCAACAGGTTGAAATGATTGAAATGACCCTGGAATGATAACGCCCGAAATACTTATAGCCATGGCTATAAGCAGGAGAATAAATGCACACCGTCGGGATTTAGCCATAATCGGATGTAGGGGTAATTGTTTATAAGCAATTGGTTCAACGTATTGTAAAGTAAGCGTTTAATTCGGCATAACCTAATGATTTATATCAATTGTTGTATGGAGTGTGGGCTATAGCCCGTATGATATAAATCATATTTTGTTCCTCATTTTATTGCTGCCTATTAAAATAGCGAAACAACACTTTGAAGGGGTGCGAACTATATATGTTAAACATATGGCAAGTAAACCTGCAACATTTGAAGTTTTTAATTTGTAAATTTTTTTAGTGAGTGCGAAAGTAATACCACTACGCTGCAGTTGCCATAAAAGTGGAACGATGAACCGAGCGTGGCAACAGGCGATGCCACAAAGTACAAATGCCGGTAACCAAAAGTTTCTCTCAACAAAAAACCGCAGTTGAAAACTGCGGTTCTGGAATATGTTGCTTTACTGCAATGACTAAACTTCTTTCATTTTTTCTGCATCCCAATGCATCACCTTATTCTGGAAATAACTTTCATTACAGGCCAGGCATGGCGCTGCTGCGCGAAAACCAAATACCGGGTCTTCGATCGTTGGTGTGCCCGATCTTACCCCTTCGAAAAAGTTCATAAAGTGGTGTACGTGTTCATCAAAATCTTCCGGCGCTTTGTAAATGATTGGTTTTGTTTCCGGCACTTTTTTATCTGCCTCAGAATATTTTCTATTGTATTCGGCCATCAGTTTGTCCTGCATACTTTTAGGGAAGGTGTTGAACGAATCCCAGCCGCCGATGCCAGGCGCTTTAGGCATTTTATCGTGCGTTACTTTTAGACCATCCCAGCCAAGATCAATGGAGCCTTCGCTACCTGTAATGCGTGTGTAGCCGGTGTCTCCTTCACCACTTACAAAATTTACACGCAATGTAACCTGGAATGCAGGGTGCTCTTTACAATCAGGATATTCAAGAATGGATGTCATTACATCCGGTACATCGCGGCCGTCTTTCCAGTAGGTTAACCCTCCGAGTGAATAAATTTTTGATGGTCCTTTGGAGCCTGTTATAAAATGCAAACCCGTAAGCAGGTGTACAAAGAGATCTCCGGCAACACCGGTACCGCACTCGCGGTAATTGCGCCAGCGGAAAAATTTCTTTTCATCGTACGCTGTTTTGTTTTTGGCGTATTGCTGGTAGCGTTCCCAGTCTACCGTTTGTGGGGAGGAGTCGAGCGGAATAGTGTATTGCCATGCGCCCAATGCACTGTGGCGGTTATTGACGGCCTCAACAGAATTGATCTGTCCTATCTCTCCTGCCAGGTATAACTCTTTCGCCTTTGCGAAGTTTAAACCACTGATGCCCTGGCTGCCCACCTGCATGGCTTTTTTAGAATCTTTCCAGGCATTCACCACATCCCACCCCTGCCCCAGCTGATGCACCATGGGCTTCTCGCTATACACAGCCTTTCCTTTTTTCAAGGCATCTATACTTATGCGGCTGTGCCAGTTGTCGCTCGTTGCCACAATAACGGCATCAATATCTTTACGCTCTAATATTTCTTCGTATTTCCTGGTAGTAAATATATGATCGCCAAACACTTCTTTGGCGCGCTGCAGGCGGCCATCATAAAGGTCGCAACAGGCTACGAGCTCCACGCCCGGCACTTTAAGTGCACTGCTTACATCAGAAAACCCCATTATACCCATACCTATTCCGGCAATGCGAATGGTGTCGCTGGCTGCATATTTTTTTTGCCACGCCAGTATGTGCTTTTCGTGTTGTTCCTGTGCGGCAAGACTTTTGAGCGACCCTGCACCGAGTAGTACTACAGAGCCACCAAGATTTTTGAGAAAGTTTCGGCGGTCAGACATTGTGTTTACAATTTATGGTTAATCGTTAAAGGAAAAATCAGTTTTAGTATGGGCCGGGCAAAAGCACATGCATGATGCTTTTGTTGCGTCGCACTCTTGTACTGCATCACCTTTTTGAGCAACGATACTGCATATGCAAAGCCGCGCCAAACAACGGGCACAACAAATATGTAATACCGGTCCGTGTACAATCAAAAAACCTTGAAGTCATGCTTCAAGGTCTTTTACCTTCCCGATGAAGATAACAAAATTGTGTATTGCTAACTAATTTCCCGTCATAGATAAAGTATCATTATGCCTGTGCTGTTGGTCCGCCAAAGTTCAGCGGCAGTTCTATTTGCTCCAGGTCCTGTATTTTGCCGTTTGCAGCTTCGTAGCGTTCTACATTTTCCTGTAACGCACGCATAAAACGTTTGGCATGCATAGGCGTAAAGATGATGCGTGATTTCACTTTGCTTTTGGGGGTGCCGGGCATTACATTTACAAAATCTATAACAAACTCTGCATGGCTGTGTGTAATAATGGCAAGGTTGGCGTAAGTACCTTCTGCAACTTCTTCAGTAATCTCAATGTTCAACTGGTTATTCTGTGGTGCTTGTTGATCGGCCATATCATTATTTTTTACAAATGTAGCGTTGCAGTAGCATTAAGAAAAAAAGAGTTAAGCAAAGGTGCTTAACTCTTTAGTATTGGAATGTGGTTGAGCAGGTTTGATTAATCCCTGCTTCTGCCCTGGTAAATGAGAATGTATTGTACCAGCATGGCAATAGATGCAAGCGCAGCCACCACGTATGTAAGCGCGGCCCATTTCAGCGCATCTTTTGCTTTATCATGCTCAGCACCTCGTGCCATATTTGTAGTCTCGAGCCATTTCAATGCCCTGGCAGATGCGTCGAACTCTACCGGCAGTGTAATAACGGAGAACAAGGTAGAAACGGCGAATAAAACAATGCCTATCAATAAAACAACCTGGCTGCCACCGCCAAAAGTAAAAAGACCAAGCCCCGCCAGGATAACCCATTGTGCAAGGTTACTGCTTACCTGTACGGCAGGTACCATTTTGGAGCGTAGCATCAACATGGAATAGGCTGTGGCATGCTGCACTGCATGGCCGCACTCATGCGCAGCAACTGCGGCAGCAGAAACCGACCTGCCGGCATATACATCAGGGCTTAGATTGACTGTTTTCTTTGTGGGGTCGTAGTGGTCACTTAAAAAACCGTTTACAGATACAACCTGCACGTCGTATATGCCATTGTCCCGGAGCATTTTTTCAGCAATTTCTTTACCGCTTAATCCGCTGGATAAAGGAACTTTTCCATACATAGCAAATTTGCTCTTCAGCCTGAACTGAACAACCATGCCAATAAGCATAAATACAAGAGAGATAATAATTATTCCTGGTGTCATTTAATAAGTGTTTGTATGTAGTGTCCAAGAAATATACCACCCGTATGGGTATGACGAATTAGCAGTAATGCAGGGATGTAAAGCAAACATTCCTGCATGCTGCAGGTATCTTATGCGTTACTTTGATATAATACATTGGTTGATTTGGTTTTAATATTATTCTCCTATATTTATAGACATTTTAAAATTCTAACATTTGCTTATGAACAATCTGTTTTATGCTGTTCCTGCCATGGGAATAATAGGTCTTCTTTATACACTGATCAAATTCAACTGGGTAGCCCGGCAAGATCCGGGAAATGCACGTATGCAGGAGATCAGCAAATACATTGCTGAAGGAGCTATGGCTTTCTTAAAAGCTGAGTGGAAGATACTTTCTTACTTCGTTGCCATCACAGCAGTTCTGCTGGGTGTTATGGCGTATAGCAATCCAGAATCTCATTGGTCCATTGCTATTTCCTTTATTGTTGGTGGGGTGTTCAGTGCAACTGCCGGATACATCGGTATGCGTGTGGCAACCAAGGCTAACGTACGTACCGCGCAGGCTGCAAGAACAAGCCTTGCAAAAGCATTGAATGTTTCTTTTACCGGGGGCTCGGTTATGGGGCTGGGTGTTGCCGGCCTTGCAGTACTTGGGCTCGGCAGTATCTTCATAATACTGTATATGACTTTTGTGGGCGACTATGTTAGTGGCACCGAAGAGTTTAAAACTGCCATGCTTAAATCAATAGAAGTACTCACCGGTTTTTCCCTGGGTGCTGAATCAATTGCATTGTTTGCCCGTGTTGGCGGTGGTATTTATACCAAGGCTGCAGATGTGGGTGCAGATCTTGTAGGAAAAGTAGAAGCAGGCATTCCTGAGGATGATCCGCGCAACCCTGCAACTATTGCAGACAATGTGGGCGATAATGTGGGCGACGTAGCTGGTATGGGTGCAGATCTGTTTGGCTCTTATGTGGCTACCGTACTTGCCACAATGGTACTTGGGCAGGAGACAGTTTCGAATGATATGTTTGGCGGCCTGGCTCCCGTTCTCTTACCAATGCTTATAGCGGCAACCGGCATCATCTTTTCCATTGTCGCAACTTTCTTTGTGAAAATAAGTGAAAGCGCAGGCATTAGTAATGCTGTTGTACAAAAAGCATTGAATATGGGCAACTGGGGCTCTATGATACTGGCTGGTGCTGCAAGTGTAGGACTGGTGTATTACCTGTTGCCGGAAACGATGTCTTTACGTGGCATCGAGTTTAGCAAATGGGGCGTTTTGGGCGCTATCGCTGTGGGTTTGGTTGTAGGTACTTTAATGAGTATGATAACCGAATATTACACTGCTATGGGTAAACGCCCGGTATTGAGTATTATACGTCAAAGCGCCACCGGCCACGGTACAAACGTAATAGGCGGACTAGCCGTAGGTATGGAGTCTACATTTCTTCCTATTCTTGTGCTCGCAGGCGGTATTTATGGTTCATATTATTGCGCCGGCTTGTACGGTGTGGCCATTGCAGCTGCAGGTATGATGGCCACAACGGCTATGCAACTTGCCATAGATGCATTTGGACCTATTGCAGATAATGCGGGTGGTATTGCTGAAATGAGCGAGTTACCACCCGATGTTCGCGAAAAAACTGACGTGCTGGATGCTGTAGGAAATACCACTGCCGCAACCGGTAAGGGTTTTGCCATTGCCTCTGCTGCATTAACCGCCCTTGCTTTATTTGCTGCGTTTGTAGGTGTTGCCGGTATAGATGGTATTGATATTTACAAGGCTGATGTACTGGCCTCCCTCTTCGTGGGTGGCATGATCCCTTTTATTTTTTCGTCACTTGCTATTCGTGCCGTTGGCCAGGCAGCTATGGCAATGGTTGAAGAAGTGCGCCGCCAGTTCCGCACTATTCCCGGAATTATGGAAGGTACAGGTAAACCTGAGTATGATAAATGCGTTGCCATTTCTACCGAAGCATCATTAAAAAAGATGATGTTACCCGGCGCCATTGCCATTATTTCTCCATTAATCATTGGTTTCCTGCTGGGGCCCGAAGCATTGGGTGGCTTTCTTGCAGGCGCAACGGTAAGTGGTGTATTAATGGGTATGTTTCAAAACAATGCGGGTGGCGCATGGGATAATGCCAAGAAAAGTTTTGAAAAAGGTGTTGAAATAAACGGGCAGATCTACAAAAAGAAAAGTGAACCCCACAAGGCCGCGGTAACAGGCGATACCGTTGGTGATCCTTTTAAAGATACTTCAGGCCCTTCTATGAACATTCTTATTAAACTCATGTCAATTGTATCATTGGTTATTGCACCAACACTCGCACAAATGCACGGTACCGAAGGCTCGGCAATGAATACGCAAAAAACCGGCAATGTTTACTCGCAGGCAAGCTCCCAAAAAGAACAACTGGTTGAGGCATTGAGGGCAGATTACCCATCAAAGGATAATGAAGTAAATACCATTAAAATAAAGGATGGTCATATAACGGTGAATGACCACATGCTGTCTGACGAGGAACTTAAAAAATACAGTGCTTACCTCGGGAAAGGCACAGATATTGAACTGACTGAAACAATAACACCATAAGTTTTCTACCGTCAACCATAAAAACGTCCCCGGCGTAACTGCCGGGGATTTTTTTTGTGTACCAGGCGACACCACTTTATGCATCGCCTGTTGCGTCGCACGCTTGTACGGCAACAATACTATGCAGCACGGGCGACCGTACTGCTGCTGCCAAAAGCAGGTTTTGCAGGAACGTGTTAATTACTTTCCTTATAGATTAACGATGCGCCATTTGCCATTCCAAAAAAAGACCGCCACGTAATAGGGCGGTCTGTGCATTTTATAACTTTTCGGTAGTATCACACTTTAGCTTCGTGTTGCTGAATAAAGTTCCGGGCGTACAAGTGAGTGACACAACAGAAGCTTAATAGCAGCACTACAGCCGGCAACACAATTTCCTTTATTGTTTAATGATACTTTGTTTTGCAACAACTTTACCTTCTGCATCTGTAACTTTTATGTAATAGTTACCCGCTGCAACATTTGACATCGGTATTTTGATCGTTTGTTCACCTTGTGCAGCATCGAAGAAACTGTTGCGTACAATTTTACCTGTAACATCGTACACGCTATACTGGTATTTTGATTCACTGTTAGCTGTAATATTCACTACTAATATATCCTTAACCGGGTTTGGATAAATATGTATTAAACGTACTGATTCGTTCCCGATATTGATGATATTAGAATAATCAACGGAACCATCATTGTTGACAATTGCCAGGCGATAAAAATTATTGCCCGCAAACGGAAGCGCGTCGGTATATGTGTGTTTGCCCAGCAGGTCTGTGCCACTTACTGCCAATGCACCAATTTCTTTAAAGTCTGTGCCATTTGCGCTCTTTTCAATCTTCACTGATTTAACATTAATGGCCTGTACAATATCAATATAAAGTTTATTGGTATTGTTGATGTACTCACCGGTAAACTTCGCTACTGACAAAGGCAAAGCTGAACCATTTAACGTTACAGAGAATTTTGCTTTTGTATTGCGTAAGCCATCGAAATAAAGCAAATAGTTATGATTGGCTGCAAGACCTGTGATGGCTGCTACAGAGCCGTTGGCTGAGAATGAACGGCATGCAACAGGTGCAGGGAAACTTTGGCCGGCGGGGCAGGTAGTTACATCGAATACCAACATCTTTACGCCCTGGCCGGTACAGTTTGCCTGGTCTGCGGGCGTGGTGGCGTAATTACTGACCAGCACATTCAAAGTGCCGTTGGTGGAGGTGCCGGTTTTTAAGGCATAGTACGCGTTATTTACTACAAACTGGCCGTAGCTTACTGTTGTGCCCCCACAGTTGGTAACATTTGACTGAGGGTCTGAAAGTTTGTTACTTGTGGCATGCACAAGATCGAAGTTAACAACGGTATTCAAAGGCGTCACCGATGTTGGGAAGGCCGACGGGCAATTATCGTTTGGAATTACGGTGTAGGAAAGCGGGGTCATTTCAGTAGTGAACAAATCACATACCCCATAAGTATCATTTCTTTTTTTCGTTGCGTAAAGACCACCTTGATAAGCTGATGCGTCTAAGGAACGCCTATTTACATAATTTGAAATTGCATAATGCATTAGCTTGTTTGGATTTACGTATAATGCATTGTTACCCTGATTTCTCTCATCGCCATCGTTTATATGCGCCAGATTTAAAGCATGCCCAAGCTCATGAAAAATAACCATTTCTAGATCAAGATCGTTACCCTGCGGGAAGCAGGAACCTTCTTCAAAAGTTGTACTTCCGGAAGAAACTCCGTTGTTTCTTATAACAATATCAAATCCTGTTCTTTGCGCGGGATAAAGTTCTGTTGAATTCTTTGAACAGGCGGAAAAAAAACTATAGGTTGTAGCAAGCGTTCCGTCAGGCAGTATGTTCGCGTCAGCACCTTTATTTCTGTTATCGAACATAATAATATTAATATTGTCGTCTGCCACCAATTGAACGGTAGTTGTTGAACCCTGAATAAAATTTAGCCCTATTTGTTCTTTCCATGTAGCCAATGCTCTTTCAAAAGTCACTTTTTCAGGGGCCGTGCTAAAGTTTTTTCCACCACCCGCTGTACTGGTACAATATCTATAAGTATATCCCCCTTGTCCGTTTGTATTCATCATTCTAGGCTCTCCGGCAATAACGGATCCCCCAAAGTTGAATTCAGGTGTAATGAGGCTGTAAAATACATTTAAAATATCACTAGATGTAGTTACAGAACCGCTACTCGTTACAACTGAAATTTTACCCGTGGCAGCAACACCACTATTTGATTGCCTGCTAACACCACCTGGCACTTGTAAAACAATCTTTGTATCACTCCATGAAATGATATTTTTTGAAGTGTATGGCAAAGAATAACTTGGAATATCACTGGAACTGTTGCCATTTTTAAATCGCACGGCACATAATCCGCCAGGAGAGCCAAAACCTGAACCATTTATAGTTAATACGTTGTTTGCAGCATCACTAAATGTTCCAGCCGTAACAGTCGTCGGACTAAACGAACTTATTGTTGCGGCTAGTGTGCCCGTTTCTGAATTGGAAGCATTTGTACTCTGGACCTTAAATGAATTATCAATAACCTTCAATAATCCGGTCTTACTTTTCAATGTACTATAAAATGTTGTTTCGATACCCTTGTAGTTAGCAAAAGGCGCATAGGCAACATCATTTATTTCGTCATACGAGAAAAAACCCTGAGCACTACTATAAACATCATACATAATTTTATTAGAGAAAGGAGATTTCCTATTCTGTTTAGCATTTAAGAAAAAAACCCCTTTATCATTCACATCCAAATCCAGCAGATCGGAAGCTTCTATGTATCTTAAACCAACAGTGCCTCCCACTGTAATAATCTCAATCTTTTTGTCTTTTACTTCACCTTTAAAAGATTTATAGATTTCGATTGTGTTAGAGGTGTAAATCATCGTCTGATCTTCATTCCAAAAGCTTTGTCTGGCAATAACCTTTCCTTCTACAATCAGGGATGATTTTTGAACTTTCTCATCCAGTTCAATTTTATATAACTGGGCGAAAGAAAATGTTGTTGATAAAAGCAGCAGCGTAGCAATTGAGCAAATGTGTTTAAATGCTTTCATATAGTTGGTTTTTAGCGAAATGCAACGGATAAAAATACTGAAAATATATACGCAGAAAACAAAAAAGCCGTTCTGTTGAACGGCTAAAATATTGGAAGTTTTTTATTACCATTTGTCTACTTCTTCAGTGGCTCCATTGGAAGCAGCAGGTGTTTCTGTAATAACTTCAACAACGGAAACGCTCTCTACAGTCTCAATTGTTGCAACAACTTCTTCGTTTGCTTCCACCCCTTCCTGCGTTTCAGCATACTCATGGTTAAACGCGTCAAAATCAAAATCAGGCATCAGCTCGGTTTTTACGTAATCAACAGCTTCACCAAGTGCTTTTATAAACTTATTGAAGTCTTCTTTGTAGAGAAATATCTTATGCCTGTCGTAACCATCTTCATTAAAACGTTTCCTGCTCTCTGTAATGGTTAAGAAATAATCATTACCGCGTGTTGCACGAACATCAAAGAAATAAGTTCTCCTTTTACCTGCCCTGATGCGTTTACTGTACACGCTTTCCATTTTCTTGTCGTTGTTTTCGTAAGCCACTGGTTAATACGATTTTGGTTAATTAATCCGATGATGCGCAAATATAGTATTGTTTTAATATTGCCAAAATTTTAGCAATTCATTTCGGGTTTTTTTTCAATTTTTCAATTAAGAATTAATCGTAAGGGGTTTAGTCAGCCTGTACCGGGGGCAAATATTCACCGAATTATCGTAATCTATGTGATAAGGCATACCTGATATATATATATGATTCATAAACTTCTATACTGTTTGTTGCTTTAACAACCTTTAACGATATTCATTTAAACCAACTGTTAAAACAATTGTTTTTGAACTAACTTCGCAACGAAAACCTCCTGGATGAAAAAGACACATATCATAGCTTTAGTGCTGATTGCCGTTTCGATTGCAGTGCTGATCAGTTTTATGGGTGACGTTACAACCTATGACACGATTGCGGTTGCCAAAGATAAACCAGGCAAGGCTGTAACACTTGTTGCCAAAATCGATAAGTCTCAGCCAATGGAATACGACCCTGTAAAAAACCCCAACTATCTTACGTTTACAGCCATTGACACTGTGGGTAACTCCATTAAAGTACTGTATCGTAATGCTAAACCTACCGATATGGAAAAAAGTGAAAGGCTTGTTTTAAAGGGAAGCGTTAAGGATGGTCAGTTTGAATGTAAAGATATCTTGCTCAAATGCCCTTCCAAATACAAGGACGATATGAATACAGCCAAAGAAAACGCAGGCGCTACGTCTTACAATAGCTCCGAATCTGCAGGGAATAAATAATAATGCTTTTTACCAAACCAATAGTTTACAATGGAGTATGTAGGTGAACATTTATTGCCCGGGCAACTGGGTCACTTTTTTGCTGTCCTTTCTCTTGTTGCTTCTCTTATTGCTACGATTGCTTTCTTTAAAGCCAACAAAACGGCCGATTTAAAAGATCGCCAAAGCTGGTTGAAGTTTGCACGCATGGCTTTTCTTGTGGAAACGATTTCTGTGATCAGTATTTACCTCTTTTTGTATCATATTATTTCTAACCATTACCATGAATATTTCTATGCCTGGAATCACTCTTCACGAGCACTTTCTCTGCAGCCGCAGTACTTACTGGCAAGCTTCTGGGAGGGCCAGGAAGGCAGTTTTATGTTATGGAACTTTTGGCATTGTGTTTTAGGCTGGGTTTTCATCTTGCGTAATAAAAAGTGGGAAGCGCCGGTAATGACCGTTATTTCATTTGCGCAATTCTGTATTGCCACTATGCTTGTAGGCATCTACATATTTGATGTCAGGCTTGGAAATGATCCGTTTATCTTATTGCGTCACCAGATGGCCGGTGCACCTATTTTTGATAACCCGGAATACCTGAACCTGCCACGAATTAAAGAAGGCAACGATCTTAATTCCCTTTTGCAGAATTACTGGATGGTAATCCACCCTCCTATCCTTTTCCTTGGTTTTGCCTCTACTATTATACCTTTTGGTTTTGCGTTTGGAGGCCTTGTTAACAAAGATAACAGCTGGACAAAACCGGCTCTTTCGTGGGTATCTTTTTCTGCGGCAGCTTTGGGTACGGGGGTTATGATGGGTGCTGCATGGGCTTATGAAAGCTTAAGTTTTGGCGGTTACTGGGCATGGGATCCTGTTGAGAATGCTTCTATGGTGCCGTGGCTTTTGCTCGTCGCCGGGTTACATACTAATCTGGTTTATAATCATACTGGTTATTCTCTGAAGAGTACTTATTTCTTTTACATATTGGGTTTTGTCCTTATCCTTTATTCAACATTCCTGACCCGTACTGGTATTTTAGGCGATACATCAGTGCACGCATTTACGGGTGCGGATATGACAGAACAGCTGTACCTTTTTTTAACGGTGTTCATCTGGGGCGCGGCATTATTTGCCAGCCGCACTAAAAATGAAAGAATGCTTGTAACAGGCGCAGCGATCATTATAACCGGATGTTATTACTTTCATATTGTGTTTGCACTGGCTTCATGCCTGATAGCATTTGCTTTCCTGTTTTATTTTCTTAATAAATATATACCATCTATAAAAAAAGAGGAAAGCACTTACAGCCGCGAATTCTGGATGTTTATTGGTGCACTTGTATTTTTCCTTTCTGCTGTTATTATTACTTACCAGACATCGTTACCTGTTATAAACCGCATTTTCAACCAGCAGCATGCTGACGCTGAAGACCGCGAGTTTTCATACAACCAAATACAGATATTTATTGCAATAATTATAGGTGTACTTACTGCGATCACGCAGTATTTTAAATACAAAAACACCCAAAAATCTTTTTTCTATAAGAAGGTGTTATTGCCAACAATTATTGCATTGATCGTAAGTCTCTCTATAAGCATCTTTGGTAACATCGACTACGATAAGCATGGCATAGGGTTTTTAGCGGCGATACATATTGCGCTGTTTGCATCTGTTTACGCGGTAATAGCCAATGCCATGTACATATGGGTAGGTTTAAAAGGAAAAATGAAAGGGGCCGGAGGATCTCTTACGCATTTCGGTTTTGCACTTTTTCTTTTGGGGGTCCTTATTTCCAGTAGTAAAAAAACAGTCCTCAGCCAAAACACAACCGGTATTGCCGTTTTCGAAAAGACGAAAGACCAGGATCCTGCTGAAAATATTACGCTTTTTAAGGGCATCAGGACAGACATGGGTAAGTACAATGTTACGTACCTGAGAGATACAGCGAATGACTTTGACCGTAAAAAGTATTTCGAAGTCAAATTTGAAGGTAAAGACGGAAAAGATAATTTCTTTCTTTACCCCGATGTATTGAAAAATAACAAAGGCCAGGAAGGTTTTGCGCCTAATCCTGCCAAAGAACATTACTTCTGGGGTGATGTGTATGCTTATGCCACATCATGGGTTGGTTCAGAAGCAGTTAACGATACGTCAAGTTTCAGAACTGTAAATATAAATAAAGGAGACAGCATCTTTTACTCAAACGGCATCATCGTTCTAAAAGAGGTGGTGGTTAACCCTGAACATTACAAAAGAGCAACACTGCCGGGTGAAACGGCTGTGATGCTGGATATGAATGTAACCGCTAAAGATGGCAGGCAATATACGGTGCAACCAGGCTTTGCCATAAATATGCGTGACAGCAGTTTCCGTAACCTGCCGGATACAGTAATCGCACAGAGCCTGATAGTACGTTTTGAAAAGCTTGGCGAAGAAGAAAAGGGTGCTATGCAAATAGGAATAAAAGAAACATCTAACCTTAATGACCTGATGACTTTAAAAGTATATGCATTTCCTATGGTATGGCTGGTGTGGCTTGGGGTTATTATTATGGTGCTGGGTTTCGTCCTGAGTATTATACAGCGCACAAGAAAAATAAGGCTTACTGCTGTTTAGGTTAGGGTACAAGATTTTTATATTTCTAAGTAACTTGTAAAAGACTTAAAACCGAAAACTTCAGTCTTTTACAAGTTACATTTAATTAATTACTGTTGTTCCGCGCTTACCTGCATAAATTGTCCTACTACCTGGAAAAACCCGTTTAGCTGAACTTTGACTGTGCCTTCTCCAATCAGGAATAATTTTGCTTTAAGAGCGGAACCATTAAGTGTAGCAAGCGGTTTTTGCCTCAATACGTTTAACAGACCGGCAGAAATTTTCTCCGGATTAAGAAAAAGACTTATATCGGTCATGGCAGAACTTCTCACGAGTACCATATTGGCTGTATCTGTCAGCGCTTCTTTATAAGCAAGTAATTCCCTGTTATTAGTTGTATCGAGAACGTTGGCTATACCATCCTTCAAATCAAAATTTAACCAGGAACCTGTTTCAAGCCCGACTGAGTTTGCATGATTAAAGATATCTGTGAGCTCACGGTTAATAGCATCTGTCGCACCATCTGCCACGAAACTGACGCGCAGGTTCATGAACTTAGCTGCAGGAATGTCTATCTGCATTTTTTGATAACACGGAGCTGTAAAAAATCCAATGACAGAACTGAGGCTGTTTTGCGGCAACATTTTAATGTCGAGGTCTCTGACGACTTTTAAAGTTTGCATATTAACAATGCAGCCAATATTAAAGGTGTCTTTGGTCTTCATGAATATTGCATTGGCGGCAAAGCTTTCTCCCATGCAGCTATCGTGTATAATTCTCCGCTGCTCCCATCTATCATCATTGGGTGGAACAAAACTGTTATCAGCTGAAAAATTGAACTGCGCAGCCTGCAAAGGTTTAAATACAAGTGTGGTCTCTTTGGATGCTTCTTTACAGGTACAGAATAAGCTTACTGTGGTTAAAACAATAAAAACAAATCTCATGGCGTAGCATTAAGTTGGTTTGATATATTACTAGAAATGAATATAAATAAAAAAGGTCGCTTTGAAAAGCAACCCGATTTATTTATAAACCCCCTATAATGTAGTAATGTTAATCGGAAATGATAAGGCAAACCAAATGCCAACCGATATTACATACGAAAGCTGCGTTATTTTGGTTTGGTTGCGCAAAAAAATACACATGGTACATATAATTTTTTCCCCGTTGTGTGGTAATCAGATTATCAGTTAATTGTAATAGCCGATTAACCTCGTTTCATCGATTAGTCTTAATTTTATTGCTTACGAAAAACATACAAAAGATGAAAAAACCGACAGCAAGTACCCGCAGAGACTTTCTTAGCACCAGTGGCAAAGCAGGCATTGCAGCAGGCTTATCGCTGACAATATTGCCCTCGCTTGTAAAAGCAAACAGCCCCTCAAACTTATCAGATATAAATGTTCCTGAAACGCCTTATACGCAGCAACCACTCCCTTATGCGTACAACGCATTGGAGCCTGTAATCGACGCGATGACGATGGAAATACATTACAGCAAGCATGCCGCAACTTATGCAAAGAACCTTGCAGAAGCTGCGGCTGCAGAAAAAGTAGACACTGGCTCTGTGAAACTGGAGCAACTGCTGGGTTCCGTATCTAAGTATTCAGCTAAAATGCGTAATAACGCCGGCGGTCATTATAACCATGAATTATTCTGGAAATGCATGCGTGCGCCGCAGGAAGGTGCAAAACCTGCAGGTAAGCTTGTAAGTGCAATTGAAAAAGACTTCAGTTCTTTTGACGCTTTTAAAACGCAATTTACAGATGCTGGTAAAAACAGGTTTGGCAGTGGCTGGGCATGGCTGATAGCAACACCGGGTAAAAAACTGGTAGTGGCTTCTACGCCCAACCAGGACAACCCCTTAATGGATGTTGCAGAAGTAAAAGGCATCCCATTATTAGGTCTTGATGTTTGGGAACACGCCTACTACCTGAAATACCAAAACCGCAGACCAGATTATATCAATGCATGGTGGAATGTGGTTAACTGGGATTATATACAGTCTCGTTTTGATGCCCTGTAAGCGATTGCAATATTTTTACAACAATGGCGGCTCCGGGCCGCCATTGTTGTTTTGTATGGCAACAAAAATTTAATAGCCTTATCGTTCCTGCCATCACCTTGCGATGGCTACATTTGCTGCCTCACAGCTTCAATTCTTCAGCACATGAAACACCCGTTCATATCAGCTGTTCTACTTTTTTTTGTGTTCACCAGGCTCGCCGCGCAGGATACTGCACAACATATTGTTGATGGCAGGGTCAACAGTGCGGTACAGCAACAAAAGCCATATGTTATACTTATATCTGCAGATGGTTTCAGGTACGACTTTGCGGATAAATACCATGCTGCAAACCTGTTGCGTTTACGCAGGCAAGGTGTTTGTGCAAATTACATGCAACCGTCTTACCCGTCGCTTACTTTTCCCAATCATTATACCATTGTTACCGGCCTGTACCCTGCGCATCACGGTCTTGTTGACAACTCGTTTTATGATGAGCAAAAACACGCGTCTTATTCCATGAGCAAAAAAGAAATAGTAAGAGACAGTTCATGGTATGGCGGCACGCCCTTGTGGGTGCTTGCCGAAGAACAGCAGATGCTCAGCGCAAGCTTTTACTGGGTTGGATCAGAAGCTGCCATGCATGGCGTAAAACCAACTTATTGCTACTACTATAATGAAGCAATCGATATAGATACACGCATCAATATTGTAAAAAACTGGTTGCAACTGCCTGAAGAAAAACGTCCGCATCTTATTACATTTTACCTGCCGCAGGTAGATCATGCCGCACATAAATATGGTACTGATGCAAAGGAAACGGGAGATTCTGTTTTGTTTGTTGACAACGCTGTTGCAAAACTTACAGAAACACTGCAGGAACTCAAATTACCCATTAATTATATTTTCCTTTCAGACCATGGCATGACGGATGTTGACGTAAACAACACTATTCCGCTGCCGCAGGTTATTGATACATCAAAATTTATTATTCCTGGTTATGCAGATGCACTCATGCACCTGTACGCAAAAGATAAAACAGCTATACAACCAACGTACGAAAAACTAAAAGCCACGGCAAAAGACTATGATGTGTATCTTGCCACCGCGCTTCCCGCAAAGTGGCACTATAGTAAGGCAGACGACAAATACAACCGTATAGGAGATATTATACTCGTACCACATTTACCTAAAGTATTTAACATTAGCAACCGTAAAATAACACCCGGCAAACACGGGTTCGATCCGGCTTTGAAAGATATGCGTGCTACCTTTTATGCATGGGGCCCCATGTTTAAGCCGCACAAAAAAATAAAGGGTTTTGAGAATGTACATGTGTACCCGCTTGTTGCCAACATGCTTGGTCTCACATACACCGAACAGATCGATGGAGACATCAATGTATTAGGCGGCATACTTAAACAGTAAGGGCAGAAAAATTTGTTTGCCGGCAGCAGTATTTTATGGCATCGCCTGTTGTGTCACTCACTTGTACTTTAGAAGCATTGGGCAACATGCTGCCAGGCAACACCACGTGCTTTGTATAATTTGTGCGCAGCCTTGCACCGCAGCCAAAAGCCCAACAATGTGTTACAGTACAAGAGTGCGACGCAACAGTTGATGAATAGCGGTAATATTGCCGGGTACATAAAAATCTTCTAACTTAATACGAGTATATTTAGTTCATGAATGAACAACACAATCCCTGGCAAATTTTACATGAGCAGGAAGCTTACGACAATAACTGGATAAAAGTTACCCACTACGATGTGATCAACCCATCTGGTGGAAAAGGAATTTATGGTAAAGTGCATTTTAAAAATATTGCCATCGGTGTGGTTCCGCTGGATGAATCAATGAACACGTACATTGTTGGCCAATACCGCTTTCCCATTAACATCTATAGTTGGGAAATTCCTGAAGGTGGTGGCCCGTTGCATGAAGATCCGCTGAATGGTGCCAAAAGAGAACTGCTCGAAGAAACAGGTTTAAAGGCTGAGCGGTGGAGCAAAATACTTGACATGCATTTATCCAATTCCGTTTGCGATGAAGCATGCGTTGTGTATGTTGCAACGGGTTTATCTCAACATGCGGCAATGCCGGAAGAAACCGAGCAACTGGCCATAAAAAAAATACCATTTGATGATTTATATCAAATGGTAAAAAATGGTAAAATAACTGATGCAGTCTCCGTAGCAGCAGTGCTTAAAACCAAACTCATGCTGTTGGAAGGAAGTCTGTTGTTATGATTTTCTTTTTAAAGCTTCCTTGGCAAAATTGATGAGGTAAGCAGCGTCTACATAGCCGGCAGTTTGCAATACCACGTTGCCATCAGCATCTGTAATGATCAGGGAAGGATATCCAACAATCTTGTACCTGGCCGCAAGCTCCGGCCCCACTCCTTTTTCACCATCAACAGACACATTAATAAAGTTCTCGTTGAAGAATTTTGCAGCGCTCTCATCTGTAAAAGTATTTTTCTTAAGCATTTTACATGGGCCGCACCAGGTAGCATAAATATCAAGGAATACCAGTTTTTTATTGGTCTTTGCATCCTGCAAAGCCTTGCTCCAATCCTGCTCTATAAAAGTAATGCCCTTGTCTGTTGTTGCAGTTGTCGTTTTCACTTCAGGCTTTGCTGCTTTGAATGCAAATGCAGATGCTATTGCAACAATGGAAAGTGCCAGCAGGCCATACTTTATTTTATTCATAATGCTATTTTGAATGTAAAACGAAATAAAGCCCTTTCCCTTACATACAAAAATATATTGCCGGTGGTTTAACAATTTATTCCATATAGATTAGTTTTACAGGCCGCACCCTCGTTCAAGGAAAAACACAAAAATATTTATGAGCAATCCCGTTAAGACAGCCATTATCGGATTTGGAGTTGCAGGCAAATTCATGCATGCTCCTTTTGTAAAGACCCGGCCGGAGCAATACGACGTAATTGCGGTGCTGGAAAGACATCAAAAAGAATCAGCCACACTTTTCCCGGGTGCGGTTATTGCCCGTTCCATTGAAGCACTGCTGGCAATAGAAGACATTGAACTGGTTATCATCACAACACCCAATGAAACGCATTTTCCTTATGCAAAAGCGTCCTTGCTGGCTGGTAAACATGTAGTGGTTGATAAACCCTTTACCATCACTTCTGCTGAAGCGCAGGAGTTGATTACACTCTCTCAGCAGGTAGGAAAAGTGATCAGCGTGTACCAGAACAGGCGTTATGTGTCAGACTTCCTTACCATCAAAAGGCTATTGCATAATAAGCTGCTGGGTGATGTGCATGAATTTGAGGCACATTACGATCGCTATCGCCCTGAAGCAAAACCAAATGCATGGAGGGAGGAGCCAGCACCCGGAAGCGGTATTCTATATGATCTTGGTGCGCACCTGATAGACCAGGCTTTTTATCTTTTTGGGCTGCCACAGGAGGTTACTGCTGACATACGTTTGCAGCGCCCTCATGCACGCACGGTCGATAATTTTGAACTCAAACTTGGTTATGGGTTTACCAAAGTGATTCTGAAATCAGGCATGTTGGTTAGAGAGCCCGGGCCCCGTTATATGATTCATGGAACACTTGGCTCATTTGTAAAATATGGCGAAGACCCGCAGGAAGTTTACTTACGTGCGGGTAAATTGCCCACCGAAGTTGAAAACTGGGGCCAGGAAGATGAACAGATTTTTGGCACAATCCATACCGATCTTAGTGGTCATGTCTTTAATGAAAAGTATCCTTCTATAAAAGGTGATTATGGCTATTACTACGAAAATCTTTACAAAACCATCCGGGAAGGAATACCGCTGCGCGAAAGACCCGAGCATGCTTTCAATGTAATCAAATTGATAGAACTGGCCGAAGAGAGCAGCAAAGAAAAGCGTACTATTGCCTGCACAGGCTTTATCGCGGCAGCTTATCCAAGAGATTAACAGCCGCGTTCAGGACAACAGCGCTTTTGCCCAATCATTTTAAATATCATTCCATGAAAGCAAGACTGTCTTTATTTATTTTTCTTGTCGGATCATGCTTTGCATCATTGGCACAGCCTGCTTTTATCAAAGACAGTCTCGATGCTTTTATTACAAAAGGAATGCAAGACTGGCAAATTCCCGGTCTGGCCATTGCAATCGTTAAAGACGGAAAAACAGTTATCATGAAAGGCTTTGGTGTAAGCAATCTCGAAACAAAAACACCTGTAGATGAAAACACGCTTTTCATGATCGCCAGCAACAGCAAGCTGTTTACAGCAACTGCACTTGCGCAGCTTGAGTACAACAAAAAGCTTTCGCTCGATGATAAGATCATACAATACTTTCCCGACTTCAAACTGTATGATAGCACTACTACCGCGCTGGTAAACATCAAAGACATGCTGAGCCACCACCTGGGTACCAAAACCTTCCAGGGCGATTTTACTTTCTGGAATTCGTCACTCACACGAAGGGAGGTTATTTATAAAATGCGTCTGCTGAAACCCGGGCAGCAATTCAGGCAGAGTTATGGTTATTGCAACAGTTGTTTCGTTACCGCGGGTGAAATCATACCCGCTGTAAGTGGCATGCCGTGGGAAGTATATGTCTACGACAGCCTCCTGGTGCCGCTGGGTATGAGCAATACACATACACTTGGGCAAGGTATGGACCAGATGCCCAATGCTGCGTCCCCCTATACCAATGGGTTTTCGAATGATCTTAAACTAATACCATACGACAATGTCGACAATATTGGCCCTGCCGGAAGTATGGTAAGCAGCGTAAAGGATATTTCAAAGTGGTTGCTCATGCAGCTTGATAGTGGTCGCTACAATGGTAAACGCATCTTACCGTGGAATGTAATAGACAGAACCAGGCAGATGCAAACGATCATCAGCAGTAGGAAATCAGACTTGTACCCGTCGCACATTGTTGGCTATAATCTGGGCTTGCTGCAACGGGATTATAACGGCAAACAGGTTTATTGGCATACCGGCGGTGCAGACGGTTTTGTTACCAATACCTGTTTTGTACCGGAAGAAAAACTTGGCATAACCATATTAACCAATAATGATAACCAGCAATTTTTCGAAATATTACGTTACCAGGTGCTCGACGCCTATTTGGGGGTTACCGGTACAAACAGGAATCAAAAAGCACTGGCGGGTTTTAAAGAAGAGCATGCTGCACTTGTAAAAAAAACAGACAGTCTTAAAGCAAGGGTAAGAGGCAGCCAGCCGCCGCTGTCTTTATCAGCATATGCCGGCACGTTCACCAATGAATTGATGGGTGATATTGAAATAAGCGTCAGCAACAAAGGTCTGCTCATACAATTTCCGCACCACAACGGGCTTGTTGCCAGGCTTCAATATATGGATCATGAAGAATGGTTGCTTACCTACAACAATGCTGCTTTTGGCATATTCCCGGTGCGCTTTAAAACCGCCGGCGATAAAGTAATTTCAACAGAAATAAAGTGTAACGATTTTATTGAATATGATGCCTATCTCTTTACAAAGCAATAAAATTTGGTAACCAGCCAAAGACCTCCGGGCATCGCCTGTTGTGTCACTCACTTGTACAATATCTTTTCATGGCAACTGCAGTTTCAGGGCATAACAGCCTTGTATTACAATAACATCTTAATCTTTCAAATTTTTAGATTCACGCAATAATCAATAATATTGCACCGAATTTTAAACCTGTTGCACAGTTCAATACCAGGACTGATTTATATCCTTGCTAAAAATCATTTACCAGAAAGCACAAAAATTTTATGAAAAAAACGCTGTTGATCCTTTCCCTTCTAACCCTCACAGTTATTACATCAAACGCCCAATACAGTAACAAAACCAGGGTAATGGTTGTAGGAGAAGGTGGCATAAACCTTTCTACGTTTTACCAGGCAGCAAGTACGGAAAGAACACTTAGTTTAGGAAATGTAACAAGACCAACAATTGGACTGTATGTTAAAACAAAATATCCTACGCTTATCGGTTTTGATGCCGGCGTATCACTTTCTCAGCAGGGCACCAATACAAAAGATTCTCTGTCTGCTTACGGTGTTTTTGGTGATTCTGCTATTTCCAAGGCCATATTAAACTATGCGTATGTATATGGAGATGCGCTATATTATTTTGAACTGCAGGGCGATAACAGTGTACATGCCGGCGCAGGTTTATATGCAGGCTATGCTATGAACGGAGATCGCGTATTTGGTTCAGATAAAGAAAAACTGCAGATCGATAATTTTAAAAGAGTAGATTTTGGTTTTCAGCTCAAGATTGCGTTTAATATCAAAGAATTTATTTCACTGGGCGCTCAGTACAGGATTGCCTTTCTGCCAATTCTTACATCATTTGACCGGTCGGGCAATACAAACAATCTAAGGAATTCAGTTCTTGCACTTACCGCAGGTATAAGGTTGTTTGAGTTGAAAAAATAAGTAGCTTAAATAATTATAAGAAAGAGGCCGCATTGCGGCCTCTTTCTTATTTGGTATAATTTCTTTCCCCAAAAAGCAGGCTGCCTATGCGTACCATGTTACTTCCGTTTTCTACGGCAAGTTGATAATCGCCGCTCATACCCATTGATAAAACCCCGAGGTTGAAAGCAGTTTTGTACAGATCAAAAAGTGTCTTGAGATGGATGAACTCTTTAGTTACCTGGTTAGCATCGTTTGTAAACGAGGCCATACCCATAAAACCTTTTATGGCAACATTTGAAAGATTGTCGTTTTTGTAGTTGCGTAACAGTTCATCGAGTTCGGCTTCGTTTAAACCAAATTTTGTTTCTTCTTCTGCAATGTGTATTTGTAAAAGGCATTGAATGGTTCGGTTATTTTTCATTGCCTGTTTGTTTATTTCCACCAGTAGTTTGTAACTGTCCACACCGTGTATAAGGTATACGAACGGCGCAATATATTTCACTTTATTGCTTTGCAAGTGGCCAATAAAATGCCAGTGAATATCCGGAGGTAAGGCTAGCTGTTTGTCTGCAAGTTCCTGCACGTAATTTTCTCCAAAATGGCGCTGGCCCAAATTATACAGTTCTTCAATATCGGTGGCAGGTTTGGTTTTGCTTACCGCTACCAGTGTTACGTTTTTAGCTGCCAGTTCTGTGGTTAATGAATGAAATGCTGCTGCATTAACTGCCATGCTTACTTTTTTGTGTAAAGATAAAGCCGGTACAGGGCATATGACGTATTATCACAGCTATCATGTAAATATTATAAGCATACAACGTGGAACAGGAACATGCAGTGTAAAGTGCAGCATGGTTGGCCCTTGCCGGGAAAAGAACCGAACGATGCAGTGAGTGACACAACAGGCGATGCCACATGAACTACAGCCGGTAACCAAAATTTCCTTTACCGTATTTGCTTTACATAAGATACGAACGCATGTTTATATCCATCTTTTGCTATTTGGTAATAAGCCAGTAAATTCGCAGCCGCTACGTCATAGATTATGACCTGCAATTTTTCTGACAACAAAAATTATCAACAGATATGGCATACGACGTAATTGTTATCGGTAGTGGCCCGGGTGGCTACCCTGCCGCTATACGTGCTTCTCAGTTAGGATTTTCAGTAGCAATCATCGAAAAGGAAAGCCTTGGTGGTATTTGTCTTAACTGGGGTTGTATTCCTACCAAAGCGCTTTTAAAAAGTGCACAGGTGTATGAATACCTGAAACACAGTAAAGATTATGGCATTATTGCGGGTGAGGCGCAGGCAGACTTTGGTGGTGTTATAAAGCGTAGCCGTGGTGTAGCAGATAAGATGAGTAAAGGCGTTCAGTTCCTGATGAAGAAGAATAAGATTGAAGTGATAATGGGTTATGGTAAGGTGAAAGGAAAAGGACAGGTGGAAGTAACAGCAGCAGATGGCAGTAAAAAAACAGTAGAAGGTAAATACATCATCCTGGCAACGGGTGGCCGCAGCCGCGAATTGCCTAACCTGAAACAGGATGGTAAAAAGGTTATTGGTTACCGTGAGGCGATGGTATTGCCGGAGCAGCCCAAGCGCATGATTATCGTAGGCAGCGGGGCAATAGGAATTGAATTTGGTTACTTCTACAACAGTCTTGGCACAAAGGTTACCGTTGTTGAATTTATGCCAAGGATAGTACCTGTGGAAGATGAAGATATCTCCAAAGAACTGGAGAAACAGCTTAAGAAACAAGGTATGGAAATAATGACCAGTGCTTCAGTTGAAAGTGTAGACAGCAGTGGTGAAGGCGTAAAGGCATTGGTAAAAAAACAGGATGGCAGCACAGTAATGCTGGAAGCAGATATTGTATTAAGTGCAGTGGGTGTAGTGGCTAATGTTGAGAACCTTGGCCTGGAAGAAAGTGGCATTAAAGTAGATAAGGGAAGAATTGTAACGGATAAATTCATGCAGACAAATGTGCAGGGTATTTTTGCCATTGGTGATTGTACACCAAACCAGGCACTGGCGCATAAAGCAAGTAAAGAAGGTATTCTTGCGGCTGAATATATTGGTTATATGGAAAAGAAATTCCATCACCAGCCGGAACCGATGGATTACAGCAATATACCGGGATGTACCTATTGCAGTCCTGAAATAGCAAGTGTTGGATTCTCTGAGAAAGCGGCCAAAGAAGCCGGCTATGAAATTAAAGTTGGCAAGTTCCCCTTCATGGCGAGCGGTAAGGCAAGTGCAGCCGGTGCAACTGAAGGTTTTGTAAAGGTAATTTACGATGCGAAATATGGTGAGTTTCTGGGTTGCCATATGATTGGCAGTAACGTTACAGAGATGATAGCTGAAGCTGTTGTTGCACGTAAACTAGAAACCACCGCGCATGAAATTTTGAATGCAGTGCATCCGCATCCGACGATGAGTGAAGGTTTGAAAGAGGCTACAGCAGTGGCTTATGGAGAGGCTATAGACATTTAGTATCATTCCTGTACGCAGACATTCTTAACCGGAAATACATGAACTAATAATAGGTTGACATATAGTTACCAGGCTATAAGTCAACCTATTTTGCTTTTTTACGTTTATTAAATCATATCAAACGTTTACACATGAGAAAAAATCTAACCGTAGTTTCCTGCCTGCTGCTGGCAACAGGCGTATTTGCCCAAACAGAAAAAAAACCTTCGTCGATTGGCTTTAGTGTTGCCGGAACTGATTTTATTGCTGCCAATGATATAAAGAACACTTCAATAAGTGATGCTAAAATTGGTGGATTCAGCAAACTTAATGCTGGCTTTGCGGCTCATTACTGGAAAGGATTAACTAAAAACATCGACCTTTCAGTTACATACACCGGAAGTTTTCTTAATCGATTGCCACAAACTTTTCCTGACCAGGTGGCGGACTATTTTCAATCTTTGGGTGCTTCATTTAACATCAAAATGTTTCATGACAAAGCTGTCATAAACCCTTTTTTAACGGCTGGTATTGAAGGATACAATTACGCGTCAAAATTTGGAGCGCAATCACCTTTTGGAGTTGGTTTACAAATAAGTCCGTTTCAGGGGAATACCTTTCTCCTGGCTCAGGCGCAATATAAACTCGCTTACAGTGATAATAAAGTGAATCATTTGTTTTATTCTTTCGGTGTACTTGCTCCGCTTACGGAGCCCAAAGCGAAAGTATTGCCTCCTCCTCCACCGCCACCACCTGCTGATACAGACATGGATGGTGTTATTGATGCTGATGACAAATGCCCCACTGTTGTTGGTTTAGCCAAATACCAGGGCTGTCCTATTCCCGACACAGATAAAGACGGCATTAACGATGAGCAGGATAAATGTCCTACTGTTGCCGGGCTTGCTAAATATGACGGTTGCCCCATTCCTGATACCGACAAAGATGGTGTAAATGATGAAGAGGACAAGTGCCCTACTGTTGCGGGATTTCCGAGATACCAGGGTTGCCCGATACCAGATACTGATGGTGATGGCGTGAATGATGAAAATGACAGGTGCCCTACAGAAGCAGGCCCTGCTGATAATAACGGTTGTCCACGCCTTGAGCAGTTCAACTTTAACGCGAAAAACGTACAGTTTGCTACAGGTAAAGCAATTCTTACAAAAGGTGCAGTAACGGAACTTGATAAACTGGTGAAGATATTAAACGAACATCCTACATTGAAGTTGTCAATTGACGGTTATACTGATAACACGGGTAAACCAGCAACCAATCTTACACTTTCTCAAAAGAGAGCAGACGCTGTAAAAACATACCTCGTTAAGAAGGGAATTTCAACAGACATATTAACTGCAGCGGGTCATGGAATTGACAACCCGATAGCAGACAATAAAACTGCCGCAGGCCGGGCATTGAACAGAAGAGTTGAATTTAGTGTGGCTCAGTAACAACATACTTTTATGATTATAAAGCCCCGGAATTTTTCCGGGGCTTTTTTATTTATACGATGGGAAAAGTGATTGCGCAGACAGCTAAGTATGCCGGCATTTTCGAGATGACCGTGCAACGCATATGCGCAACCCTGTGTCATGGAATGCTGAGTTACGTACAAAAGTACAAGAGTGCGACGCAACGATGCCTAACCAGGGATAAGTTGCCGGGTACCCAAAAAAGTGTAGTTGCCATTTAAGAACTTTAATTATGTCGCCACTTTTTGAACACTCATCTATTTTCTTTACTGATTTAATTCAAAAACCATTAGTTTTCAATATTTAATCGCCAAATTAACGATACTGCTTATGGGTTTTCCATCTGTCGGCCGCTACCTTAAGATGCTGTTGTTTTGTTCAATTCCAATAGTTGTATTTTCCCAGCAAGACCAGGAAGACAGCATTGCTCTTGAAAATGCAAGGCTTTATATAACCCGCCTGCATAACAGCTATATCGATAAAGAAAGTGGTCTTTATAACGGAAGGCAATATGTTGTGTATGCCCATACAATTAGTGAAGGCACGCCCTTTCTTATTGCTTCGAATGAAATGGATAATGGCAGCATTGAATATGATGGCATATTGTATGAAAATGTGCCTTTACGTTATGATATTTTGAAAAACATGATTGTTACAAGAGTACCTGCTACAAACTATCTTGTTCAGCTCAACAATGAAAAAACAACAGCTTTCAGCATTGAAAACCGCCATTTTAAAAAACTGGAAAAGGACACGGCCTATAACACTCTAAAAGCTGGATTCTACGAAATTTTGTACGATGGGAAATGCAAAGCTTACAAGAAACAGTTAAAGACACTGGGCGAAGACTTATCAGGCAGTAAACTGAGAACTTTCATTATTGATGCTACCGATTATTACCTGCAAAAAGGTAACCGGTATATCGTCATCAACAACCGGAAAGCACTGCTTGCTGCATTCAGAGATAAGAAAAAAGACATTCAGTCTTTCCTCAAAAAAAACAAGCTGAATTTCAGGGACGACAAAGATGGCGTACTTGCAAAGACTGCGGCTTACTATGATCAGCTATCAACAACCCATACAAACTAATGCAAGTGAAAATTTACACCATCATTTTGATCAGCTTTTTGTTTTGTTGTAGTCAACTGCGGGCACAGCAGACTGGTGGGCCTGTAATTTCCGGTGATTTCAAAGGTCTTACTATTGATACATTTCTTATTACCATAGAAAAGCAATCTGGTTATAAATTTTATTATGATACTGCCTGGTTTGATTCAACCAGAATCAGTCTTTCAGTAAAAAACGAGCCCTTACAAGCGGTGCTTACTGCGGCCTTTAAAGACATTGGCCTGGTGTACACAATTGACCATGATAAAAATGTTTTTGTAAGTAAGGGCATAACTGTTCAAACTGATTTACCGGAGTCTTTTTTTGCGGTTGTTACAAACCCGCAAGATTCGTCCGCTCAAACATCAGCAAAGGATATTGAGGAGCCGGAAGAGAAGGTGCAGGTTGCCAAACAGGATAACAAGCTTTATGTAATTGGCCAGAAAAACGTTAATACAGGTGAAGAAAGAGTGACTGTTACCGGATACATCAGAGATGCAAAGTCGGGAGAACCTGTTATCGGCGCATCGGTTTATATCCAAAACCCCACCATTGGTGTATCAACAGATCAATATGGTTATTTTACCATTCAGCTACCTAAAGGCAAGCATACGTTATTCGTTCAAAGTATTGGCATGACCGACACTAAGCGCCAGTTACTTGTACAGGGAGAAGGTAAAATAAACATAGACATGGCAGGCACTGTGATGACGTTGAAACGGGTGATCGTTTCAGCCGAAAAAGCTAGCAATATCCGTAGCCTGCAGATGGGTTCGCAAAAGATTGATATCAAAACAATCAAGCAGGTGCCGGTAGTTTTTGGAGAAGCTGATGTACTAAGGGTTGCCCTTACCATGCCGGGTGTAAAGTCTGTCGGGGAAGCCAGTACCGGCCTGAATGTACGCGGTGGCTCCGCAGATCAGAACCTCATTTTATTCAATGACGCAACCATTTATAATCCGGCTCACTTTTTCGGTATGTTTTCCGCCTTCAATCCCGAAGTAGTAAAAGACGTAGAGCTCTTTAAAAGCAGTATTCCGGCAAGGTATGGCGGAAGATTATCATCTGTGGTAAACATCAACAGCCGCGAGGGGAATAAAAAGAATATCACCGGTTCTGCAGGTATTGGCTTACTAACAAGCAGGATAAACATTGAAGGACCGTTGGTAAAAGATAAATCTTCTTTCATTCTTGGAGGTAGAACCACATACGCCAACTGGTTGTTAAAACTATTACCATCAGCGTACGAAAACAGCAAGGCATCGTTCTATGATCTTAACTTGAACATCACCCACGAGATCAACAAAAAGAACTACATCTATCTTACCGGTTATATGAGCAGTGACCGGTTCAATCTTAACAGCGATACATTTTACACGTACGGTAACAAAAATGTTTCTTTAAAATGGAAGCACATTTTCAGCAACAAAGTCTATAGCCTTGTAACTGCTGGTTACGATAATTATGCATACAAGATTTCGAGCGAAAAAAATCCTGTTAACGCATATTCACTGGGCTTTGATATCAACCAGGCATATTTCAAGGCACACGTTAATTATTTTATTAATAGTAAACATACTGTTGAGTTTGGCATTAACAGCCTCTTCTATAAATTACATTCCGGTACTTACCAGCCCATAGGCAAAGAATCGTTGGTAGTGCCTGTAGAAATGCAGGCAGAGCAGGCACTTGAATCTGCACTATATTTTAGCGATAAATACAATATCAACAATAAGCTTTCTATTGAAAGTGGCATCCGGTACTCTGTGTATAATTTCTTCGGGCCTTACACGGTTAATAACTATCCGGACGGCGTTCCTAAAACAGAAGACAACATTATTGGCACAACAACTTACGACAAAGGCAAAATTGTAAAAACATACCACGGGCCAGAGCTGAGAATTGGCGCAAGGTATATACTTAATCAAACGCTGTCCATAAAGGCGGGTTACAACAGCCAGCGGCAATACATACACATGTTGTCAAATACTGCGGCCATGGCACCTACTGATATCTGGAAGCTGAGTGATCCTAACATTAAACCTCAGTATGGCGACCAGGTGTCTGTGGGCATTTATAAAAACCTCAAGAATAATACCATCGAGATATCAGGAGAGATCTATTATAAACGTATCAAGGATTATCTCGATTATAAAAGTGGAGCAGTGTTGGTGCTTAATCCGCACATAGAAACCGACGTTTTGAAAACAAAAGGCAAAGCATACGGCGCTGAATTATTGATCAAGAAGTTAACAGGTAAATTCAATGGTTGGGTTAGCTATACATACAGCCGCATTTTACTAACGGCAGATAATCCTGAAACTGGCGATTTTATCAATAATGGGGATCCCTATCCTGCCAACTACGACAAGCCGCATGACGTTACGTTCATCGGGAACTATCGGTTCTCACATCGCTTTAGTATTTCACTTAATGCAACCTATAGTACAGGCAGGCCAATAACGTTACCCATAGGCAGATTCTATTACGCAGATGGCGAGCGTACATTGTATGCAAACCGCAACGGACACAGGATACCGGATTATTTTCGTACAGATTTTTCTATGAATATAGAAGGCAACCACAAAGTGCACCAGAAAACACATAATTCATGGACGGTGGGTGTATACAACTTAACGGGCAGAAAAAATCCATACTCAGTTTACTATGTTTCAGAAAACGGGGCGGTAAACGGTTATAAGCTGTCCATTTTTGGAAGCGCCATACCATATGTAAATTTCAATATCAGGTTTTAGTAGAAAATATTTATGAACCAAACTTTTAGTCATAATGGCATCGCCTGTTGCGTCGCACACTTGTACTGCAAAGCAAAGCCGGGCAACGATGACCTTTTGCTAAAGTCATTATAACAAAAACAGCATGAGACCAGCCAGACTTATACTTTTCGTTCTCTTTGCAGGCATCTTGTTTTGTGCGTGCAAAGAAGTTTACGAACCCAATCTTCAATCACCACAAACAGGTTATCTTGTTGTAGATGGTTTTATCAATTCAGCCAGTGGCGGCACATCAACAATAACACTTACGAGAACCACAAAACTGGTAGATACAGTCAGCGTTTTGTACGAGCACGGTGCAAGCGTAGTTATAGAAGGAGAAAATGGCGAAAGCTATTATCTTACACCAGGTATCAATGGCACGTATACATCAGATCCGCTTACATTGAATACTGCTGTTAATTACAGGGTGCACATCAATACGGCAGACGGTAAGGAATATACATCAGCCTACACACCTGTAAAAGCCACACCCGTTATAGATAGCATTAGCTGGGAGCAAACAGGTGAAGGCGTAACAACTCATATCAACACGCATGATGCCACCGGAAATGTAAAGTACTACCGCTGGACATATGCAGAAACATGGCAGATCAGGTCTGCTTATTACAGTACACTTAAATACACTGTTGACCCGCTCACATCTTTAAATGTTGGCGTAGAGTATCGCAATGCCGGGCTGCCAGATTTAACTATTTGGGATTGCTGGCAATCTTACACTGCCAAAAATATCATGCTGGGTACAACAGAAAAACTAAGCTCTGATATAATTTATTTACCATTAACGCATATAGAACCCGAATCAATCAAGTTAAGTGTTTTATATAGCGTGGAACTAAAACAATATGCGTTGAGTAAAGGCGCGTACAATTTTTACGAGCAACTTCGAAAAAATACTGAACAATTGGGCTCTATATTTGATGCGCAACCGTCAGAGTTAATTGGTAATATACAGTGTATTACAGATCCAGGAGAAATCGTAATCGGATATGTAGACGTAACCACAGAGAGCACCAAGAGAATTTTTATCAGTAATCGTGATGTAGATAAATGGGGCTATTCACAAGGCTGCAGTAATATAAAAATAGACAATAACGCTGACAGCATAGCAAAATATGGTAACGGGCTTATTCCTACAGTTCCTAATCAACTTGGACCCTTCAATTCCATCATAGATTTTTACGCGGCTGATCCTTATTGTGTCGATTGCACTTTACGGGGCACTAATCAAAGACCGTCCTTCTGGCCATAAATCATTTTAAAACTTACAAGCTAAAAGATCACCGGCATGTATTTCAGTAACACCTGTGTTTGTTTTCTTACACGTGCATTGTTTGCAGTTTTTATTTTCACAATTGCTTCAACCAGCATCTCTGCTCAGCAGGGTACCAGTAATATCAGGCTGGTATTTAACCAATACAAAGCGCGTACAATCACCGAAAAAATATATGCACATACAGATAAAAACTATTACCTGGCGGGCGAAATACTATGGTTTAAACTGTATAACACCGATGGCGTTTTTCACAGGCCGCTTGCAATGAGCAAAGTTGCCTACGTTGAATTACTCGATAGTGCAAATAAGCCCGTGCTACAGGCAAAAATTGGTTTAAAAGATGGCGAAGGCGATGGCTCGCTGTTTCTGCCGGTTAATATTTCATCAGGCAACTACCTGCTGAGAGTCTACACAAGCTGGATGAAAAACTTCGATCCGGTATATTACTTCCGGAAAAAAATAACCGTAGTCAATGTGCAGAAAAATAACAGTACGGCTTCGCCAAACACCCCTTTTCAAACCGATATACAATTCTTTCCGGAAGGCGGTGACCTTATCAATGGATTGAAAAATCACGTAGCGTTTAAAGCCACAACACCTATTGGTAAAGGCGTCGCCTTCACTGGCTACCTGTTAGATAATACCGATACCATTTTGCAGTTCAATCCTGTACATGCAGGTATGGGCAGCTTCAGCTTTACGCCTCAAACCGGTCACACCTACCAGGCTGTTATAAAAAACGACAGTGTAATCACAGTCAAATCGCTGCCACTGGTTTACAACAATGGATATAATATGCTGGTCACCGGTAACGGTAATATGTGGAATGTGCAGGTACAGTGTAATGTAACTGCAATAAAAGCAATAACGTTAATGGCTACAACAGGCGGTGCCGTAAAGTTTACAGCCACCGCGGCGCTGCAAAACAATATAGCAGCTTTTTCTATCAGCAAAGCTGTTTTGGGCGATGGTATTTCACAACTAACTGCTTTGAATGACCAGGGCAAAGCAGTATCAGAAAGACTGGTCTTTAAAAAACCAGCAACATTGTTGTCAATAGCTGCAACGGCCAGTGAGGCCAGCTATCGGGAAAGACAAAAAGTAAGCATTGATGTAGGCCTGAACAACGCCGATACAGCAAGCCTTTCCATGGCTGTTTACAGGATCGACTCTCTTCAAACGCCTGAGACTGCTGCGATAGAGCACTACCTGCTCCTGTCTTCCGAGCTCAGGGGGTTTATTGAAGACCCTGCTTACTATTTCAACGCTGCCGGCAACGAGGCTGATGAAGCATTGGATAACCTGTTGTTGACACAAGGGTGGCGCAGGTTTAAATGGAATGAAATACTGGGCAGTCAGCAACCGCCTGTTTCCTTCATCCCGGAAACGAATGGGCACATTGTACGGGGGAAAGTCATCAACACCATGACCGGGCAGCCTGCGCAGTTAATAGAAACATACGCATCTGTGCCTGGGTCTATGACGCAGTTTAAAAGTTGTATCAGCGATACGGGCGGCACTGTTAAATACGAGTTCCCCAATTTTTACGGGGGTTCATCACTGGTCGCAATGCCTAATACAATGACGGACACCATCAATAAAATTGAATTGGAAGACCCCTTCAGCAATGCATATACAACTACAGGCCTCCCTGCTTTCGAACGGCCGGTAAGCTTTCCCAACACTGTGCTTGCGCAACACATTAGCATGCAGGTACAGAATATTTATACCGCAGAAAAACAACAGCAGTTTTATTTGCCACATTATGTAGATACTGCCGCATTTTATGTAACGCCCGAGTTAAAGTATGCCCTTGATGATTACACACGTTTCACATCTATGGAAGAAGTTTTGCGTGAATACGTGGCGATGGTAAACGTAACACGAAGGGGCGGCAGGGTGTACCTGCCTGTGATTAATACACCCGAAAATGTTTTTTTTCAAACAGACCCGCTCGTTCTCATTGATGGTGTACCATTGTTCAACTTAAATAAACTGCTGGAATTTGATCCGCTTAAAGTAAGAAACCTTGATGTTGTTACCAGGCGTTACATTTACGGCACTTCGGTATTTGAAGGCATACTCAACTATAAAACCTATAGCCCTGCATTATCAAACTACGATTTTACTACAAACGTAAACGTGGCTGCATACGAAGGGCTTCAACTGGAAAGGGAATTTTACACACCCGTATACAATACTGCAGAAGCGGTTGCAAGCCACCTGCCCGATTTCAGGAATGTATTGCAATGGAAACCAGATATACACCTCAACAATAAAACAAAAACAACCTTAGAACTCTATACATCAGACCTGCCCGGTAAGTATGTTGTAGTTATCCAGGGGCTTTCGGCCAACGGTTTGTTTGGCAGCAAGATCCTTTCTTTTGATGTTGTAAAATAAAAGCCCGTTCATTTTATTGAACAGGCTTTACGGTTGGTTGGTTAATATTCTTATGTACCCGGCTGTATTGCTGCTATCAGGCTTTTGTTGCGTCGCACACTTGTACTGCAGATCATAGCTCAGCTTCAGCTTCCGGTTCGCAACGTCCCTGCTCACCATAGTTCCGTACGTACAAGTGAGTGACACAACAGGCGATGCCATACGTACTGCTGCCGGCTACCTTATACTACTCCGTAATTTTAAAAGCTATGGCATATTTACCCGCAATCTTATTTGCCGGTAATGCTAATATGGTATTGCCATCTGCCAGGGTAATATTCAGTTTTGTCTTAGGTGCATCCAGGCAAACAATCTTACTCTTTTTTGTAAGTGTTAATCCTTTTAATGTTATGGTTTCAGGCACTATAACGTCTTCGGTTTTGCTATCGCTCAGCAGGTATACATATTTACTTTTACCATCGTTAGATTGCAGGTACACAATATTGCCATCCTCATAAGGCGCAAGCGGTTTAGTGCCGTAGACTGCTTCGCCGTGCACTTTCATCCATCCGCCTATTTCTTTCAGGCGTGTATAGGCCGTATCGCTGTAATCGCCCATTGGCGATGGTCCTATATTCAGCAACAGGTTGCCACCACGGGAAATAATGCGCACCAGCATATGTACAATGGTGTTGGTAGATTTATAATTGTCGTTGGGTACATAGCTCCACGAATCACCCATCGTTATGCAACTTTCCCACGGGTAAGGCAGCGGTTCATTTGGTATTGTTTGTTCCGGTGTTACATAATTTTCAAACTCACCACTTACTGTTCGGTCAACCACCATTAAACCCGGCTGATGTGTACGTGCCATACCGGCAATGCGTGCCATGTCTATATCCTGGTCGTCTTTAATGCCGCGCTGCCATTCTACGGTTGTGTCTACAGAAGAGAGTGGCCTTACCCAGCCACCATCCAGCCATAGCACATCCACTTTTCCATAACCAGTCATCAGCTCCTGTATCTGGTTGTAGGTATAATTCTTAAATGCCTCCCACTTCTGCGGGTATTTTTTGGGATCGTAATTAACGTTCCTGTCTTTTGGTGGAAAGTATGGCCACCAATAATCGGGGCTATGCCAGTCCGGTTTGGAAAAATAAGCACCCGTCATAAAACCTTCTTTGCGAAATGCATCAAATACTTCTTTGGTCACATTACTTTTTGCATTGGCAGAAAAGGGTGTTTTGGATGATGTTATTTTATAGTCTGTCTGCTTGGTATCAAACATGCAGAAACCATCATGGTGTTTGGTGGTAAACACCACATATTTCATACCTGCGTCTTTTGCGGCGGCAGCCCATTTATCGGGATTAAAGTTTACCGGGTTAAACGTGGTCTGCAGGTTTTCGTAGGCCTGCACATATCCGTTGTAGGTTGCTGCATAAGGGCCGCGGCGCTGTGTCCACCCCTCATCTTCTGGGCAAATGCTCCAGCTCTCCACAACACCCCACTGGCTGTAAGTGCCCCAGTGCATAAAAAGCCCAAACTTAAGATCCTGCCACTGGGCTATTTTTTGCTGCACCAATGTATCTGCAGGCTTTACATAGCTGTTATTAAAATTATGCTGCTGCGCAAATGCGGTAATTGTGCATGGTGCAAGCAAGGCAGAAAGCAGGTATCTCCTTTTCATATTAAGTGGTGGTTATAAGTTTTTGCCAGGTTATCTTAATGTGTTCATGCGTTATGGTAATTGATCCAGTTTAAACCGTAACAATTCTATTGCTTCTTTTTGCCGCGATACGATGATGTACATGTACCCGTCATTGATCATGGTGTGCGGGTAGCCATATTGTCCACCTTTCCACAAACCCTCTTTCTTTAACTGGTACAGTTCGTCTGCAATAATGTAGTGCTCATTAAATATCTTTCCATCAGCAGAAAGCGACAATACCAAAGGGTTACGGTCGTAGTGATGGAGCGTGTCAGGAATACCCACATAATAAAACCTGCCGTCAGGCAATTTACCAAAATGAAACTTGCTGTCGTTGTCAGGAAAACGTTGTTCTGAAGGTCTGCTCCATGTTGTGCCATCATCTTTACTTTCTGTAAGCCATAATCTTCCATGCCAGCCTTTTCCCGTTACACGCATCAGCATATAAATGGTATTGTCCGTTGCCTGGAAAAAAGCGCCCTCGCACAATGGTGGAAAACCGCTTTGCTCAGCAGGTGCATAAAACGTAGCCGGATTATCTTCTGTATACATAGAAGTGTCATAGAAACTGCTCATCTTCCAGCCGCTTAAACCACGGTAATCGTCTGTATACGGAAATGTAAAATTACCGCTAATGATAAGCCTGCCTCCTGCTGTTGCCTGCGGACCATGATTGGGATTAACCGGTATATGCATGTCTGCCGGTTTGCTCCAATGCTCAAGGTCTGTTGTGTACACCGCCCATAAGTGTGTGTTGGTGCGGTGTGGCGTATACTCACCATAATATGCAACAAGCGTATCATGAAACACGTGAAAACCCGCCGCGGTTAAAACATTCGCCGTATCTGCGTTGTAGATGGATGGCAGTGCCAGAACCTTTACCGGAGACCAATGCACAAAGTCTGAAGATGTAGCATATACCACACGCTGCCCGGGCTTGTCTTCGTCTTTCATTCCATCGCTCCACATGGCAACCAATGTGTTATTGAATACAGTAACAGATGCATGATGGTTGTACAGCCATGCCGTATCAGGCGTATAAATCATGATGCGCTCTATCGCAAGTTTAGAAAGCCCTTCTGTCGAAACATAAGTGTGGCTAACCTGGCCAATGCAGGCAACACGTAAAAGAAAAACTATAATCAAGCATGGTATCAATCTGGTCATATAAGCGTAGTGTTGCAATGTACTTGCAATTCCGTTGCGGTCTTATTCCGATTTATACTATTACTGCTATATTCTTTGCACTGTAAAATTTGTTTCATTCTATAACACGCTGTTTGGCCGGTCTTTTTTTGTCTGGTGGCCGGCTTATGTATAAAAGGCATCATCGTTGCGTCGCACTCTTGTACTGCAAAGCGCTGCTCGGCACCTCCGGGCACATGCTACGCGCATTATCTGCAGGCTGTGCTTATTTGAACTTTTTCTTATCTATTATTTGCAAACCGGGGCATGATTATACGCCCAAATATTTATACACTTACATTGCATGTAAGAGTTAGTTACTCTTACAATTCAAAAAACAATGGTCATTTTCTTTTGGTGAAAATAACCCCTTGTCCGGCACAACCGTAATACAATCATATGCGTACACTCATGCTTTTTTTGTTGCTGTGTATTTACCAATCAGCTACTGCACAACAACCGTTGTACAAAGACTCAACTGCGCCGGTTGAAAAGCGGGTAGCAGATCTTTTGTCGCGGATGACCCCTGAAGAAAAATTCTGGCAATTGTTCATGATTCCCGGAGACCTGGATAATGCCACACCGGGTCAGTACAAAAATGGCATATTTGGTTTCCAGGTAAGTGCCGCCGGTAAGGGCGATGCAGGTGGGCAGTTGCTTAGTTATAATACCAGCGAAAACGCATTACTGTTAACACAGAAGATAAACAGTATTCAACGATACTTTGTAGCGCAAACGAGACTTGGTATCCCGATCATTGCATTTGATGAGGCTTTGCACGGGCTTGTAAGAGACGGCGCCACTGCTTTCCCGCAGTCTGTTGCGCTTGCCGCAACATGGGATACCGCTTTAATGCACAAAGTTGCAATGGCCATTGCCGTTGAAACAAAAGCAAGGGGTATAAGAGATATTCTTACCCCGGTTGTAAACATAGCCAGTGATGTGCGCTGGGGCCGTACAGAAGAGACTTACGGCGAAGACCCGTTTCTTACCAGCGAAATGGGTGTTGCATTTGTAAGCGCTTTCGAAAAAATGAATATCATCACCACGCCCAAACACTTTGTTGCCAATGTGGGCGATGGTGGCAGGGACAGTTACCCTGTTCACTGGAACGAACGCCTGCTTGATGAAATATACTTCGCTCCTTTTAAGGCCTGTATAGAAAGAGGTGGGTCGCGCTCTGTAATGAGTGCCTATAATTCGCTTGATGGTATAGCCGCATCATCGAATAAATGGCTGCTTACAGAAAAACTGAAGAACGAATGGGGTTTTAAAGGCTTTGTAATTTCTGATGCCAATGCAGTTGGTGGAGAAGTGGTATTGCATAACACAGCCAAAGATTACGCTGAGGCAGGTTTACATGCTATCAACGGTGGTCTTGATGTGATCTTTCAAACAGAGTATAAACACCACACGCTGTTTATAGATCCTTTTGTAAATGGCGGAATAGATGCGAAAAGAATCGACGATGCAGTGTCTCGTGTGCTGCGAGCTAAATTCGAACTCGGTCTTTTCGAACACTCTTATGTAGCCGAAGAAACGGTAAAAACACTGATGAAAGAAAAGCCACATAAAGCATTGGCAAAACAGGCTGCACTGGAATCGGCAGTACTGCTAAAAAACGAAAAGCAAATATTACCCTTACAAAAGAGCATTAAAACAATTGCTGTAATCGGTGAAGATGCAGCCGCCGCAAGACTGGGTGGCTATAGCGGTAATGGCAATGGTAAAGTAAGCATCCTCGATGGCATTAAGGCCATTGCGAAAAACAGCACAATACTTTATGCGCCCGGCGCAGGCGTTGAAAACCATGACTACAATGTGATCAGTAAAAAATATTTGTCGCATGCTAAGCAGCCAGGCCTGCAGGCTGCTTATTTTAACAACATTACGTTTAGCGGAGAACCTGCAGTAAAAAGGATAGACGAGCAGATAAACTTTAGCTGGACGTTGTTTCCACCAGACCCAAAACTTGATGTGGATTTTTATGCCGCAAGATGGACAGGGCAGTTAACGGCGCCTGCAACGGGCACTTTTAAAATCGGCCTGGAAGGTAATGATGGCTATCGCTTGTACATCAACGATAAAATGCTGATCGATAACTGGCAAAAACAAACCTATACAACAAAGCTCGCAGACTTATCAATGGAGCAGGGAAAGCTATACAACCTCCGCGTGGAGTTCTATGAACCAAAAGGCAATGCACAGATAAAACTGGTCTGGAACGCTGATCTAAAGAATGACTGGAAAACAAAAATCCAAACCGCTGTGAACACTGCTAAACAGGCAGATGTAGCGATTATTGCTGCGGGTATTCACGAAGGCGAATTCCAGGACAGGGCAATGCTATCCTTACCCGGCCACCAGGAGGAACTCATCAATGCCGTTGCTGCTACAGGCAAACCGGTAGTAGTTGTACTGGTAGGTGGCAGCGCCATTACCATGAATAACTGGCTGCAAAACGTAAACAGTGTGCTGGATGTATGGTACCCCGGTGAAGAAGGTGGCCATGCAGTAGCCGCGATACTTTTTGGAGATTATAACCCGGCCGGAAGATTGCCTGTAACTTTTCCCGTTAGTGAAGCACAGTTGCCTCTCGTGTACAACCATAAACCAACCGGCCGGGGAGATGATTACTACAACCTGAGTGGCGAGCCGTTGTTTCCTTTTGGATTTGGCTTAAGTTATACCAGTTTTGGCTATAGCAATATGCGCCTAAGCAAAAACAACATCGGCAGCAAAGATTCCATAACTGTTACCTGTACAATAGAAAATACCGGTAAAACTCCCGGCGACGAAGTGGTGCAGCTTTATATACGCGACCTTCTTGCTTCGGTGGCAAGACCTGTAATGGAATTAAAAGGCTTCCGGCGTATGACGCTTAAACCGGGCGAAACAAAAGAGGTCAGCTTTTTAATTACGCCGGCTATGCTGAGCATGCTGAATAAAAACATGGAAACAGTGGTAGAGCCCGGAGACTTCAGGATCATGATCGGTGCATCGTCTCACGATCTGCGTTTGAAACAAACCTTAACCGTACAGGACTAAGCTTTTAGATACGAGATACGGTGCGGCAGCAATAATGCCAATGCCTGTTTATTTATTTTTTGCCTGTATATTTGGTATGAACCATAAAAAACAGGTCAACTAATTTTTATGTTACCCTTCTATTCAGGCAAAGAAAAAGCCATCCGTATTTTTCTTTTCGTTATCAGCTTTATTACTATTGTAGCTCAGTTCTGGCTTACTGTAACGGCCGCCGGCACAGAGCCAATGCTTACCAGGATTGTAAGGTTTTTTAGTTTCATGACCATTCTTACCAACATACTGGTGGCGCTTGCATACGTATTACCACTGGCAGCACCATCTTCCAAAGCAGGGAGATTTTTTGCTAAACCAAATACACAATCTGCTATACTTGTGTACATCATTGTGGTGTGCCTTGGCTATCATTTTTTACTGGCCAATGTATGGAAGCCGGAAGGTTTGCAATACTGGGTTGATAAATCGCTGCATTACCTGGTGCCATTTTTATATCTCTTGTTTTACCTGGTGTTTGTAGTAAAAGGTACACTTGCTTTCAATAATGTTTACAGGTGGCTTATATACCCAACTGTTTATCTTGTTTATGCCATGACACGCGGCGCCATAACGGGCGATTACCCCTATCCTTTTTTAAATCTGCACACACACGAAGCATCAAAGGTTTATGCGGTAATTGCGGTGCTGTTTGCTGTATATATTTCACTCTCTCTTATTGTTGTTGCGTTTGACAGGTTAATGGGTAAGCGGTCTGCGCTGGCACAAACAGCCCGGTAAAGCTGTTCTTTCGCTTTGGTCTTCGCGTTTGCTGAGTATTGCTTCAGGCGTACAAGAGTGCGACGCAACGGCAGCTCAATGCATGCACTGCCGCCTGGCCCCATCAATATTTACCACATAAAAAAACGTCCTGTTTTTTATGCAGAACGTTACAAACTTTTCAGAGAAGGTTGTTATTAAAATTCGTTGTTGAGTGCAAAAACGGGTTTCCTGTACATCCACTGACCGCCGGTAAAATCAGGAAAATCTACTGTTTCGTTACCGAGTTCCACTGACTGCTCGCTCAGCGGCGTAATGGCGCTCCATGCAGCTGCATCATACACATCCAGCGGTGTAGGCACTTTGCGTTTAATAGCTTCTACCAGCGCATGTATTACAAAGAAGTCCATACCGCCATGCCCTGCACCTTTTGTTTCTTTACTCCACCTTGCCCATAAAGGGTGGTCGTATTTTTCCAGCCATGGCTGCGCATCTTCCCACACATCTTCTTTGGCGGCCTTGCCTTCTATGTAAATGCTTTTGTTTACATCCATCCATATACCTTCTGTACCCTGCACACGAAAACCTAATGAGTATGGTCTTGGCAGGTTGGTATCGTGCTGCAATAAAATAGTTTCGCCATTGGCGCAGGTAATGTTTGTGGTAACCACATCGCCCAGTTTAAAATTCACCTTTGCATTCGGGTGGTTTTCACCGCCGTTCTTTACAACATAATTATGCAACCCTCTTGCCTTTGATGAAAAAGAACAAAGATTTACAAACCTGTTACCACGGTTGATATTGATGCATTGCGCCACAGGCCCTATACCATGGGTGGGGTAAAGGTCTCCGTTGCGCCGTACGGAATGTTCTGTTCTCCAGTGTGCTTCTGAAAAGGCTTTTTCGCCAAACTCCACACCGTGGCCATACATATGTACACCATCATTAAACTTTACGGCACGCAGATCGTGCTGGTAGCCGCCCTGCAGGTGTATAAGCTCGCCAAACAAACCCTGGCGTACCATATTAAGTATAGCCATTACATCTCTGCGGTAACAAACATTTTCCATCATCATTACATGCGCATTGTGCTGCTCTGCGGCCTTTACCACATCCCAGTGATCCTGCAGTGTTATACCAAGCACCACTTCTGTACCTACATATTTTACGCCTGCATCCAGCGCGCCGATGATCATTGGTTTATGCCACTCCCACGGTGTGGCAATGATAACACCATCTACAGGTACTTTTTCCAGCATCGTCTTCCATGCATAGCCATTGCCTGTAAAAACCTGCGGCATCTTTTTGCCACTTTTGCTAATGGTTTCTTTGGTGCTGTTCAGTGCACGTTCTTCAATATCGCAAATGGCCACCAGTTCTACATCTTCCCTGTTAAGCAGCAACTCCACATGGCCATGGCCTCTTGCGCCGGTACCAATAACCGCCATTTTCACTTTTGCATCTGCCTGTTGCCCGGCAAACATTGTATGGTTTGCCAGCATGGCGCCTGCAGTCATTAAGCCGGTATTTCTTACAAAATTCCTTCTGTTCATGTTGATTAATTTACAGTTTGGCAAGTTTAGGTGAAAGTAAAGAAATCATGCTTACCTGCTGTAATCAAACGGTTGCATGGTTTTAATTTTTTATGTGGTAGCCGGCAGCATTGCTACTATGATGCTTTGGTTGTGTCACTCACTTGTACGGCTGGTTTGCTATTCAGCATGGGCAAAGTGGCTAAGTATTTGCAGCATGGTTGATGCTGTAAAAAACCAAAAATTTTTACAGGGTTTTTTATGCTTTGCACGTAATAAACGGAGCGCAACATTTATTAACCACATTGCAAAAAACACATCGCTGCAGCCGCCATGAAAACTGAACCTTCAAGTGAGTGACACAACAGGCGATACCATAAAAAACTGCTGCCGGTAAACACCAGCTTTCATCGTATTTCCCGGATGACGGAACAACCGGAAAGAAAGCTTTAAACAGCGTGCACCTGGTAACGATCTTTATTCACAGTATCAACGTGCCCGTTACCAACCCATTTTTCCGTTTATGGAAGTTATCCTTTACCGGTAAAAAGAGATTGTATAATTTTCAGCCGTAAAACAAACACCATGAGAAAATTAATCCTGTTTATTTTGCCTGCGCTGGTTACTTTGTCTTCGTGCGACGAAGTATTTAGAAAAACCGTTAATGGCAGCGGCAACATAACTTCAGAAAACCGCAGCATCAACAGTGCTGATAAAATAAAATCCTTCGGCAGTTTCGATATCGTGATTATACAGGGCAACACGCCTTCTGTAAAAGTGGAAGCTGATGATAACCTGATGGAATACATTCTTACAAGGAATGAAGGCGATGCGCTGGTTATTAAAACAAGAGAAGGATATAACCTGCGCTCAGATGATGCTATAAAAGTTACCGTTACAACAAATGAACTGGAACTGCTGGAAGTTGCGGGCAGCGGCAATGTTACCGGCCAGGGTAAGTTTACTGGTCGTGACAGGTTGAAAATTTCTGTGGCAGGCAGCGGTAATGTAGACCTGGATGTAAACTCGCCTGATATTGATGTAAACATTGCAGGCAGCGGAAACATTGGCTTGCGCGGCGAAACAAGGGATTCTAAAATAAGTATTGCGGGTATGGGCGATTACAATGCCGATAACCTGAAAAGTGAGACAGTAAAAATTAATATTGCCGGCAGTGGCAATACAAAAGTGTATGCATCAGAAAGCCTGGATGTAGAGATTGCTGGTAGCGGTGATGTATATTACCGCGGTGAACCGGCCATTACCAAACACATTGCAGGTAGCGGTAAAATAAGCAGGATCGAATAGCACAGCGCTGTATCGGTAAAAAAATCCGGCTTTAAGAAGCTGGATTTTTTTATGCTACTCATACGCCAGTGTATCAAGTTTATTTCCCATTGTACCTTTCATTCTTTCCCAGAAATTCTCCCTTTCAGTAATGGCTACAAAATCTTTGTTGTATGCCTTTTGGTAATCAATCGGCGGGTCGGTCATCAAAGGTTCCATAGCTTTTAGCGTATCAAAAACAATTGGGATAATGCCCACATCTGTGGCCACTTTTGTGTACGTAAACTGGGTAAGCATTTTTGCCTGGAACGGATCTGTGGCAAGCGCAATTTTATGAAACCCCAGTTTCCTGGATTTTTTGTAGGAGTAGTAAATATTCTCTGTGCTGTGCTCTGCTTTTATTTCTGTAAAAATATGTTCTTTGGGTATGCCTATGGCTGCAGCGTACATGGCCATTATCTCGCCTTCGTAATATGGTGTATACACAGATGAGCCTGAGTACATAATGTTTTTGGCTATGCCTTTATCGTACAGGTATTTTGACCAGTATACACGCGCTTTCATGGTTCTGCTCCATTTCCCTGCTGCGGTATCAAAAGGCACACCTGGTACAACAACCATATCATATTGTGTTTGCTGAGATTCCTGCAGCTTGCGCCTGGTTGACTTTGCAGAAAATGCACAGGCACTTAAGATGATCATGGAAAGAAACATGATGAGGCGTAATGTTTTTAACCTGTTGGATTTTTTCTTTAGCATACCAAAAATTGTAAATGACTGCAACAAACAACTGTGTTATTTGTTCAAGGAATTTAGTGCTTTAATCTGAAAAGATTACGCATTTTGCATGCCATAAACAATTAAACCGGCAAAAAGAATGTATCAATCAGTAACACAAATGCGTGTACGCTATGCGGAAACAGACCAGATGAATGTAGTATACTACGGTAACTATGCACAATACTTTGAGGTGGGCCGCGTGGAAAGTATACGGCAGTTGGGTTACACTTATAAAGACATGGAACATTCCGGTGTTATTATGCCTGTGGTGGAAATGCATGTGCGCTACCTGCGCCCGGCAACGTATGATGATCTGCTTACTGTTAAAACCACCCTTCGCGAACTGCCCACAGATCACAGGATCGAGTTCTTCCAGGAAGTGTTGAATGAAGCCGGTAAACTGCTTTGCGCCGGCACCGTAAAGCTGTTTTTTTTAAATGCAGGCGACAGAAGCAAAACGCAAATGCCGGCGGCTATGCGCCAAAGCCTGATGCCGTATTTCCAGTAAATCATTTTAGTACATCAAGCACTTTGTACATGGCTGGCACAATGCTGCCGGCGGCTGTATCGTAATTGTTGATGATAATAGCAAAGGTGTAGGTAATGCCATTTGCCGCTGTGTGATAACCGGCATAAGCTTTTGCACCACCAATCGTTCCGCTTTTCATGTGCATGCCATTGTACACCGGCAACGCATTGTAAAAACTGTTGTACCACGTTTTGTTTTTTGCAAATTGTAAAGCCGTTACCAGCGCATGCGTGGTAACCCGGTTTTGTGGCGAAAGGCCGCTGCCATCTACTATGTTCAATGCAGCTTTTTCTATCCCGTTATTGTTCCAGAACGTTTTCACCAGCTCCACTCCTGCTGTTGTAGTACCTGCACCGGTTGCTTGATAAGACATTGTTTTCAGCAACGCTTCACCATACAGGTTAATGCTTTTTTGCAGGAACCAGTAATTGATCGAATCCAGTGTTGGTGATGTGAGATTTGAAAGCTGTGTTGCGGTTTTGTCTGCAGCAGTATTGTACAACACTTTTGTTTGTGTGTGCTGCCCCATATTTTTTTCGGCAAGCATCGCCGCCAGTTCTTCGCCCAACTGTAAGGCAGGCTCCGGCAATGCACCCGATAGTTTAAAACGTTGTTCGCCTGCCGGTACTGTGCCATCAACAAAACCGTTGTTTGAATATGGCGGCAGGTATATGTAACCGTTATCACCGCTGCCGGGCTTACCACTCATTAAATTGTTGTTGATGTTTGTATGGTATAATACCGGCTCGGTTCCGGTAATCGTTACGTTGTCTCCTTCATTCTTGCCGGGTTTCAGCAACAGGTCATATTGATTTTCGTTCCAGTTTATGGCCCAGCTTCCTGCGCCGTAGTAATTGCCGATGTCGTCCCAAATCCAGCCACCAGGCAGGGGTTGATAGTCAAAGGCGGTATTATCAATCACAATGTTGCCCGCTATTGTGGCAATGCCTGCATTGCTTAGCTGCACAAGGATATTCTGCAGTACAATTTCTCTCGTGGTCTGCGAAAAACGCCAGCTTCCAAGTGTGGGGTCACCAGATCCTTTAATGATCAGGTCACCCTGCAAAACATGGTCTACAATTTTTCCTGAATACAGTATGGAAGTATTGTACCTGTATGCACTGCCCAGTTTTTCAAATGCAGCAATACCCGTAAAAACCTTTTGTGTGCTTGCCGGTGCCAGGCCTGTTTGCTCATTCAATGCAAATACAGGTTTACCGCTTGTTGTTTCAACCACGTACAAACTCATAGAAGCATGTTTCATTTGAGGTGCCTGCTGCAACTGCTTTACTGCTTTATCAATGCGTTGCGGCAAAGTTTGAGCGCCGGTTTCCAAACAGGTTATTACCAAAACCATTATAATCACATGTCTTTTCATAAGCATCATTTACCTTGCGCTAAAATAGTGTTTGTTTTATTGATGAGCCCGGCTTAAGTACATGCATAAAGCTTTCGTTGCGTCGCACTCTTGTACTTTTGAAACTTTATGCAGCAAACGCGAAGATCAACGCGTAGGTACAATATAGAACTGATGAAAAGGCACAACCGGGAACATCGTTTATGCTTTCGTATGCATGATAATATTTAGTTACTAAAAACACACAGCAGAATTGTTACAATATGCAAAAAGTTACTGCATCAATCATAACGATCGGGGATGAACTTTTGATCGGGCAGGTAATAGATACCAACAGCGCATGGATGTCTCAACAGCTCAACAATATCGGAGTGTGGGTACAGCACCGCGTTGCAGTGGGCGATGTAAGGAATGACATCCGGCACGCTTTGGATGAAGAAGGAAGACGTTCAGATATTATACTGATTACCGGTGGCCTGGGCCCGACTGCAGATGATATTACCAAACCATTACTCTGCGAATATTTTGGTGGCAGGCTCATCATGCACCAGCCCACGCTTGAACATGTTACCTATCTCTTTGAGCAGGTTTTTAAAAGGCCTGGCGCTATGCTGGAACGCAATAAAAAGCAGGCCGAAGTGCCCGATGTTTGCACCGTGCTGAAAAACGAACGTGGTACAGCACCGGGTATGCTGTTTGAAAAAGACGGTAAGGTATTTATAAGTATGCCGGGTGTGCCGCATGAAATGCAGGGCATCATGAAAGACCATGTCTTTGAACTTATAAGGAAACGTTACAGCATGCCGCGCATTGGTCACCGCACATTATTAACCGCGGGCCAGGGAGAATCGATGCTGGCTGAAATGATACAAAGCTGGGAAGCGGCTTTGCCGACCAATATAAAACTGGCATACCTGCCTAATTATGGTATGGTTCGGCTAAGACTTACCGGAATGGGTGAAAAAGAACAGGTAGAACACGAGCTGAACAAACAGTTTGATTTACTGAAGCAACTGGTGCATGCATACCTCGTAACTGATGAAGACATTCCGATGAACGAGGTGGTTGGGCGCTTGCTGAAAGCATTGGGCAAAATAGTAACAACAGCAGAAAGCTGTACCGGTGGTTATATTGCGCACCTGTTAACCTCCATACCGGGCTCTTCTGCTTATTTTCATGGCGGGGTGGTCAGTTATGATAACCGTATTAAACAACATTTGCTTGGCGTAAAAGCAGCAACCATCAGCCGGTATGGCGCTGTAAGTGCTGAAACAGTTACAGAGATGGCCAACGGTGCTTTAGCGCTTATGCAAACTGACTATGTGATTGCTGTTTCGGGTATAATGGGGCCTGATGGCGGCAGTGAAGATAAGCCTGTTGGTACTGTATGGGTAGCAGTAGGCAATAAAGATAGGATTGAAACTAAAAAGCTGTGGTTTCGTTTCGACAGGAAGCGAAACATTGAATTAACAGCAATAAATGCATTGAATCTTTTACGCATTTTCATTCTTACAAACGGTAGCGCCTGATTTACTACCTTTGGCGCTTTAAAGGATTGCCTGCCATACTATTTATATGTGCGTAAACAGTTCTTTATTAGTTGATGCGTTTGCAAATTGTGTAGTATTGTTGCACAACGTACAGTTGCACACACAAAATAGTTGCAGATAAGGAGGACTGGCCGAACCAATGCCGCCCAAAGATTTGCAGTACAAGAGTGCGACGCAACAAAAGATGAGCAAAGAAAAAGCAGCCGGGTTCATAAAAAATCTCTAACTGAAATTAAACTTGTTATGGCTATTGTTGATCTGGTAATGCCTAAACTGGGTGAAAGTATTATGGAAGCCACCATTTTAAAATGGCACAAAAAACCCGGTGATAGTGTAAAAATGGACGAGACTGTTCTCGAAATTGCTACTGATAAAGTAGATAGTGAAGTGCCTTCTACTGCTGCAGGCACTATAAAAGAACTGCTCTTCAAGGAAAATGATGTAGTAGCAGTGGGTGCGGTGATTGCACAAATAGAAACAACTGTGGGTGCGGTTTCCGCAGTTCCGGAACCGGAAATAACGCCGCAACCTGCAGAGTCTGTAACTGAAGAAGCAGAAATACCTTATACACCTGCACAGGTGAATACCGCAAATATGAATGGAAATGGTGGCGCTAATCGTTTTTACTCACCACTTGTACTGAATATTGCGGGTAGTGAAGGTGTTGCGCTGGCAGAACTGGAAAGCATTCACGGATCGGGAAATGAAGGGAGGGTTACCAAAAAAGATATCCTGCAATATGTAGAGGATAAAAAGAGCGGCAAAGTAAAGCCTGCGGCTACGGTTATTGCTGCACCGCCTGCAGCACCTAAAGCTGAGCCGGTAGCGCCGGCACCTGCAAGGATGGAACAACCGGCTGTTAAACCAGCTATCGTTCCAGATTACACTGGCGCCAATGTAGAAATTATAGAAATGGATCGTATGCGTAAAGTAATTGCTAAACACATGGTGGATAGCAAGCACACGAGCCCGCATGTAACAAGTTTTGCTGAAGCTGATGTAACCAATATGGTACTGTGGCGGGAGCAGGCAAAGAAAGAATTTGAGAGAAGAGAAAATACCAAACTGACTTTTACGCCGCTTTTTATTGACTGTATTGTAAGGGTGATGAAAAAATACCCGATCATTAACAGTTCGGTTGACGGTGAGCGGATCATTATTAAAAAAGACCTGAACATTGGTATGGCTACTGCTTTACCAAGTGGCAACCTGATTGTCCCGGTAATCAAAAATGCCGATTATTTAAACCTGGTGGGCTTGAGCAAACAGGTAAATATGCTGGCAGAAAACGCCAGGAACAACAAATTAAGACCTGACGATACACAAGGCGGCACTTTTACACTTACCAACGTGGGCACATTTGGCAGCCTGATGGGCACCCCCATCATTAACCAGCCACAGGTGGCGATTCTTGCGGTTGGCGCCATCAAAAAGCGGCCGGTGGTAATTGAGACACCGCAGGGTGACACTATTGGCATAAGGCACATGATGTATCTTTCTTTAAGTTACGATCACAGAATCGTAGACGGAAGTGCAGGGGCATCTTTTCTTACAGCGGTTGCCAGGGAATTTGAAGCATGGGATACAGAACGAAACTGGTAGTTAAATTACGCAAGACTATAAAAAGAAAAGTCCCGGCCAGCCGGGACTTTTCTTTTTAAAAGGCATTTCTTATTGCACACCTTTTCCCTTTGGTCTTGGGTATTTTACTTTTACGACTTTCTTTTTACCCGTTTGCGTTGCAGGGTTGATAACAGTATCTGTACTTATTCCCGCCTGGGATTGTACAACCGCAGACTCTACAGCCGCAGGTTTTACTGATGTTTTTTCCTCTTTGCTGCAGGACATAATGGTTAATGCGACAAAGGCGGACAGCGATAGTAATTTTTTCATGGTTTTTGGTTATTCAATAAGTGTGGGCATATTTTGCTCACCTCTTTTAAACGAAAACCAGTGTGGGAAAATTACGGCGGCTGCTTACTAACCGGTTTAATTTGCATTAAAAAACCGCTGTATAAATTAAGAAAATCTATATCTGAGAACGTTTTATCCGGATATTGGAATAACAATGACGCCTAGTTGTATTATGAATTGATTATCAATGATATATGATGTACTCTTTCGTTGGCACAGGGTTTGGCTTATTATAATTGTCCGTTTATTAATCCGAAACTCTTAAAGACACCGATACCCTTTAGAAAACGCCGTACCCTGAAAGCCTGATAACCCTGTTACAAACTATGCACCCTTTCACAAATTATTGAACCTTCCCACGGGAAGGTTTTTTCTTTTTGATACCAGCGTTTTTATACAGCAACTGCCTGCCACGTGACGGTGATAAACAATTGGCTATGTTTTTGGTTACACACCTGCATGCAACTGATTGAATTCACAGACAAAGGCTTGTATTGTGCGCCCGGCAATTTTTACATTGATCCGTGGAAACCGGTGGACAAAGCGATCATTACGCATGCACATAGTGACCATGCCAGGTGGGGAAGCAAACAATACCTCTGTCACCACTACACCAAACCTTTATTACAGGCCAGGTTAGGCGACAATGTGTACGAAAGTATTGGATGGAATGAATCAATCCGGTTGAACGAGGTAACTGTTTCGCTGCATCCGGCGGGTCATATTATCGGCTCATCGCAGGTAAGGGTCAGTTACAAAGACGAGGTGTGGGTTGTAAGCGGTGATTATAAAACAGAAACAGACCATATCAGTGGTGTTTTTGAACCGGTACAGTGTCACGCGTTTATAACTGAATCCACCTTTGGTTTACCCATCTATAACTGGATGCCCCAGGAGAGTATCTACGAGAAGATACGCAACTGGGTCATCGCCAATAAAGCTGCCGGGAAAACGTCTGTTTTGATTGCATACAGCCTGGGGAAAGCGCAACGGGTATTGAAAGCGCTGGAACCATTACAGGAAAAGATTTATGTACACGGGGCTATATGGAACATGCATCAGGCATTATTATCAGCAGGTATACTGATGCCGGCCGTGGAGCGTGTGACACCGGAAACTACGAAAGATGATCTCAAGGCAGGCATCGTAATAGCACCGCCCGGGGCAGACGGCTCTCCCTGGATGAAAAGAATGGAACCGTATGCCGTAGGCATGTGCAGCGGGTGGATGCAGGTACGTGGCAATGTGCGCAGGAGAAATGCAGATGCGGGTTTTATTTTAAGCGATCATGCTGACTGGAAAGGTTTGTTAGCCGCCATCAGGGCAACACGGGCCGAAAAGGTTTTTGTAACACACGGATTTCAGTCTACGCTTAGCCGCTATCTGAATGAACAGGGTATTTATAGTGCAGAGGTGAAAACAGAATATGGTAATGATGATGAAGAAGCAGTGAATGATACAGGCATAGTGGAACCCCACGACGATCAAATAAATGCGGAACTATGAAACAATTTTCAGCGCTGGTACAGGTACTTGGAACTTCCACAAAAACCACTGATAAGCTAAATGCGTTGTCACAGTATATGCAGGAGGCCGGCGGTAAAGATAAGGTATGGGTAATAGCGTTATTCAGTGGCAGAAGACCCAGGCGAATCATCAACTCCACAAGGCTGGCGGAATGGTGCTGCGAAATTGTAGATATTCCGTTCTGGTTATTCGAAGAAAGCTATCATACAGTGGGTGACCTGGGCGAGACAATTGCACTGCTGCTGCCAGACATTGTAACAACTGAAGTGCAGGAAGAACATGATCTTGCTTACTTTCTTGAAAAAATTATTGCGCTGGAAAAAGCAGAGGAAGCGCAAAAGAAAACATTCATTACTGACCAGTGGATGCGAATGACAAAAGAGGAAAGATTTGTTTTTAACAAGTTGCTTACCGGCGGTTTCAGAATTGGTGTTTCGCAGAAAATGATGGTCAACGCCCTTGCTAAAACAGTTGACACTGATGCAGCAGTGATTGCGCACCGGATAAGCGGAAACTGGGATCCTTCGAGCATTGTATTTGAAGATCTGCTGAGTGATGAAAATGGCAGCCTGGATAACTCAAAGCCTTACCCTTTTTACCTTGCTTATGCACTCGAAACAGCGCCTTCTGCTTTGGGTGAGCCATACGAATGGCAGGCCGAATGGAAATGGGATGGTATCCGCGGACAGATGATCAGGCGAAACGATGAGTTTTTTGTGTGGAGCCGTGGGGAAGAACTGATGACAGAAAAATTTCCCGAGTATGAAGTGTTGCAATCCGGTTTGCCTAATGGTATTGTGATCGATGGCGAAATAATGCCATTCAGGAAAGATGAGCACACCTCTCTCACAGACAGTAATGTTGCCGTGTTACCTTTCTCTGTTTTACAAACACGCATCGGCAGAAAAAATGTTACAAAAAAACAATTGCAGGAAGCGCCTGTAGCCTTCTTTGCCTATGACCTGCTTGAATACAATGGAGAAGATATACGTTATAAGCCGCTTGCAGAGAGAAGAGCATTGCTGGAAGAGGTTGTAAGTAAAGCCGGTAACGTTATACTACAGCTATCACCGGTAATCAACTTCAACTCGTGGCAAAAACTGGCAGAGGAGAGAGACAAATCCAGAAGTATTAATGCTGAAGGCATTATGCTGAAAAGGAAATCTTCTGCCTACCAGGTGGGGAGAAAAGTGGGTGACTGGTGGAAGTGGAAGATAGATGCGCTGACTATAGATGCGGTAATGATCTATGCACAAAAAGGTCATGGCAGAAGAAGCAACCTGTACACAGATTATACGTTTGCTGTAAAAGATGGCGATAAACTTGTAAGTTTTACAAAAGCTTATTCCGGTTTAACAGACAAGGAATTTGCACAGGTGGATGCGTTTGTAAAAAGAAATGCTATTGAAAAGTTTGGCCCGGTGAGAACCGTTAAACCAGAACTGGTTTTTGAAATTGCCTTTGAAGGTATTGCCGCCAGCAACAGGCACAAAAGCGGTGTGGCGCTTCGGTTTCCGAGAATTCACCGGTGGCGGAGAGATAAGAAAGCAGCAGAAATAAACACGCTGGACGATTTAAAAAAGATGCTTGAATTATACGGCAAATAACAATCCCGGGGATGAAATTCCCGGGATTGTTTTATAGCGTTTGGTATTGTATCGCGCTTCGCAATGTTGCAGTGTTTGCTTTAGTACAAGAGTGCGACGCAACAGGTGCTTCATAGGTATTCAACAGCCGGGCTCACAATAATTACAACGATAATGTACCCTTATAAAAGTCTAATATTTTTGTGCGTAATATATAATCATATTTGGCAGCTATGAGATTAATCTTTGCATTGTCTGCCCTGTTTTTGACCAATAAATATTCAACAGAATTGATGGCGCCGGCATTGAACTTAACTTCTGCAGCAGTAAACGAAATAGAAAGCGCATCTACCTGTGCCTGTACTTTCTGGTAACGCTCAAATGCGGTATTCATGTTAAGGTATGCCTGCTCTACTGATTGTTGTAGCTGTGTTTTTGCAGTGGTTGCATTTAGCGTTGCTCTTTTCTCCTGGTTACGGGCAGTTTTTACCCGGCTTCTTGCCACAAGACCATTCAGTATTGGTATCTGTATACCTACACTTACGGATGAGTTGAAGTTGTTTTTCCACTGCATATCATAAGGGATTTTTGCCGATGAAAAATTTGACTGCGGGGCATACACCTGTAGTTTCTCATTGTTCACATTTACATACCCGCCCGTTGCTACATCGGTAACACTGATAAGCGTGGAAGTGCTTGCTGCGCTTGAATAGTTGGTGCCTAAACCGCCGCTGAGTACCAGCGATGGGTACATCTGGCCTTTTGCTGCTTTCAGGCTTTTGGTGGCGCTTGCCCTGCGCAGGTCAACTGCCTTTATCATCGCAAGATTATTCAATGCAGTCTGGTAAATGTCATTGCTGTTGCCATCGTACAGGCTTAAGGCTGATGATTCATCAACTTTTTCGAGCTGCATGTCTTTCGAGTAATTGATGTTCATTAGTTGTACCAAAGAAATTCTTGCAGACTCAACCGTATTCTTAAGCGTTACAATATTCGCTTCATCTGTTGCAAGCTGTCCTTTGGTATCGTAATATGTTGCCGGTGCAATAGCGCCGTCGTTGTTCAGCAATTCCAGTCTTTCCACCTGTTTCCTGGTCACATCGGCAAGCTGTATGGCTGCATTGAGTTGCTCTGTTGCATTCAGTACCTGCAGGTATGCCAGTATAACATTGATTGTAACGTTATCCTTTTGCTGTTGCCAGTCCATCTTGCCTGCTTCGTAGTTCAGCCTGTTTGCTTTAATGTTGTTACTAACGCTGCCGGCGTTCCACAGGTATAAATCTGCTCCCAGGTTGTAGTTGGCGTAACTGAGATTTTGGTTGATGTAAGAGTTGGTAAAAGGATCAATGGCCCTGCCCTGGCTAAGACCGTGTGTTATACCACCACTTATAAACGGTAAACGATTTCCCTGCGACTGGTTGTACGTAACCTTACTGTCCATCATGGCAAGTTCGCTGCGGTTGATATCAGCATTATTTCTAAGCGCTATATCTATACATTTTTTGAGCGACACCAAACCATTGATGCGTGCTGTATCCTGTGCAAAGGTTTTTTGTGCAAGCACAAAAACGATAAACGTTGCAATCAAACTAATCTTTCTCATGATCTGTTTATTATTCCACTTCATTTTTATTATGGGCCCGGCAGCGGGAATGCTTATGAGGCTTCCGTTGCGTCGCACTCTTGTACTGTATATTGCTGTTCAGCTGCCCCGGCTGCAACAACGCACACCGGTAAAATTCCGCTGTATATAAAAGCCGTGATAAGCTCGCTGTTGTTATATTACATGATTGTCAGGTGGGGTTCTTCCCGTTCAATCCTTCCGTCGAGTAAATGGATGATCCTGGAACCATAGCCGGCGTTTTTTTCAGAGTGTGTAACCTGAATGATAGTTACGCCGTCTTCTTCATTTAGTTTTTTAAACAACTCCATGATCTCTTCACCCTGTTTGGAATTGAGGTTGCCTGTGGGCTCATCGGCAAGAATCAGTTTTGGTTTGGCAACAAGTGCCCTGGCTATTCCCACCAGTTGCTGCTGACCGCCCGAAAGCTGTGTGGGGAAAAGATCTTTTTTACCAACAATATTAAAGCGGTCAAGAATATCTGCCACCACGGCTTTGCGCTCAGATGTTTTCATATCCTGGTAAATAAGCGGTGTTTCAATATTCTCATACACCGTTAGCTCATCTATAAGATGGTAAGCCTGGAAAACAAAACCTATGTATTGTTTGTACAGCTGTGAGCGATGCTTTTCTTTAAGTTTGTGTACAGGCTCTCCGAAAAAGAAATATTCACCCTCATCTGCTTCATCGAGCATGCCTATTACATTGAGCAAAGATGATTTGCCTGAGCCGGAAGGCCCCATAATAGACACGAATTCGCCTTCGGTAATACCAAGGTTAACGTCCTTCAGGATAAAATTTCTTGCCCCGCCAACATTTACCCATTTAGAGATGTGCTTAAGTTCGATCATGGTTTTGTATTTAAAGCCAAAGTTATAATCAGGCTCAATGTTTACAAATACATGCCAACTTAATTTATTGTTGATTTTCAAATAGTTGTGAGTGTAAATAGAATAGTGGTGTACGGTTTTGATACACTTAATGTACTGTTTTGATGCATGGCGCATGGCACACATCATCTACATGTCAGTAATATCCGGGGTTTTCAAAAAAAAGTAACGATTGATCAGAAAAAGTGCATGAATGATGATACAGTACAGACGGCCACAGCAGGTGGTAAATTTTAATTGAGGTATAATATGGCACCATTGAGCACAGAGGCAAAACTAACCCAGAAGAAATATGGATATAGTAACCAAACGGCAACTTTCGAATGCTGCGAAAACAAATACATTGTTATAAGAATCATGACCCACAAAAGAACAATATCTACCAATGCCCAGCCAACCTGGTGAAAATTAAAGAAGATAATACTCCACATTCCGTTTAGTGCAAGTTGCACTGCAAAAACAAATAATGCTACATTTCGTTTAGATGTTTCAGGCTGCTTCCACACAAAATAGCATGATATGCCCATGAGTATGTAAAGAATTGTCCATACGGGTGCAAACAACCAGTTAGGTGGATTGAAAAAAGGCTTGTTTAAACCGGCGTACCAGGTGCCAATAGCTGATGAGGTTGCAAAGCCTGCCCCGAAACCAACAAGCAATGTAATAGCAAGTGAGAGAAAAAGTTTCAGATTTGGGTTCAGCGATTTTGAATAAGATTGATCCATGCATTTTAAATTTACACTAATTATAACCAATGAAAGATAACTTCTCGGCGCAGGCAGAAGCTTATGCAAACTTCAGACCGCATTACCCTACAGAGATGTACGCATTTATATATGGCCAGCTAAGCTGTTATGATCGTGCGCTGGACATAGCAACAGGGAACGGGCAGGTTGCCAAAGAACTGGCTGCAAAGTTTAGCCAGGTTTACGCAACAGATATAAGTGCAAAGCAATTGTCTGAAGCGCCGCAGCTACCCAACATCCAATACAAACAGGAAGCCGCAGAACAAAGTTCATTTGCGGATCATTTTTTTGATCTTGTCACCGTTGCACAAGCGATACACTGGTTCAATTTCGACGCATTTTACGCCAATGTAAGGCGGATTACAAAACCGGGTGGCATTATTGCCGTGGCAGGTTATGGCCTTGTATCCGTTAATACAGTAACAGACAGATGGCTGCAACATTTTTACACCAATATTATAGGACCATACTGGGATAGTGAAAGAAAATACATTGATGACCATTACACAACTATTCCTTTTCCTTTTGAAGAGATCAGTGCACCATCGTTGTTCATCCGTTATAAGTGGTCGAAACAACAGTTTCTCGGCTATTTAAATACCTGGAGCGCTGTACAACATTTCATCCGGGCAAATAGTGTAAACCCGCTGGCAGGAGATACATTGCAACGGCTTGATTCAATATGGCCCGATAATACCTGCTATGACATTTCATTTCCGCTGTTGTTGCGGGTTGGTCGTTTATAATTAAATCTATACAATATGAGCAGTTATATAAAACAGGTTGACATCAGGTGGAGTGATATGGACCCTAATTTTCACCTGCGTCATTCGGTGTACTATGATTGGGGAGCAATGATGCGCCTGTCATTCCTGCATGATCATGGGTTAACGCCTGCTGTAATGCAGCAGTTGCATTTTGGCCCTATACTCTTCAGGGAGGAATGCGTTTTTAAGCGGGAAATACTTTTTGGCGATACTGTATTCCTGAATGTATATATAAGTAAAAGCAGGCGCGACATGAGCCGGTGGTCTATGATACATGAAGTATGGAAGAATAAAGATATTTTAAGCGCAACAATTACTGTTGATGGCGCCTGGCTTGATACGCAGAGCAGGAAGCTGGCTACCCCACCAGCAGTTATAAAAACAGTATTCGAAGCTTTACCAAAATCTCCCGGTTTTGAATGGACAGATTAATCAGATAGTCCGTAAAAATCCACAAACCGTTGCATAAATCGTCACCACTTCTATACAGTCATTTGGCTGTTACGTTGGTAATCAATCGTTTGTGAATGGAACAGCATTTGTCTTTTCATACATATCATCAAAATATATGTTATGAAAAGACAGATTCGATCTATGGCGCTTGGTTTGGCAACTATATTCGTGATCAATGCCTGCCAGACACCGGAAGAAAGGGCGAAAGAAATGAACACACAACCAGTGGCCGAAAACGCCGATGCCAATAACAATCCCGAAGCCGCTGCAGTTGACACTACTACTAGCCTGCAGGCTGATGAAAGCATGCTGAGCGCCGATAGCAATACAGCCACATCGCCGGCTGCATCAGTGCCACCGCGCCAGGATGAAGTAGTGCTGAAAAAGAAAGCATTGAAAGGACGTGCATCTGTAGATATGAAAGCGGCACCTGCATCCGGCGCAAAAGTAGAAGTTATGCCATCGTTTCCTGGTGGGGAAAGTTCTCTAAACAAGTTTGTGGAGGATAATCTACAATATCCACAACAAGCGATAGATAATGATGTGGAAGGCAGGGTTATCGTAACATTCGATGTAGATGAAAATGGCAGGATATACAGGCCTAATGTAGTGTCTGATAAACTTGGTTACGGGCTGGAAGAAGAAGCATTACGCGTTATTAAATCAATGCCACAATGGAATCCCGGTAAACTGAAAGGTAAAAATGTAAAGACAACATTTACACTGCCGATCGTTTACCAGTTGATATAAATGATTCACAACCTGATCTTTATAAAACAGTGCGCAACGTTTGTTGCGCATTTTTTTTCGTACCGGCTGCAAATTGGAATGGTGTTTGTCAAATAAGCCAAAACTATAACATTATGAAAAAGACCACTTTATTTCTAATGGCATTATGCGTAAGCGCATCATGCTTACTAACGGCTTGCGGTACCGGAGATAACACCAACGAGACCAACAGCGATACAGCAACTACCGAAAGCCTGTCACCTGCACCTATGGATACGACTTCAACTATGCCTGCAGATACATCAATGATGACTGATTCTACTGCAAAACCATAGTTGATAAGGCCGTTGTTAACCTATACAATCTTATAAAAAACTGTCTTTTTTAAGACAGTTTTTTTTATTTTTTACTTTAATGTTTGCCGGTTAACTCTCGCTGATCAACCCGGAACGCTAGAGATGCCATGGAAAACAGAACCCTGAAGTGAGTGACACAACAGGTGCTGATTAAAGCACTACAGTCCGTCACCCCAATTTAAAACTTTACATTCCATGTCACCGACGGTATAACAGGAAACAATGAAACCTGCTTTGACTTGATGGTGAGCGTACCCTGTGTAGCACTTCCTTCCTGGTCGAAATAGTAGAAGTAAGGATTGGCGCGGCTATATAAGTTATAAATACTGAACACCCAGCTGCCGGTGTATTTGCGTTTCTTTTTTGGTACCGGCGTGTAAGTGGCCGCCACATCCAGCCGGTGATAAGGTTTCATGCGGTAGGCATTGATGCGGCTGTACTCCTGCGTTAATGTGCCATCTACAAAATAAAATCGCTCAGGCAAGGAGATAGCGTTACCAGTGCCAAAAACAAAGACCGATGATAATTTCCATTTACTGCTTAACTGGTAGGTACCCACCACTGAAAGATCGTGCCTTCTGTCGTAGCGGCTGGGGTATTTTTCTCCATCATTTAACTGGGCAAATCTTCGCCACGTATAAGATAGCGTGTAACCAACCCAGCCTGTAAGCCTGCCTTTAACTTTGTTTACAAAAAACTCTGCACCATAACTCCAGCCTTTACCAAAAACGAAATCTTCTTCAGGATCCTTCAAAGTATTAGGCGTGTAACCTTCACGATACTCAATCTGGTTTTGCATGGTTTTATAATAAACTTCCACTGAAGTTTCAAACATATTGTTATTGAAGTTCCTGAAATAACCTGCTGCATACTGCCAGCCGATCTGTGGTTTTACACGGTAAGTGCTGGGCACCCATATATCTGTTGGCAATGTACTGCCGGCATTGGTAACAAGGTGTATGTATTGAAGGTTTCTAGTAACGCCGGCTTTAAAAGAGCTTACGTCGTTGATGGCATAACGCACGGTTAACCGTGGTTCAAAGCCTCCATATGTCTTCACAGTTTGTCCTGAGCCATAAAGGGTGCTGTCTGTTTTGTTGCCATCTGCATCTGTCGTATACGCTGTGTATCTGCCTACCTGCTGAAACTGGCTGTAGCGTATGCCATAGTTAAGTTTGATGGCACGGCTAACATCCCAGTCGTCCTGTATGTACAATGCATATTCATTGGCATATTTTCGCTGTACATTGGCGGGTTTAAACTCGATTGTATCCTGGTTGCCGCTTACAACGCTTGGCAAAAAAGTATGAAAGGTATATTGCGCACCAAACTTTAGTTTATGCTCTGGTGTGGCATAATAATCGAAATCTGTTTTTGCATTAAGGTCTTTTATACCTGAGGAAAGGTTGATATTAAAATCGTTTTGTAAACCCGTAAAGGAAAATCTATAGTCGTTATAAACAAGTGAAGTGTTGGCAAACAGCTTTTTATTAAAGATATGGTTCCATCTTAAAGTGGCAGTAGAATTACCCCATGGAATACTTACTTTAAAGGAACGTTTGCCATTGTTGAAATCAAACTTATCGCGGCCGAAATAGCCACTCAGGTATAGCCTGTCTTTTTCTGAAAATATGTAATTCACTTTTGCATTCAGGTCGTAGAAGTAATAGCCCGAACCACGGAAACTGTTTTCTTTACCAATGAATGGTTTGGTAAGAGCATCTATGTAGGTTCTGCGTGCAGAGATCATATAAGATGCCTTATTCTTTTTGATTGGCCCCTGTATGGCCAGCCTGGATGCAATTAACCCGATACCCGCATCTACCTCTGTTTTGTTCATGTTGCCATCTTTCATGGCAATGTCTATTACCGAAGATAGCCTGCCACCATATTGTGCCGGCATACCACCCTTTATAAGCGATAAACTTTTAATGGCATCAGAATTAAAGACAGAGAAAAAGCCAAACAAATGCCCGGTATTGTAAACAACCGCATCATCCAGCAGAATAAGGTTCTGGTCTGGCCCGCCACCACGCACGTAAAATCCTGAATTGCCTTCACCGGCGTTTCTTACACCTGGCAGTAACTGTAAAGCTTTCAGAATATCAACTTCGCCCAGGAATGATGGCAGCGACTTTATAGTCGTTATACTAAGGTCAACCTTGCCCATTTGCGCACTCTTTACGTTGCTCTCTCTTTTGCGGCCTACAACGGTTACATTGTTAAGATCGCTTAAACCCTGCGACAGTAAAATGTTCAGCGTTTTGTTGCCATCAAAATCTATAGATACCAGTCTTGGCTGGTAACCTACATAAGTTACCAGCAGGTCATATTTACCCCTTGCAAGTGTAAGTGAAAAAAAACCATATTGATTGGTGGTAACGCCCCTGCCCTCTTCCTTTACGGCAATGTTGGCGCCTATCAGTGTTTCGCCGGAAAGCGAATCTTTTATATAACCATTCAGTGTAAACTTATCCTGTGCAAAAATGCCGGTAAGTGTGTTAATCAAAATAAATGTCAGCAGTATCTTTTTGATCATAAAACGTAATTAACAAAATAACCTTCCCGAAGTTCAGTTGCAGGAAGGTTATTTCACGGTAAACCCAGTATGTTTTACCTGTTTACAAAGTTGATAGAATCTTCAATTTCACCGCAACCAAGCATACTGGTTTTATATTTTGGATGTTTGTTACCAAGATATGGATTTACAATATCGCGTTTGTTGGCAAGCCAGTATGCAGTTTCATCTTCATTGAATGCCATCGGGCATTTATCATAATAGATCACCTGCTGGTCATACTTTACCGTACGCAACAAATTGTACAGGTTATCACTAAGCGTATAAAACGATTTACGTTTTTCCCCAATCGTTTGCTCGCCTGCCACACCCTGTGCTTCTGCTATTACAGAACCAATAAAGCTGCGGGCAGTTTCTATGATTGTTGTATCAGCTTTCAATTCCTGCACCGGCACTTTTGCGGCAAGATCTGCCAGTTGTGTTGCCGCTGATGAAGCTTTTGTTGTATCCCAGTCAACCAACGCATCTTTCAGTTCAAAATAACTGTTCAGCATATCATTGAATGGTTTATTAAACCTTTCGCTGTTGCTGCCCTGGGCAAGGGGTTGCTGTTTTTCCGGTGCCGGTTGCGATGATTCATCCTTATTAAAAAAAATAAAGTAAACGGCTCCAATCGCCACTGCAAGACCAAGAAATATCAAACCTTTTTTCATCTCAGAAATTTGCGGCAAAAATATCATATATATCCATGCGTGCACAAATTTTATATGGAAGGTGTATGAGCCGGGCAGCATCTTTCATGGCATCGTCCCTTGCGTCGCACGCTTGTACGCTATAACACATTGCAACAGTTCCATCTTCGGCCTGCGCACACGCAAACAGTTTTATTGCAGGCAATTCATGAGCAACTGTAGTTCATCTGTCGTATTAAAGGCATGCAGCACGATGCGTAAACGTTCTGCGCCTTTTGGAACGGTCGGGTAGAGTATGGCTCTTACATCCAGCCGGTGTCGCTGTAGTTTTGCGGCCACAGTTTTTACCTGTTCATTACCGGGAATAATTACCACCTGTATGGGCGTGGCAGATGCAAGCCTGTTGCAGGCTATCGTAGCATTGTTAAATGTAGTGATAAGCTGTTGCAGGTGCATACGTTCCGCCGCCATGCCTGGAAAAATATGGTAAGCAGCACGGATTGCTGCAATACTGTGTGGTGGCAGCGAGGTGGAATAAATAAAACTGCGTGCAAAATTTACAAGGTAATCCTTCAGTGTTGCAGAACCGAGCACCACCGCGCCATGACAACCCACTGCTTTACCAAAAGCATGCATCCTGCAAAAGATGCGCTGGTGCAGTTGCAATGCCTGTGCAAGCCCCTCTCCTTTTTCACCGATTACACCAGTTGCATGCGCTTCATCCAGTATAAGGTGCGCATGGTATTTTTCGCAGGTGGTAACGATTGCTTCCAGCGGGCAAATATCACCATCCATACTAAATACTGATTCGGTAACCACAAATACATTGCCCTCTGTTTGTTTGAGCTTTTTTTCCAGGTTTTCCACATCGTTATGTGCAAAAGAAAAAGATTGTGCAAACGAAAGTCTTATACCATCCCTGATGGACGCATGGCAAAGCTGGTCGTAAATAATCGTATCTCCGCGTTGTGGTATGGCAGACAGCAGCCCTACATTGGCATCATAACCGGAGTTGAAAATAAGTGCTGCCGCTGCACTATGAAATGCGGCTAACTGCGCTTCCGCTTCTTCTGTCAGTGCATAATTGCCCGACAATAATCTTGAACCTGCACTGCCGTAAGCATAAGTATGAGTAGCAAGTAATGGTGCAAGCAGGTTATTTTTTATAATACCGAGATAGTCATTGGAACAAAAATCAACGTTGCCGGTGTTTAACTTTAAGCGGCGAAATGCGTTTTGCTGTTCGCGTTCATCCAGTTTGCGGCGCAGGAAAGCATCATTGTACATATTTTCAAATGTAGAGTTTTGTGGCAGATATTTGCAACACAGCAACCGTGTAGAAGCGATGTATGCGTGGTATTACTGATAACATGACTGATTGCCGGAACGCTGCAGCCGCCATAAAAACGGGACGGTGCAGTGAGTGACACAACAGGCGATGCCATACAAAACTACATTTGATAACATAATTAAACTGGGTTTTCACGCCGGTAAATGCTACCGCTGAAACAATAACAAATAAAGCAGTCAGTGCAACTAACAAACACTGACGGCGGACAAAATCATATTATGATGGAACAAAACCTGGAAGCGCAAAAAAATATCCTGGGTTTGCAACTGCCTACCGACCCACGCTGGGTAAACCTGGCATCAATGAGTTTGCAGGATATTCTTACAGACCATGCATACTGCGAGCAGAAAGCTGCCACGAGTTGTATTTCTATTATACAACGTTATTCTGACAAAGAACTGATGGTTAAAGAGCTGGCACCTGTGGTAACGGAGGAATGGGGCCATTTCAGGCTGGTGCTGCAGGAATTGCACAGGCGTGGACTGGCACTTGGCAGGCAGCGCAAAGACGAATACGTGAACAGGCTGATTGCATTCCAGCAAAAAGGTGGTGCTGCTGAAGGCCGTTTCCTGGATGAACTACTGACGATGGCTTTAATAGAAGCCAGGAGTTGTGAGCGTTTTAAACGTTTGAGCGAAGGATTGGACGATGAATACCTGCGTAATTTTTACCGAAGATTTATGGAGAGTGAAGCCGGGCACTATGCCCTGTTTATTGAACTTGCAGAAACATACATTGATAAAACACATGTGCGCCAACGTTGGCTGCAATGGCTGCAGCACGAAGCTGCAATTATGCAGGAGCTTACATTGCGGGGAGACCGTATTCATTAGTAACAGCTTTTTGCTGCTGAAAAAAGGTTCTTATAAAAATATTTTAAGGAAATCTTAAAAAAGTAAAACCACATGTAATCGCATCTCGTAGCTAACAAAGAAACCAGCTCTTTTCATTAAACAAAACTTTGTTATGCTAACAAACAAGACGCTTTCGCCAAAGCGGGAAGAGATTGCATCAGCTTCTTCATCATCATCTTCACGCAGAAATTTCCTGGGCCAGCTTGTGGGCCTTACAGCTATCGGTACCCTTGCAGCTTGTCAAAAGAATGTTGAACCGGTTAACAATGCCATTACAGCAACTTCATCAGAAGACCTGAATTTTGGAAAAGGCGATATTGCCATATTAAACTATGCTTACCTGCTGGAGCAACTGGAAGCATCGTTTTATATCATGCTTACCAGCCGCTTTTATTCCGGTGCCACGGAGTATGAAAAAAAGAGATTCAGCCAGGTGAGAGACCATGAAATTGCACACCGCGAATTCTTTAAAACAGCACTGGGTTCGTCTGCTATTCCCGAACTGGAATTCGATTTCAGCACGATTGACTTCACTAAAAAATCGAGTGTTCTCGCCAATGCCAAAACGTTCGAAGACCTTGGTGTTTCTGCCTACAATGGTGTGGCCAACCAGATAAAAAGTGTAGACTACCTGCTTGCTGCCGGTAAAATTGTTTCTGTAGAAGCAAGGCACGCAGCATTTATAAGAGACCTTATAGATCCTGTATCTTTTGCAGACAGTACAGTAGTTGACGCAAATGGGCTGGATGTAGCCAACCCGCCTTCTGTTGTAATTGCGGCTGCTGATCCTTTCATTCTAACGCCACTAAATGCTACCTGGTTCCCTATGTAATTCATATCAATAAAACTATTACCATGAACATCAAAAATATTTTAAACGAAATAGAAAAGTTCGACCCTGAAGTTTCAGACAGGCTTGATTCCCGCAGAGAAACAATACGCAGTTATACAAAATCTGCTGGCAGACTTGCACTGGCGGCTGTACCGCTTGCGTTAGGAGGCTTTTTTAAGAAAGCCTACGCAGGTACAAACAGTACCAGCTCCATTGTTGATGTGTTGAACTTTGCGTTAACACTGGAGTACCTGGAAGCCGATTATTATATTAAAGGCGTTGCAACCAGCGGGTTAATACCAGGCGACCGTGCCAAAGAAGCATTTGTAATCATCAGGGATCATGAAAAAGCACATGTGGCTTTTTTACAAACTACCATACAATCTTTGGGCGGCACACCGGTAACCAAACCTAAGTTCGACTTTACTGCAGGTGGCACATACCCTGATGTATTCAGCAACTACGATACATTTCTTGCCGTATCTCAAACTTTTGAAGATACCGGTGTACGCGCTTACAAAGGCCAGGCCGGTAACCTGATTTCTGACAATACGATCTTAACTGCAGCCCTGCAGATACATTCTGTGGAAGCAAGACATGCATCTCACGTTCGTTATAAAAGATATCTCCGCACCAATGATGAATCTATCAGGCAGTGGATCACCAATAAAAGCACAGCGGGTGTTGGCCCTTCTGTACAGGCTTCTTACAACGGAGAAGAAACCACCAACCAACTGGGCGTTGAAATTGTAGGCATTAATGGTTTTGACATTTCTATGCAGGATGCAACAGAATCATTTGACGAGCCGCTGACAATGGACCAGGTTCTTGCCATTGTAGATCCCTTCATCGTTTAAACATAGCATGGCACAAAAAGAAAAAGGCGTTCTTAATGAACGCCTTTTTCTTATAACCACAAATCAAAAAAAATCAAACACCTTTTTCTGCAATATCTTCCTGCAATGCTTTTGTGGCGGTGTTTTTCGCATCGTTAAATTCTCTTACGCCCTTTCCAATGCCACGCATAAATTCAGGTATTTTACGTGAACCGAAAAGAACAAGAATAACAACGGCAATCAGCAGAATTTCGTTGAATCCAAGATTTCCCATAACGACAGGTTTAGCATATCAGATAATAAAAACGGTATCAGCATCATGTACGAAATGTAGAAGAATATGGATTTGATTAATACAAAAAAAGTGCTGCAAAAAAACTGCAGCACTTTTTAGTCATGGGTAACCGATTATTTAACCAGTTGCAGTTTATTCAATGCGTTGGTGATTGTTTGCACTTCTTCGTTTGATACAGAAGCGTCTACGGCCCTGGCGTTCTGTGTAGCCTGTTGCACATTCCTGGCACCTGCCAGTGCAATGGTAATACCTGGTTGTTCTAGTGTCCATAACAACACCAACTGGCCAAGGCTGATGCCTTTTGCATCTGCGATCGGTTTTATTTCATTAAGAAAATTGTTGGTGCGTTCAATATTCTCATTTTTAAAAAAATACAGTCCTGCGCGGTGGTCGCCTTCAGCAAACTGGTGACCAGGTTTTAATTTACCAGTGAGTAAACCGCGTTCAAGCGGGCTATATGCAAGAATACCTTTCTGGTGTTCGAGGCAGTAAGGCACTACATCTTTTTCAATATCGCGCTTTACCATGCTGTACGGAACCTGGTTGCTTGCGATCATTACATGCTTATCCGCTTCCTGCATTTGCGCCGCATCATAATTGCACACGCCGGCATAGCGTACTTTACCATCTTTGATCAATTGCGCCACGGCTTCCATTGTTTCAGGTATAGGCGTGGTAACATCTGGCCAGTGTATCTGGTAAAGATCTATATAATCAGTACCCAGTCTTTTCAAACTGTCTTCGCATTCTTTTATAACGCTTTCTTTGCCGGCATATTTGTAAATATTAATATCATTACCGCTGTTGTCTTTGCTTTTAAAAGCGAAGTTGCCTTTTGTATCATCCAGCGCATACCATACTTGGTGAGAATATGTATCTTATCACGGGGTATATCTTTGATGGCTTTGCCAACTATTTCCTCGCTGGCACCCTGGCCGTAAATTGGCGCTGTATCAATGGCATTTACGCCTAAGTCATAAGACGCCCTAATTGCTGCTATTGCATCATTGCTTTCGTTGCCGCCCCACATCCAGCCGCCGGCGGCCCATGCGCCAAACGTTATTTCTGATAAATCCAGATCTGTGTTGCCAAGCTTTCTGTATTTCATGATTGTATGTTTATTGTAGATGACCTGTGCTGCAAATATATTGCCGCAATCAGCCCGATTTATGTCGCTTTTTACCTGTTGTAAAACTAAACTATTGAGCACCTTTACACTATCAAATAAACAGATTGCTAATTAAAACTACAAACTATGGAAAAGATCACTTTATCTGTAAACATTGAGGCCCCAAAAGAAAAAGTGTGGAAAATATTGTGGAGTGATGACACCTACCGGAAATGGACCGCTGTTTTTTCTGAAGGTTCGCACGTTGTAACCGATAACTGGAAACAAGACAGCAAAGTATTGTTCCTGGATGGCAATGGTTGCGGTATGGTTAGCCGGGTTGCGGCAAACAGGCCAAACGAGTTTATGTCTTTTGAACACCTGGGAGAAGTAAAAGACGGCGCAGAAGATACCACCAGCGAAAGGGTAAAGCAGTGGAGTGGCTCAAAAGAAAATTACACACTTACAGAAACAGGCAACAACACATTACTTCAGCTTGATATGGACATTACCGAAGACTTTAAAGATTATTTTTTAAATACCTGCCCGGCAGCTTTGCAAAACGTAAAGCAACTTGCCGAAGCTGAATAATACAATGACTGCATGCAGCATGACCGTTAAAGTGCATGCTGTATGCACTTTGCTGAATAATGATAAAAGCGTACAAGTGAGTGACACAACAGGTGCATCATAGTAGTAATGCAGCCTGCTACATAAATACTACATGGCTTCTGCAGCTTTTACAAAATCGCTCACCAGGTAGCTGATGAGTTTTCCCATACCTGCATCGCTGCGACCATCGCTGATGCGTGATGCACCTTCGCAAATATGCAGGTACGCGATCTTGCTATCGCTTGCAGAAAAAGTAACGAACTGTCTTGCGTGCAACGGCAGTATGCCACTGGGCGTAGCTGCGCTGCTGAGCGTGTTTTGAATGCTGTCGAGATCGATCTCTATACCGCAGTAAGTGTCTTCCGTAAAACTGGTTGCGTGGGCAATGGCCTGCATGAAGTTTCTTTTTTCCAGCAGAAAAATATCTTCATAGGTAATCACATCTATGAATGGGTCATTCACAATGTCTATCCAGCAGTTTTGCGGTATATAGTTTTCGTGCAGGCCAACAACGCAATATTTGGCCAGGTATCCGTCTTCATCTGCATAGCGGAATGCGTTACCACTATGCCTGCCTTCGAGCGGCCTGTAGTCTGCATGCGCATCTAAATTGATAGCATTAACCTGCGCCAAAGGTATGAGGCCTGCCTTGTATAAACCTTTGGCAGCCCCTTTTATACAACCATATGCATTGTTATGGCCACCGCCGATTACTACAGGTATTTTTTTATGCGATGTAATAAGTTTGATGAGGTGCTCTACTTCATCGTCAATGGTGTTTACCGCGTGACGGTATGCTTCAATTTTTTCTTCGTAGCTGCCTGCGTTTTCTTCAATTACAAGACCGAGGTCACTAAAGTCAAAATGCCCCAGCAAAAGCATGTTGTCGCCAGGCAAAAAGTCATTACTCTGAATATTTAAGAAAGCCTGCAGGAAGGGCATCCAGGCTGTATCGCAGCCGCCATTACCATAATTGGCCTTCACACCGGTATCTTCCGGAACACCTACCAGTACATACTTTGCGGTAGAGGCAGCCAGCGATTCCTCAATCCGGTCTGCATCATTTATAGTTTGCAAACGCTCACCTAATTTGGTTTCGAATCGTCGTAGTCTGGTTAAAAGCAATACGTCCTGTTTATTATAAACTTTTAGATGAGTCATGGCAAGAGTGTTTTTTGGTCTTTAAACGTGTTTGTTAAGTTAACAACTTATGCGTGAGGGAGAAAAAGAATTTTTTTGGAGCCCGGCTGTTGTACATGCATTGAGCTTTCGTTGCGTCGCACTCTTGTACACTTGAATCTTTACTGGGCTGGTGCGAAGACCCGGCAGCAAGGCCATGCAACATTACTCACAGACCAGCCAATATATTTTTTGCAGGCGAAGTTTTGTGCTGTTATTACCTGTCGAGCAGGTCATCTTCCACAATATCTTTTTTGTCTTTTTTGTAGAAGATCATACCCAGCATCATGATGAGGCTGGTAACGAGAATTACATAAAAGAGAATACCATCATTGAACGTGGTAAGCTTTAGCGCATCGGGAATTTTATAAAACAAGAGGATGGTGATAAGGCCACGTGGAATAAAGAACACTTCGGGGTAAACACTTTCGCGCAGGAAGAAACGCAGGTAAAAAAAACGGGTGATCAGCAATACACCAACAATTATACTGCCGATGAGTACTACCTGCGTTGAGCCAATGAGGCTAATATCTATAGAAAACCCAAACAGTATAAAAAAGAAAGTACGTATAAGAAAAGAGCTTTCTGCAGTAAGTGAATGCAACAGGTGTGTTGTTTCATCCACTTTTTCTTTGGGGAACATATTGGCAATACGTGGATGGTTCAAAAGCTGCCAGTTCTTCATGAGTAAACCGAAAACAAGGATTATAATGAGCGAAGGCAGCCCCATCAGTTTACCACCTTCGTACAGGATAATGAGCAATGCAAAAACAAGGAAGAATTTGACGTTTGTTTTTGCCTTGGTTAGTATGATGAACAATAGCACTGAAAATATGAGTGACAATACAATAGCGATTATAATACTAAGGAAAAAAGAACCAACAGAAGCAAGCGTCATTATTTTATCGCCGATAAAATAGTTGAACATAAGGATACCGATAATATCGCTGAAAGATGCTTCGTATATAAGAAATTCTTTTTTCTGTTGTGTTAACTGGTGAAGGCTGGGAATAACAATAGAGCTGCTCATGATAGACAGTGGCAGCGCGTACACAATACAATTGATCCATGGCTCATGTAAAATGTTGTACAACGCCGTGCTGATGCCTGCAAGCGATAAGAGGAAAATAAACAGCGCTGCAAAGAATGAACTGCGTATTAAACCTAGTTTATTCTTTCCCAGCTTCAGGTCGAGGCCGGCTTCCAGTACAATCATGATTAACCCCACTGCACCCAGCATTTCAGTAAGCTTTTCGGGCACAGGAATTTCCCAGTGTTGTTGTCCTGCAACGATCCTCGTAAGGATGCCTGTGATAAGCAACAGTAATACAGAAGGGATCTTGATATAATTCGATACTATTGAAAACAGGTAAGAAACTACCACCACGGAGGCAATAATGATCAGCACTAATTCTGTAGATAAATTCATTCACCGTATTTTAAGCAAGATGGCGAAAAATACTTTAAATAAACAATGTGATACCAATAAAAACAAGGCGTGGAATTCAAATGGCACTTTATGGCCAATACGCTGAAGCATGCCTGTGAGAAACCTTTGCTTCGGTCTTCGCGTTTGCCCCGTAAAGGTTCAACCGTACAAGAGTGCGACGCAACAAAAGCTTAATACATGCACTGCAGTTTGGTACAAAAAAAATCAACCAGCTATAGACATAGCCGGTTGAATAAACTATTACGTTTTACATAATCCATCAAACTATTCCACAACAAGTGTTATGCTGAAACTGGCAGTTTCACCAAACACCCTGCATATATAATTTCCTGCAATAACCGATGATGGCAGATTAAGTTGCTGCGATGATGACCCGCCATTATGATCGATTACTTTGCTGTATACTTTTTGTCCGACACTATTGTACAACTGCACCTGGTACTTACCTGCCGGGATATTGTTGAACTGGAGGTTGGCAACTTTGTTTTGAACAGGGTTGGGTTGCACGGTTACGGCTGGTTTTCCGCCATTGATGTTTACTGAAACAACAGCCGTATAGCTTACTTCACCGTCTTTTGCAATGATCCTGATACGGTAGTATTGTTTGCCTGCATTTACCTGCATATCTGTTATGCCGTAAAGATTCTGTGGCTGATTGTTATTAAGCGCTGTTGTTTTTGCAATGGCTTTGAAATCATTTCCTGTGAGTGATTTTTCCACTTCGTAGTGATCAATGTTGGTTTCATTGAGTGCTGTCCAGTTTACGCGTATATGCTGATCCTGTTGAAAAGCCTTTATGTTGGTAACATGTACCGGTAGAACGATGTATTCATTAACGAGACTGAATCTGGAGAAGCTGTTGATACCGTTTGTTGCACCGCCGGCATCAGCACTTACACCTATGGAATATTGTCCATAAACTTCTGTATTGGTATATGTACCACTTATAAAGTTAGCGCCACTTACATCTGTACCTGCAGACTTGTTGACAAAGGCGCCGCTGTAATTTCTCTGGATAAGATGTATATCGTTGTAAACAAAACCTGATTCTACTTCTTCCTGTGTGGTGGGCCAGCCTGTCCAGTCTTTTTTGGTAAAGAACAGGCGCATATTGGCTTTTACACCGCTGGTTACGGAAGAATGCATATACCATATGCGGTTGACCCTGGCGCCCGGCGTTTGAGCAAGATCACCACTTTTCAGTAATACGGTGATGTCTGTTGCAGTGCCGGTATTGTTGATCATCATCCTGTTTGGTGAGCTGAATTTTAACCCTACAGGGAAATAAATATCTGTACTGCTGCCTACATTTTTTATCCTGAAACCCTTGTTGCCCGTGAATGCACCGGATACAGACAACTCAGCCCCGGTGTTGGTCGCGGTTACAATGTAACTTGTATTTGAAGCGGTACTCATAGTGGCAAAAGGACTGTTTGGACTTGATAATATACCACCACTGTTGGCCCATGTAATAAGGTTGTTGTTGGTTACAAATAAACCGCTGGTCAATGTAAGATCATGTGATATTTCTATATCCTGCGATGTGCCCAGAATTACTTTGTTGGCAGAACCAGCCTGGATGGCTACGTCGTATGCGGGGCTATAAGAAAGTGTTCCTACAGTTGGGAATGCAGGGAATATTGTGGTACCACTTGTTGGTGTTTTAAAGATATAATTTGCACCTGAATTGTACACATTTGTTCCCGTTGTTTGTACGTGTGAGCTGGTGCTGCCATCGCCGATACCGTTTGGCAGGCTCACTTTAAGGCCACCACGCCATGCTGCTGTAACCGATGCGCCCACGCTGTTAGATGATCCATTGTTATTGATCGTTACGCTGTTTGCCACCAGCGGATTGATGTAGATGATATATGTACCTCCCGGTAACGCTGAACTGATAAGCCTCATACCCAGCCCAAGACCCGCAGTGCTGGATACATTGGTAATTACATTAGACGAAGTTGAAGTTGTGCCGGTAAAACTGTAGGGACCAACAAGACCATTCAATGTAAAAGTACCGCCGGTACCAGTCATTGTTTTACCATCAAAATCCAGCCAGCCATTTACAACTGATGCGCCGGTAAGGTTGGCTACATTAGCACTGAGGGTAACACCAGAATTGGTGTTATTGTCAACAATAATTCCTTTGGGCCCGGCAGATGCAGGGATTTCTGCCGTGGAGGTTGTTTGTGGATTGCTGCCCGCATACGTAACGCGGCCGGAAGCACCGTAGGCAATTTTACCTGTACCCACGAGACTGATAGAACCATTTACAAGGGTAAGTGTGCCATTGATAGTTAATGTAACTCCGTTGTCTACCTGTAACGTGCCGGTAGATAGAATAACATCATTCAGGGTCTGGTTGGTTGTAACACGCAGTGTGCCTCCTATAATATGTACATTATTGGTAGCAGGCAATACAGAACCAGAGGCTGTGTACAGCCTGTTCAATTGCAATGTGCCCGCTTTTACCTGTGTTAAACCGGTATATGTATTAGCACCGGTGAGCGTTAATGTGCCGGTGCCATCTTTTATCAGGTTTCCTGCACCGGAGATAATAGCTGTAAGTGTATTAACCGCACCATCGCCATAACTTGTACTTGTGGATTGGTTTACCGTGAGAATATGATTTGTAGCAAGATTGATTACCTGGCTTCTTGTGCCTGTAGTATTTACCCATGCAGATGACAAGGCGCCTATGGTCTGTGCAGCGTTATTGAAGTTTATACGTGTATCGAAGCCGCTTAGCTGTGCCATTGTCAATGCACCTGTGCTGATGGATGATCCTGAACTGACATTAAGAATACCACTCAGTATTTTTGTTCCGCCACTCCATGTATTGGCCCCTGATGTAAGGGTGAGATTGTGTGTGGATGTATTGGCCCATAATTGCAAAGTGCCTGTACCTGTGAATGCGCCTCCCATGATCCACTCGTTGTTGTACAACGCGATTGTTGCGTCAGTGCTGTTTACCACTACCGGGCTGGCCCAGGAGTTTGAACTGTTTGCAGTACTGTTGTATAAGGCCAGTGCACCGTAGTAAGAGAAAGATTTAGCGCCATTCAGGTTGATTGTCGGCGTCTTGGCAATGTTGACGGTAGCGCCCGTTACATTGATGTCCAGCTGGCTGTTGTTGTAAACCGTAATACTGCCTGAAGTCATGCCGTCCACATCGTTGATAGACAGGTAGCCCGCTTCAGTACCATCCGATTTACCAACGCTCCATGCGCCTGTGCTGGTACCGCCATCTCCGTTTATGCTTACATAGCCTCCGTCACATGAGTTGCTTCCGCCGCCTAACACAGTAAGTGTATAACCATTGTCAGTTACACCAAAATTTCCGATTGCAGGCGTGCCAGATAAACCGCTTCGTCCGCCTTCGCCTGCAAGTTCCAGGTTGGAGATTATCCCGGAAGATGAAGCAAGATTACCGACACCGTTGGTTTGCGTTTTGAAAGTAGCGTTACCGGTCAATGTTACGTTGCCAAGCGCCATAGCGGTAGTTACACCAGAGATGTTACCCGCGTAACCGAAGTTCAGGGTACCCTTAATCGTAAGCGGAACCATATCAATTGCCAGTTGGGGATAACGATCATCTGTCGTAGGCTCTGAATATAGTGAACCGGTGGTGCCGGTATTGTAAATTTCTATTGACGCTGTATTAGAGCCTGAACCATCCACAGTTAGAGACCTTATAAAGCCCGGTGATGCAAATGTGCTGGTGGAGGCCGCAATTGTCAGTTTACCATTGTTGATAAAGAAATCATTATCGTACACATACAGATTGGGGTTGTTTGTATTAGACTTATCTCCTATTGTAAGCGTTCCTCCGTTTATGTAAATAGGCCCAGACAATCCGGAATTATAAATAGAAAAAGGCTGTGAGAACATTACTTCGCCAGTACCTTCTTTTCTTAAGCCATAGCTTGTTAACAGCGGATTACCGTTGCCGTTACCACCGGCACTGTTAGATAACCTGAGTGTGTTGGAACCTGAAACGTCGATAATTGCAGGGCTGTTTAGTGTAAGACCTGTAGTAACCTGTGTAAGTGTGGACTGCACATTGAAACTGGCAGCCGTTACATTCACCTGCTGCGCGGTAGCACCGGTTGTTGCATCCATCTGGATTGTCTCACCGGCAGTTTCCAAATTCGCCGTACCGTTTTGCACCCATCTGCCTGAGTAAGGACCACCTGAAGCAGTACCCCACCGGTTTACGGCACTACCATTATCCCAGTTGCCAGAACCGGATGATTGTGTATACCTGTTCCTGTTGCTTGCTATCGTGAAAGTATTTCCCACACTTACTGGTGTGGTTCCCACCTTGGCAGGCGTACCTGAAAAACTAAAGTTTGTGAAAGCAGTAGTGGTAATATTGATTGTTCTTCCTGCAGTAGCTGTAACAAGTGCATCGGCTGTAATAAAAAAATAAGAAGACTTATTTACAGCAATACTACTGAAGCCGGTATTAAATGTAATGTTGCCGCCGGAAAGAGCAGTTAAAACAGTGCTGCCTACCTGTGTGGCGCCGTATAAAGAGTTATAGGAATTTTGCCAGAGTTTAAAGTTTGCAAAATCTGTAGCAATGTAAGTACCACCGGTTGTAACGGTGATTGCTGATGGAGCGATAGATGTTACATGTGCATCCATCCTGAAGGAAGCGATCATGTTGTCGGTAGTGGATGCAAATAAATTCGCCGCCACGGGGTGATTGGGTGCGATACAAACGGTGGCTGATGCAGGCCCCTGGCCTTGTACCTGAAAATTATCTACGGCGAAAATGCCACTGGTGGAACTGTTTGTAAAATTGATCCTGATATCAAGAGACGTAGCCGGTGTGACTGACAGGGCTGAAGAAAGATACTCCTGCCATGTCGTTGACGTTGCAACCGCAGTCGCTATCGTTACAAACGCTGCACCATCTACGCTGTATTGAATAGTGTTTATCGTGGATGTACCTGTAGTACCTCTTCTGTGTTGAAAATAAACTTTAAAATTTGAATATGCCTTAAGGCTTGAACCGGTAAGCCTGAAGTTGAAATATTGAGCACTTGTACCACTTAATGCAACGATCCTGTTTGGAGAAGCTGTGGTATTTGCTGTAAAGGCAGATGCTCCCGTAACAGTACCGGCAAAACTGCTTGAGCCGTCGTGCAGCGCCTGGCTGTAATTACTTCCTGAACTTAATACAGATGAAATGCCATTGACGTACCTGGAGTAGAATTTTGGATAGTTGGTAATATTTGAAACATCAAAGTTGTAGTTTACAAGCGTAGTCTGCGCAAGTGTGGCAAGCGAAATGGCCATAAAACATATAACCATTATACTCCGGAACGGAGCACTATTAGGGGGTGCAGTCTTCATGATATTGGTTTTACAGTAAAAACAGGGTCACCGTTTTACTTAAGCGAATATATATACTATTATATATTAGAATAATTAAGATTTAATTAACAGCAAGTTATACTGCAAAGCTTGTGGGCATGCTTTTAAAATCTTTCTTTACTCATACACAACATGTTCCTGAAAACGGACACATTTACAAAATGTTGTATTTTATGTTAGCGGAACTATAAATTATAGCAATTTTTAATCTTTATATTAACATTTATACATCCTTAAAGCGTTAAAAATTAAAAGCCGTTATTAAAATTTTTCTAAACATTCCATTAATATTACAACTATGAAAGCTAGTCAAAGTTTGTTCTCAAAATTTCTTCTGGTAACATCTTCGCTTTTCGTCCTGATGATTCTTCCTGCCTGTTCTTCAGGTGACGCCGCAGCAGAAAATGAACAATCTTACGTAGATCAGAAAGAAAGTCTTGAAGCGAAAGAGAAAAAACACCCGTTGAAGTTTTTGATGGTAAAAGGCGACGACAAGAAAAATCTTATCGGCCAAACAGTGATCCGCGGGACTATTACAAATAAGGCAAGCATTGTTGCATATACTGACATCCGGGTAAAAATGTTGTGTTATAAAAACGGGGCTATGGCAGAAGAGCACGAAGATGTGATTGATGAAGTAATAAAACCAAATGCTTCCATCAGCTTTAAAACAAAATACCGGTTGCCAAAAGGTACGGACAGTATTGCTTTATCAGTAATGAATGCTGCCATTGCGGAAATAAAATAGTGCGAAGGTTGCTGCTGCCCACAGATATACAGATGAAGTGATTGCGACGCAAGGGACGATGCCCAAAGTTCCGCTGCCGGTATCAAAACATTGATTACTGCTTTTTTTTCAATTTCAGTTTATCCGTGTGCCTTTTAAGATAAGTAATACTAACATTGAGTTCGTAACCGATCAGCAAAATCAATGCGTTGATAAAAATCAGCGTCATAATGATCAGCAGCGAACCGATGGACCCGTAAAACTTGTTATAGTTGGAAAAATTCTGCGCCCATAACGAAAACAGCCAGGTGGCAAGTATCATTAACAGCGTGGCAAGCACGGCACCCGGTGAAAGCAATTTCCATCGTTTTTGCACAGAGGGGGCAAACTTATAAATAAACGCCACCGCATATAAAAATAACGCCACTACCACCAGCCATCGCAGGCTTTGAATAAGGTATTTGGTGTTGTCGTTTTCAATACCCAGCTTTTCCATAATGTAATTAAACAACACACCCTGCCCTGCTGAAATAATGGCCGTTCCTATAAAAAGGATAACAAGTATGATGGTGAGCTTGATAGCCCGCAGACGTTTGCCAAGAAATTTCGGTTTTGCCCTGTCGAGTAGAGAACGGTCAAAACTTCTTATAATACCCATCATTGCATTGGAGGTGTAAAACAATGCAAGCATAAAACCAATAGAAAGCAAGCCGGTTTTTGGCTTATTGAAAAAATCATCCAGAAAATCTGCAATCACTTTTCGGGTATCTTCATTGGGGCTGATGTTTGCAATAACCCCGATCAGCTCGTTGTGAATACTTTTCGATACGGGAAAATAAGGAACCAAAGTAAACAGGAACAAACACGCTGCAGGTATAGCCATAATAATATTAAAAGAAATAGCGGCCGCCCTGGTGTTCAACCCCTCGCGCTTTATCTGGCCAATAAAAAAATGCCAAACTTCGTATAGTGGTAAACCCTGGAACCCCGGAATGATAAGCTGCTTACTTTTCTCACGAAAGGAAGTTACCGGTTTGGATTCTAATATAATACGTTCAATTTTTCTCAATACTACTGTGTTTGTTTGCTCCTGATAAGATCGTCCAGCGCACGCTGGTACTCTTTTGCATACTTATCATGTTCTGCAAAACTGTTGCTGAAATGATGATACCCGCTAAAATCGCTGTTGGCCACAAAGAAAAGATAATCTGTTTTAGGTGCCTGCAGCACTGCATCTATGGTAGAGGTTGCGGCAATACATATGGGGCCGGGCGGCAATCCTTTGTATTTATAAGTGTTGTAAGGAGATTCTACTGCCAGGTGTTTATAATAGATTCTCTTCAGCGCAAAATCGCGCAGCGCATATTTCACTGTCGGGTCGGCTCCAAGCAGCATGCCTTTGTTCATCCTGTTAATGTAAACACTGGCAATCTTCCCTTTGTCTTCCTGTTTATTGGTTTCTTCATCTATTATAGATGCAATGGTATAAACCTGTTCAGGTGTTAGCCCCTGCTCCTGCGCCTGCTGTAATCTTGTTTCATTCCAGAATTTCTGGTGCTCTTCCTTCAGCCTTTCCAATACAGTAAGCGGTTGCGTGTACCAGTTAAAGAAGTAAGTGTTTTGAATAAGCAAAGTAAAAACCGTATTGGTATCTACACCAAGGGCCAGCAAAGAATCATTACTGGATAAAAAATTCATGGCTGCAGCAGAATCGAATGAGAAATTTTTGCCGAGTTGCCGTGCAAAATTTTCTTTGGTCCGCAATTTATTGATGACCAGTTTTACCGGAGATTGTGTGTTGTTGCGCAGCATCCGCACAACCGTAACAATGCTTGCACCTTTTTTTATTTCAAAACGCCCTGCTCTCAGTTTATCCCACACACCGGCATTATTGGCTGCCAGTTTAAAAATAGCAGGAAAGCTAAACAGGTTTGCCGTATCAACCTGTGCCTGTACCTGTTGTTGCATATCATTTCCCGGTCTCACATACAGGTATTTTTTGTCACCGTTAAAACCCGTTCCCGGCCCGAAAAGCAACCATGCAAATGCCACACCGGCAATCAGCAGCAAACCAACAACGTATAAGAATATTTTTTTCATTCAGGGTCAAAATAACAAATCAATGACCAATAAATCTTCAATCGCAGTATTTGTTTTTTTAGGTACCCGGCAAAAGTACAGGTGGCATCATCGTTGCGTCGCACTCTTCAACTGCAACACATTATTGAGCAGTGCGAAGATGGCAGCAAAGAACAAATACTTGCCAATCATTAAGAAGTAACATAAACATATGGTTGACAGTAAGAGCTTTAGCGTTTTGAAATATCGGCGAATAGCTTTATTTTTATCGCAACACCAGGGCTAAACAAACCAATCGATCCGTCCATAAACCAACTACCATGAAAGTTAATGTACCAAAACTGCTAACGCGTGTATTTTCTGTAATACTTATTAGTTCGATAGTATGGTCTTGTAAAAAGGCAGCTGAGCTATCTGGCAGCAACGCTGTTGTTTCAGCAGATGTGTCAGATGCAGCGGCAGCCACCGGCAGGCCAAATATCATCCTCATACTTGCAGACGATGTTGGGTATGGACTTCCTACAGTAAATGGCGGTCAGACTTATCAAACGCCCAATATAGATCGTCTTGCTGCTGCGGGTATGCGTTTCACCCAATGTTACGGCTCGCCGCTTTGTTCGCCGTCACGCACCATGTTTATGACCGGTAAATACAATTTTCGTAATTATAATGAGTGGGGCATACTGGATCTGAATGAAAAGATGATGTCGAACGTATTGCAAAGCGCCGGCTACAAAACCTATGTTGCCGGTAAATGGGCGTTTGACGGTGGGGATGTTTCTATAAAAGCGCATGGTTTTGACAGCTATAGTGTATGGAGCGCATTTCTTGGTGATAACGGCTCTCATTACAAAACACCGCGCATTTATGAGAACAGCGGTTACCTGCCCGATAATGTTGTAAGAAACCAATACGGTGATGATATTTTTACAGACCGTGTTTTGTCATTTATAAAAGACAACAGGAAGAATAACTTCTTTGTGTATTTTCCCATTACTTTATGTCACTCCCCTTACTCACCCACACCAGATGACCCGCAATATGCAGCATGGGATCCTAAGAGTCCTTCTGACAGCAGCTATTTTCCTTCTATGGTAAAATACATGGACAAAAAAATTGGCATGCTTGCAGATTCTTTAAGAGCATGGAGATTGTTTAACAACACCATCCTGGTGTTTGCAGGAGACAATGGTACCCCCCATGGTATATGGTTTACACAGGATGGTGTATACCAGGAAGGTTCTAAATCTTCTACCAATACTTATGGTACTCATGTTCCACTGATTGTTACATGGCCCGCAGGCGGCGTAAGAGGCGGGCAGGTTAATAATAACCTCATTGACTTTACAGATTTTACCGCAACCGCATTTGAAGCGGCCGGTATTTCAACACCTGCAGACTATGGCCCGGTAGATGGTGTAAGTTTCCTTAACCAGTTGCGGGGCTTACCCAACACACCCAGGGAGTGGGTTTTCTGCCATTACAAACCCGATACAGATGCACAGAACGGGAACGTGGTAAGACGATGGATTAATAACACACAATATAAACTGTACGACAGCACCGGAAGGTTTTACAACGTGGTACTGGACCCTGAAGAAAAGAGACCGATTAAACCAAGCAAAATGACGCCGGCAGAAAGGGCACTGCAGGCAGAATTTCAATCTATCATGGATACACTGCACTAGAATAAAAAGCCTCACACTACGTGGGGCTTTTTGATGTGTTAAATTGTAAGCCACAACGCGAATAATTTTTAAGGCATCAGCTATTTCGTTACTAAATTGCAGTGCATCAAAGCGCACCTGATATGGCAACTATTCTTGATCTTGTAGGCAATACTCCATTGGTTGAACTAAAGAATATTACGGTAAACAAAAATGTAAAAATCTACGGTAAGCTGGAAGGCGATAACCCCGGCGGCAGTGTAAAAGACCGTGCCGCGTATGGTATGATCAAAGGTGCGCTGGACCGCGGCGAAATAAAACCGGGTATAAAACTTATTGAGGCCACCAGTGGCAATACCGGTATTGCGCTGGCAATGATTGCCAGTATGTTCAATGTACCAATAGAACTGGTAATGCCCGAAGATGCAACTAGAGAACGTGTGCTGACTATGCAAGCATTTGGCGCTACGGTAATATTAACGCCAAAAGCAAAATCTATGGAAGGTGCTATCGATTATGCCAATGAACAGGTTGCAAAGGGAGGCTATCTTATGCTCAACCAGTTTGCCAACCCTGATAATTACTTAATGCACTACAATACCACGGGCCCGGAAATATGGAAAGATACGCAAGGCACGGTTACGCACTTTGTTTCTGCAATGGGAACTACGGGTACCATAATGGGTGTATCAAGATACCTGAAAGAGCAGAACCCAAATGTTCAGATTGTAGGTTGCCAGCCAACCGACGGCTCTCACATACCCGGCATTCGTAAATGGCCACAGGCATACCTGCCGAAAATTTTTGAGAAAGAGCGTATAGACCGTATTATTGAAGTAGATGAAAAAGACGCCCGGTCGATGGCCAAAAAACTGGCAACAAGAGAAGCAATTTTTAGTGGTATGAGCAGCGGTGGTGCTGCATATGCTGCCATAAAACTTTCAAAAGAAATAAAAGAAGGCGTAATTGTTTTTATTGTTTGCGACCGTGGCGACCGCTATTTGTCTTCTGATTTGTTCGATTAACCTGCGCACGATCCCGGCATAACATATCCGGTGCAAATATCATTATACGCTGAGTTCTTCGCGTTTGATCAGTAAAGGTCTAGCCGTACAAGAGTGCGACGCAACGATGATGCCACCTGCACATTTGCCGGGTACATAAAAATCAACCTTCTTTAAGATCGCTGCTGCTGAAATGCAGTGGCAGTAGCTGTTTTACCTCTTTGATAATGTAAATACTGCCTTGCATGCCGGTAAGTATAACCCTTATGGGTTGGTGCTGACGGTTTTCAAACTCTGTTAATGCCTGCCTGCACATGCCACATGGCGAGATAGGTTTGGAACTTGTGCCATGGTGGTTATTATAGCTTATGGCCATGGTATCTATAACAGTTCCGGGAAATTGAGATGCAACGGCCGCAAGTACTACACGTTCTGCGCAAATGCCTACCGGAAAACTTGCATTTTCCTGGTTGGTACCCTCCACAATTTGTCCGTTGGTTAGTAATGCAGCCGCAGCAACGTTAAAGTTGGAATAAGGTGCGTAAGCATTGGCAGTAGCATTTCTGGCCACAGTTACCAGTTGTTTGTCTGCCGCTGACAACTCATTGAAAGATTCGTACACCTCATATTCAAATTGCGCTAACACTTTATTCATACCAGCAATTTACGCATATAAATAAAAAATCTCCACTCAATGTTGAGCGGAGATTTTCCGTAAATATTTATTGCGGTTTATTTGATCGACCTGAAAAACCTGTTCCATCTCGGGCCATCAGCATAGCTAAACCATATTAATGATGCTTTACCCACTACGTGTGTTTCGGGCACAAAACCCCAGAAACGGCTGTCCTGGCTGCGATGGCGGTTGTCACCCATCATCCAGTAATAGTTATATTTAAATGTGTAGGAAGGTGTTTCCTTGCCATTGATGATGTATTTGCCATTAGACACTTCGAGTGTATTGTGTTCGTACACCGTGATAATTCTCCTGTAAATATCGATATTATCCTGCGCCAGTGCTACTGTTTCGCCTTTTTTGGGAATATGCAACGGCCCAAAACTGTCTACGCTCCAGGCATGATACTTATCGTAAGGAAAGATATCCATGGGGTCTGGTTGTGTATTCAGGAACATTTTGACACTCTTTACATTTGGTTGTTTTTTCACAATATCTACCTTACCCGGTGTAAGATTCAACAACACGATATTAGATTGCGGAATTTCATTGTAGTCTCCGTTTTGCTCGTACACATTTCCGTTTTCAGAAATAATCTTGTAGCCGAGTTCATTTTCTAAAAAATCCTGTGAGAAAGGCGTTCCGTTTGTCTCTACCTCGTAATCTATCTGGGAATCGGGCGCCACAAAAGCCTTTTCGTTATTAACATATAAAATACCGTCTTTGATCTGTAAATCATCACCAGGTACACCAACGCAACGTTTGATGTAATTATCCGTTTTATCCATCGGGTGTACAAGAATATGATCTCCGTATTGCGACATCAACTGATCCCTGTTGCCATTGAATTCTTTTCTCAACACATCATAATAAGGATTTTTTGAACCAAAGCTTTCGAGATTGATGATCGTATCTCCTGCAGGGAAATTAAACACCACTACATCATTGCGTTTTATCTCACCCAGGCCACCAAGCCGCGTGTAAGGTACCTGTATCCACTTAAGATAAGAAGGCGTGGTAGGCATGGCAGGCAACGTGTTATGTACAAACGGAAAACTCAATGGTGTTTGCGGAAGGCGCGGCCCATAGCTGAGTTTGTTTACAAAAAGAAAATCATTGATGAGTAAGGTTCGTTCCATACTGCCCGTTGGTATGGTGTATGCTTCAAAAATGAATGTTCTTATAAGTGTGGCTGCAACAA